>CAMWRI010000008.1 GCA_947176585.1 uncultured Porphyromonadaceae bacterium
ACTTATTACGCAGCTGTTTAAAGATGATCCCACGGATTGGAATGCGGTCGGTGGAGCTGCTGCAAGAGGAACTGTTGTCGGAGGAGTCACCGGAGCAACCCTTGGCCTCGGCACTCCCGCAGCCATCGCCGCAACCACCGCCGCGAATGTGGCAGGAGGAATGGCTGACCGTGCCGTTCAAGGTGAAGAAGTTCTTTCCACTGAAGATATTGTTACGGATGCAGCCGTAGGCGCAGCTTCCGGCGCAGTGGGGGCGGCAGTAGGAAAGGGAGTAGAAAAAGCCCTTGACAAAGCAAGTCCTGCCGTGAAAGGAAAAATCGGGGAGGCCGTGACTAAATATAAATATAAAGCTAAAGGCTATGACGTAGCACAAAGTCCTCATAGGGTTTCCACTGGAAGAACAACTAAAACCGGGCGTGAAGAAAAAGCTCATTTCGATTTTTTACTTAAGAATGAGAAAACCGGAGATATTATAATCCGTGAAAGTAAATTTAATATGTCCGGCAAAACGCCCAACCAAATCCGAGCATGGAATAAATGCGATTATCCAATTGATATTGACCGCACAACAAGTACCGATATTGGCAGCTGGGTACGCAATACCTCTCTATTATACCCAGCGTTGGCTCCTGAAAAAAGATAATAAAACTTACATAATATGAATAACAAAAAGAAAGAAGCAAATAAAAAAATCTATAAAGGCAAGGTAACTACTAAAGAAAAAAATATCGCCAAACGCGAACTTTTTTTTGAAGTATTGTTACCCCTACTTGAAGCACAAGGATTCACGAGAGATCTACAAATCCCGTTTATATGGGATAGTGATTGGGGATGGTCTCCGGGCGCTGCCGGCTACTGCTATGAACTGGTCAGAATACAGGCTAATTATTTTGAATTTTTAGATGTATATATACCCAGTTCTAACATCAGCAGGCAATTCCAAATACATCTACAAATACTTGAAATTAAATCCGATAATAACTTTACAAAAGGCACTCACATAACTCGAGAAATGAAGTTAAATATAATGAATAGTAAAAAAAATCTACTTTTAAGTCCTTCATTCAGCATTTACGGGATGAGAAAGCCAAAATTTGCCAAACCCTCTTACATGTTAAAGAGATTCTTTACAAGAAGAGGATATAGAAAACGTATTGACCAACTTAAAAACGACTTAATAAAGGATTTTACGAACATTCAACCTATCATAAATAAATGGCTGGAAATCCAGAATCCAAATATAATTGACTTAACGCAAATGGAGATTAAGAAAACGGCTTTTTTAATCAATGGGATTCCCAGGCCTGATGTTCCTATACAAAATAAATGACAATGACTGATTATAAATATATTATAAGCAAATCCACATATATGCCTGCGCGTTTTCAGCGCAACACCTACTTCCCCGGCGGCTACTTCGACGCCCGCGGCGCCGTGCACTACCTCCACAACGACTACCAGGGCTCCGTGGTACTCGTCACCGACAGCGCCGGCACCATCGAGCAGCGCAACACCTACTACCCCTACGGAGAGCCGCACCGCACACCCGCAGGCCAGCCCCGCCTCTATGCCGGGAAAGAGCGCATGACCGTAACAGGCGAATACGACTACGGCGCCCGCCAGCACTTCGCACCCGCCCTCCTCTGGAGCGTTCCCGACGCTATGGCAGAGAAATTCTACCCAATCTCACCATACGTATTCTGCAACGGTAATCCGATTGCAAATGTAGATCCGGATGGATTGTTCCCGATTTATTCAACTGACGGAAAATTCCTTGGGACAAACGAGAATGGAATGACCGGGGATTTCTATATTATCAATGAGCAGGATTATGATATAAACATGACCGATGATAAGCTTAAAGAATTAGCTATCGACCCAAACACCCTTGATGAAGAAACAATTGGCAAGATAAAATCACATTACAAAACTCTACCAGATCGCCCCGACTACGACGGCTATCTAACACTTTCTGAAGCCAACGAATGGTATCGAAACGGAAATGGAGAACCCTTATATGTGGATATTCGTAAAATTGGTTTATACGATATATTATTCTCCTTGCCAGAGAATGGAGCATACGTAAATCTTCTAACTAAGGGACTTAATCCTATAGATGGTTTAGTGTATGGGCATATCTATCTTAAGCCACAACAAAATGGCTCAGTAAAGGCTAATCCAGATACATACGATTTTGACATGCATTCAGGTACATCTTTTTTGACACGCGTGCGTAATGTAGAAACTATAATCGGCAGTATTGTGGCTGGCCGCGGTACTCCTTATCAAATAAAATTTTACAACGAAACGAAATTTACATCACCACCCAAATGGCTAAAACGGATAAAACAGTTATTAAATCATTAACGCATCTGTGTTTTGTATTATTCATGATACTATTTTCGTGCTCTATTGATGACTATGATAATTACGTGGTTGATTTAGGTGGAGGATACAAGTATATTGTCGAATCCCGCTTAATACATAGCATTTCGGGATGTAACAGAATTGATATACCTCCTCAAATTGAGCAATGCAAATATGGCAAGCGCTTTATACTGGTGAAACAGCGTCCCGATACATACTCCTATTCGGACTACAAGGGGGTGGAGAAGGGATGCTATAAAATGGGAATTGACACCCCATATTACTGGATCATCGACAAGCAGGAACAAATTCATTTCGGGCCGATATCGTACGATGAATACCTGCATATAAGCGACTCGCTCAATATTCCCGTACTTCTTGAAAAATAAGCGCGGAGGTAATATGCGGATTAATAACTATATCTACAGCTAAGGCACTATGGCGCGCACCACCCGGGTGAGCCGCAGCGGCATCATCGACATGGACGCCGAACAGCCATACAAAATAAAGAAAGCGCTCAGATAAAACAGCTTTCGTTCCTTCTGTAGCTTGTGTTCTTTTGTTTATCTTCATTCCCCAATGCGCTTCCTCATCAGCTGCGTGCGCTGAGGTAAGGCATTATTTGCGGCCGGGCCGTGAGCCGAGGCCGTAGAAATATTGGCCTTTGCGGAGTGTCTTGCGGCCATAGGCCACCGCGTGTACGGGGCACACGTTGTAGCAGCCCAGGCAGAAGGCACAGTCGCTGCCCCAGCAGGGCCGGCCGTCGTCATCGGGCTCGATATTTGCCATCGGGCACGCGCTCATGCACTTGCCGCAGGCGATGCAGGCATCGGTGTGGCGGAAAGGCCGCGGCGACATCTCCACGCGCACAAACCATGGATATACCACCCGCGTTTTCAGGCGGGGCCACGAGCCTCGCACCACATCGTCGGTGCCGTCCGCGTCGAGCTCCGCGGCCACCTGCTCCACTCGCGCCGGCATCGCGGCAAGTTTCTCATCGGCCAGCGAGGGGGCATCCACGTCGAAGCCGCTCATGGTGGTGTAGGTGTTGGGCATCTGCACACTGAAAGCACGCCGCGCCTGCCAACCGCGGGCGCGCACGGCGGAGCGCCACATCGAGGCGCAGTCGCCTATATCGTCGCCGCAGGTGGTCACCATCACATGCGGCACGTCGGTCGCACCCTCGAGCCGCACACGCCTCATGAAGCGGAGCACCACGGGCGGCACGCCCCAGCTGTAGGTGGGAAAAGCCCACACCACGCGGCGCCCCGTCACGGCAATTTCCGGCGTATCGTTGCGTAGCAGCCGCGCATCGAGGCGCACCGTTTCATCACCGGTAATCTCGGCCAGCCGAGTGGCCACGGCCGCGGTGTTGCCACAGCCCGAAAACAGGATAATCATTTGCCGCGCGTGTTACGGATAGTCACCTGAGTGGCTCCGAAGCCGTACTCCCTGAACGACGCATCCTGCACGTCGTGGCCCTTGTAGCGGTGCGTGAGCTCCTTGGCCAGAGCCTGACGCAGCACACCGTTGCCCTTTCCGTGGATAAACACGATGCGCGTGCCCGGGTGGCGCAGATTCTCGTCCATCACGCGGCGGAAGTGGTCCACCTGGGCGTTGAGAATATCGGCGTTACTCAGTCCGCGCATATCATCGAAAAGCTCGGCGGCATGCAGGTCCACCTCAATCACTCCCGGGCGTGCCTTCGCCGCCTCGGGGCGAGTGCGGCGCACGGGGCGGTCGGCCCGGCGCTTCTCGGCCATAGCCTTCTCCAGTTGAGCGGGGTCCACGCGCAGAGGGCGCGAGGGCCGGTCGGCCCGCACCACATCGAGCGCTATCACGGGATTGTCGAAATACTCATTGCGCACGAAGCAGTGCAACTTGGCAAAGCGCGTGGTGTCGAGATTGAACTCCACCTGTGCCGGGGTCTTGAGCCGGAAGCCGCGGTCGGTTTTATACGCGCAGTACTGCACCGCGAGGCGGTCCATCTCCGGCAGCATCTCGCGGGTGAACTCGCCCGCAAACACTTGCATATTGGGCTCCACGGTGCCTCGGTAGCGCAAGGTCCAGAGCTCGTCGCCATCGGCGCGTGTGGCTATGGAATAGTCGAGCCAATAATTGGAATCGTTCACGAGATAGGCCTCGAACGCGCTTTGGCTCAGATTCTTGAGATTCACGGCTTCAAATCCCAGCACCACGTCGAGTGTTTCGCCGTCGGGCGTTTCCTCCACGGGCATCTGCGGCTCCGGCTCGGGTTGCTGGCGAGGTTGCGGAGCAGCAGGCTCGGCCGGCCGCGGCTGCGGAGCGCTCATCGTGCCGGGGCGCGGAGCGGGAGCACCGGCCGGGGTCACGACCACACATTCGCGCAGCAGCACAGGGGTCTCGAATCCGTCTTCATCCACGTAGGCCATATTGCCGGAGATGCGCACCACGATGCCTCCGCCCACGGAGTTGAGGTAGCGCACGGTATCACCAATTTTAGGAGTCATATTTTTGCTTATTTTAGCGCAAAATTACGGTTTATATCGCAAAAAATCTCTAATTTTGTCTTGTTTTCACATTTATTAATTATGGAAGAATATATTGTAGACCAATGTTATGATTTTCCGGTCGACATCTCGGCCGATATTAATGAAGATTTTTTTAGGATTCTGCTGAACGACGGCGTGGAGTTGCGCCTACCCAAGTTTCTGTATCAGAGAGGCAAGCCATTGCCGTCCACCATTTATTGCAGAGTGAAAATGATACGCGACGGGCTTCCCGTCCTTAGCCATGTGCCGGCGCAGCACGTGCACAGGCTGTACGGGGACCGCGACTGGGCCCACGAAAGCTACGACTTCAAGGTCACGCATCTGCCGCAGGCAAAGGACGGCCCTTACGAGCTTGTCGACAGCAACGGCATTATCTTCCGCCTCGTCGACAACGACGCCCGCCTCACCCTGGGCCAGAAAGTGCGCTGCCGCTTCGTGCGCCTCACCGAGCGCAACTTCATGATCGTGCGCGACTATGCCGAGGATGCCCTGCAGTACCTCACTGTCGACGACATCCTGGGGCAGCTCAATCTCTCGCCCGTGCTCGTGCGCTTCCTCCACACCTTCCTGCAACGCATCGACGCCATGGCGCGGGCCCGGGCCGAGATGCGCGAGATGCGCGCCGGATGGGCCATGACGGCCATGCAGGGCCTGCGTGCAGGAATGGCCGACCTCTTCGCCACGGCCCGTGTGCCACGCAATGCCCGCGCCCTGCGGGCTATGTTCGGTGCCCTGCGCGATGCCGCGCTCATGCTGCTCGAAGACAGCGAATTCCTGCGCAACAGCTCCGGCGACACGCGCGCCGGAATGCAGCGCCAGCTCACGGAGACCGCCGAGAGCGTGGACCCATACCTGCGTGCAATATCGCTGCTCACCCAGGGCACCGACCAGAGCTATATCATGGGCCTCATGGAGAAACTGCGCAAGAGCGGCTATCTCTACCACCCCAAGCTCCAGTTCGGCACGATGATGGCAGTGTTCCGTCTCAAGCCGGCACTGATAAAGAAAGCGCTCAGCAGCATCTACGACGCCGTGATGCAGTGGCAGCTCAACACCTGGACCGTCGAGCCATTCCGCAGCGCATTCGTGGAGCAGTTCGAGATCTACGTGGAGGATGCGCGCCATCGCATCGACGAGCTGCCGCAGCCCGAGACGCAGGCCGACTTCGACAACCTCGAGAACGTGCTCACGGCCATCGCCCTGCAGCTCCACATAGCCGACGCCGACACATACGAGGCCTACAGCCTGAACCGCTCGCGCCTCTACCGCTACGCTGCCCTGGCACGGCCCCGCTCCGCCGAGGCGCTTCTCGACAAGGCCCTCTACTCGCTGCTGGGCGGAGGCACGCACCACCTGGAATTCGGCTACGACAGCATCAAGAACTACACACTCATGGTCACGGCCCTCTCCACGCCACTGCATGAGGCCCAGAAACAGATTTCGGGCACTCGCGTGCTCCGTGCCGGCCACGTGGCCGTGGAGCTTTCATCCGACGGCCTCACAGTGCGCCGCACCGACGACTCCGATACCCGCCCCGTGCTGCCCAACGGTTCCATGACGTGGCTCACGCCGCAGATCTACCTCGAGGGTGTGGAGCAGCTGAGCGCCGCCAAGCTGCGCAAATACCAGGCTCATCAGGAACTGTGGAAGCAGATCGAACTGGCCCTGCTCGAAGAACGCGCAGCACCCGCATCCGCCGAGCGACGTCGCAGGGCCGAGCCCGGCGACGAAGTGGAGATTCGCGTGATATCCGCCGAGGCGGACCGCTTCGGATCAAATCCGCGGCTGCTCTGCGAGATTGTAGACCCCTGCTTCGAGCGCGACAAAGGCTACCTCTACCGCTCCGACATCGTGGACTACAAGGTGAAGAATTTTGACCCGCGGTGCTACACCGGCACAAACGGCAAGCCCCTGAGCTTCTGGGCCGAGGTGAAGGAATGCGACGAAAACGGGCGCTATCTTTTCTCGCTCAAGGAAGCGGCGGACCAACTGGTGCGAACCGAACTGGCAAACCGCACCGACGAGATGCTGGCCGTGATCACCGTGGCCGGAGCCAACCGCTACAGCGCCATAGGCGACCGTGGCTTCGGCTTCTTCATCGAGAAGAGCTACGGCTTCGAGAACCTCCAGCCGCAGACATACGTGCGCGTGCGCCTCACCGACATCCCCGTGGAGGGCAATCTATTGGCCGAAATCGTGGACTACGCCCACGACGGGGAAACCGTGAGCAAAGACGACACACTCGTGTTTCTCATGCGCCAGCTCGGTGCCGAGAACGACACCGAGGCCGACGACGAAATCATGCGCGACTCCGACGAGCTGCTGGGCGTGGACGAGCTCATGGAGATAGTGGAGATGCTGCGATTCCGTGCTCTGGCCACTCCGCAGCTCCTTGCAGCCGTGGATTATCTGGGGCTCGCACGGGTGCTCGCACTGGTGGCCGGCGACGAGCGCACCGCGCGTATGCTCCACACCCACATGGCACTTCTGGGTCAGCACCAGTTCTATGCCGACAACACCCGGATCGACACCGAGAGCCTCGACGCTCTGTCGGGTGCAGTCAAGGAGCATCCGCTGCTCGAGCGCATATTCTCGCGCCTGTGCATAGTGGCTTGGCTGGGCGACCCGGACAGCATAGAGCGCCTCGCGCCCTACGTGAATTCGCCGCGCAACGAGCTCGAAGGAAAGCTCGCGCGCCTCGTGAGCAGCTACAACATGCTTGCCTCCGGCGGCCTTGAAGACACCGAAAACCTCAAGTTCATCAAAAAGCGCATAGCCAGCCTGCTGGGCGTCAACACCGAGGCGCAGCACCTCAAGCACTACGGATCCGAATCGCAATACGTGGAATTCAAGAGCTCCATCGTGTTTCCTGCGCTGCGCAAGGGCGAGACCTTCACCGGCCCCGACCCCGACCGCCAGCATCAGGAAATCCTCGAGATCATCGCCGGCTTCCTCAACTCCACCGGCGGCACGCTCTTCCTGGGTGTCAACGACCAGCACTACGAGAAGGGCCTGGCCGACGATCTGGCCTACCTCTCGAAGTTCAAGAACATTCGCTCGCTCGACAATCTCTGCGTCCACATCGACAATCTCGTGCGCAGCAGCTACGACCTGGGCTCCACCGTGGGCAACTACGTGCACGTCTCGGTCGACGAGGAATCCGAGCGTGGCGTGATCATAATCAAGGTAGACCCCAGCCGTCGCCCCGTGCTTCTCGGCGGCAGCATATTCGTGCGCCAGAGTTCGTCCACGGTGCCCATGCTCGACGAGAGCCGCACCATATTCATGGCCGACCGCGCGCGCCGCTACGACGAGATGATGCGCATAGCCGGTCTCGAACTGGGCGACGACAACGACGACGCCGACGAAAACGCCGAAACGGCCCCCAAGCCCGAAACGGTGACACCCGTGGACGTGGACGAGGCCGAGGAGCATGTCGATTCCATAGCCACGTCGGCCTGGCGCAGCAACGTGCTCCACTCCTACGAAGACGGGTTCAGCACCCCTGCTTACTACATCTATTTCAACGACAAGGGAGAGATCAAATACTCCAACTCCGATATGTACTGCGACACCGAAAAAGATTGCACGCTGGCCCTGACGGTGAGCCCCGACGACGTAGACCTTGGCGGCTTCCTGGTTATGGCTTTCGCCGGCGAGCGCGTGGCGAAAGTGCCGCTCAGGGAAATCTTTGAGAAGCCCGAGAAAACGGAGTTGCGCTACTGGGACGGTGCGCCGCTGGAATTCGCCTCGATTGCGCGGCCGGGCGACGGCCTTATGTGTGTGCTCGCCGACAGTAACGACGGCCTGAGCGCACGTTGTCTGCCCATCGACGATATCGAGGAGAGCCGCCTCACCGCCCAGCCGCCGCGCATCCTCTCGATGCCCGTGGCCTATGCCTACCGCTGGGGACAGGTGGCCGCATCGGCCATGCCCCATCTCTCCAACTATATGGCCCACAACCTCAGCCAGCGCCAGATAGGCTACACCCTGCGCACCCGCGCCGGAATGCCTGCTACCGAATCAATTGTAAAAACCCTGTTCGCCTCCTGCAAGCCAGAATGAAACCGCTGTTCTCTATCATAACGGTGTGCCGAAACGCCGCCGACACCATCCTCCCCACCATCGAAAGCGTGGACGCACAGACGTGCCGGCTGTACGAACATCTCGTCGTGGACGGCGCCAGCACCGACGGCACCCTCGACCTGCTTGCCGCGCATCCCTCCGGGCTCCGCTCCGTCATGAGTGGCCGCGACAAAGGCATCTACGACGCCATGAACAAGGGCCTGGCCCACACCTCCGGCGAATACATCATGTTTCTCAACGCCGGCGACTCCCTGCACTCGCCCGACACACTGCAGCTCTATGCCGATGCCATTATGGCCAACGACTATCCCGGCGTGGTGTACGGCCACACCGATATCGTGGACAGCGACCGCCGTCGCCTGGGACCGCGCCACCTCGACGCACCCGATGAACTCACCCTCGATAGCTTCGCCCAGGGTATGCTCGTGTGCCACCAGGCCTTTGTGGCATACCGCCGCGTGGCTTCGGCCTTCGACACCCGCTGGAAATACTCGGCCGACTACGAATGGTGCATCCGCTGCCTCCAGCACTCGCGCCACAACGTGCACATCCCCGCCGTGACCGTGGATTATCTCGCCGAAGGCACCACCACGGCACACCGCCGCCGCAGCCTCTGGGAGCGCTTCCGCATCATGTGCTACTACTACGGCACGCTGCCCACGGTGCGCCGCCACTTCGGATTCATTTCGCGCGCCATGAAGCGCGGCAGCATAGGATAACGCCATGATAATCCACAACATCACCTACTGCGTGGACAAAGCGTTGGCTCCCGCGCTCCTGGAATGGCTTCGGGGCACCTATATCCCACGCGCCGAGGCCGAGGGGCTCGAGGTGCAGGCTCTCGCCCGCGTGATATCCAATGCCGACCCCGCCGCCGACAGCTACGCCCTGCAGCTGCTCGCGCAAGGGCCGCGCGACGTGAAGCGCTGGGCCGACGGCACCGGGGCAGCACTCGACAGCGAAATGACTGCCCGGTGGGGCGAACGTTGCCTGAATTTCGCCACAAATCTCCAGGTGCTATGAACGTGCCCGCTCCCGACGATATGCGCCGCTGGCAGCGCGTGATAATCGGTATCGACCCCGGCACAAACGTGATGGGCTACGGCGTGCTGGGCCTCGCTTCCCGCACGCCCGAGGTAATCGACCTGGGCGCAATCAAGTTCAAGACCACCGAGAGCCACTATCTGCGGCTTCGGCGCATCCACGAGAGCGTGACGGAGCTCGTGGCCCGGTTCCTGCCCGACGAAATGGCCATCGAGGCACCCTTCTTCGGCAAGAACGTGCAGTCGATGCTCAAGCTGGGGCGCGCCCAGGGCGTGGCAATGGTGGCCGCGCTCTCCCGCGACGTGCCTATCACGGAGTATGAGCCGCGCAAAATCAAGATGGCCATCACCGGCAACGGCGCCGCCAGCAAGGAGCAGGTGCAGGAGATGCTGCGCCGTATCCTCAAAATAGATCGCTCCGCACTGCCTGCCCAGCTCGATGCCTCCGACGCCCTGGCCGTGGCGCTCACCCACTTCTACGAGAGCTCGCGGCCGCAGAAAACCGCCGGACCAAGCTCCTGGAAGGAATTCATCGCCCGCAACCCCGACAAAGTGCGATAGCTTTTCACATATTTTTGGCAAATTTATTCATACATGCCATAAATTATCAATGTTTCACGCGCCGATAAGGAAAAAAGTTGTAAATTTGCAGTCGCAAAAAATGAACAACGTATTTTTCCCTCAATCGGGTGCCTTGCGCCGCCCCTCGCCGGTGCTCTCGCTGCTACCCATAATATTTCTTCTCGTAATGCTCGTGGGCATCATCGCAAGCGGCGGTGCCGAGCTTATCAACACCTACAGCCCCGCGATTCTCCTTAGCGCGGCCGCACTGAGCCTCCTGATCGGTCGCCTGAGCCGAAGCTACTCGGCGCGCTCGCTGCGCACCGGCTTTCAGCGCAGCGCCGTGCAGATTCTCCCCGCCGTGCCCATGCTGCTGTGCATAAGCATGGTGGCCACCACATGGATGCTCAGCGGAGTAGTGCCCACCCTCATCGTGTATGGCCTGAACATCATCAATCCCACCTACTTCCTTGTCATCACCTGCGTGGTGTGCGGGGCCGTGTCGGTGCTCACCGGAAGCTCGTGGAGCACCATAGCAACCATAGGTGTGGCCTTCATGGGCATAGGCACCGTGCTGGGCTACTCGGTGGCCTGGATAGCCGGCGCAATCATTTCCGGCGCTTATTTCGGCGACAAGATGTCGCCGCTGAGCGATACCACCGTAGTGGCATCCTCGGCATGCGGGGTCGACTTGTTCAAGCACATCCGCTACATGATGCTCACCTCCATGCCCGCCATGGCCGCGGCACTGGCTGTATATGCAGTGGTGGGCCTGTGGAGCGACCACGGCGACGCGGCGAGCGCAAGCGAAATCACAGGCGCGCTTCATTCCACCTTCAATATCTCGGCATGGACCCTCGTGATTCCGGCCGTGACCGTAACGCTCCTCGCACTCCGCGTCCCCACCCTTTGGGTACTGGCAGCCGGCGCAGCCACCGGCACAGCGGGAATATTCCTGTTTCAGCCCCACCTGCTTCCCCTGCTCGAAGGCAATGCCGGCCACATAGCCGGAATAGCCCGCACGCTGTGGCAGGAAACATCCCTCAGCACCGGCTCCGAGCTGCTCGACTCACTCGCCGGCACCTCCGGCATCACCGGTATGCTGCCCACAATAGCCCTTGTGCTCAGCGCCATGATTTTCGGTGCCGTGATGATAGGCACCGGCATGATTGGATCAATCACCGAGGCATTCACCCGCAAGCTATCGCGCCGCGGTTCCATCGTGGGCACCACCGTGTGCAGCGGCCTGTTTCTCAACTCCTGCACCGCCGACCAATACCTGTCGCTCATAATAGGCGGCAACATGTATCGCAACGTCTACCGCCGCGCCGGCCTTGAGCCCCGCCTGCTCAGCCGCACTATGGAAGACAGCGTCAGCGTCACATCGGTGCTTATCCCCTGGAATTCCTGCGGCGTCACGCAGAGCGCCGTGCTGGGAGTAGCCACCATAGTCTACCTCCCCTGCTGCATCTTCAACATAATGTCGCCTCTGATGTCGATTGTCCTCGCCCTCACCGGCTTCCGCATCCACAGCTCCCGCCGCGCCTACTCTGTGCCCGCACAATCCACTACCTGCTGAAGAAATGACAATCAACCTGTTATGGACTGGAGGACTCGATTCCACATTCCGTCTCGTGGAACTTGCACATGAAGATGTGGAAATACGGCCATTCTACATTGTCGACACCACGCGTGGATCTATCAGACAAGAAATGAATGCCATGGCAAAAATTTTATATCTGTTGCGCCAAAAAACCTTTGTAAAAGCAGTTGTTCGGGACATAGAATTCATTCACGACACTGATATCCGACCGGACAAACAAATCACCGATGCGCACAGCTTTTTTGTAGCGTACAATAATTTGGGATCACAATACGATTACCTTGCAAGATTCGCCCGTCAAAATAATCTCAAGCTCGAAATAGGTCTTGAAGGCAATCAACTTTCAAAGGTAACATCCGTATTGAATAACTTTGGCTCTCTTTCTGTCGCCTCCTATACCCATCCAGCTTCTTCGCCGGACCATCCACTGACTTATTTTTATGTGGACGCTTTGAAAAGCCACAATAATACCGCTGTTCTGTTCAGAGATTTAATATTTCCCGCACACCTCTTCTCGTTGCAAAAAGTGGATGAGGCAAAGATTCTGAAAGACTGGGGATGCATGGATATAATGAAAGCCACATGGTTTTGCCACCGTCCGATATTAGGCTATCCATGCGGTCATTGCAATCCATGCAAAGATGCATTAAACGAAGGCATGTCATGGCGCGTTCCTATGACAGGCCGCCTCCTTTACTCCGCAAAGCGGCTCTTATCAAGAATTTACGGCAGAATTAGGAATATCCGAGCGGGTAAATAGTGCGTTCAATCCTCCACCGGAGTGCCTTTCATTTCATCCGCGGGGATGGTGGAGGCGTTGCCGTCGCGGGTGGCCACATAGTGGGGCGACATGATTTCCACACCGGCTTCGTTGAACACGTCCTGGATGTTGCGGTGCAGTTCCGACATTATCAGGGCCATCCTGTCGGCATCCTTTATATAGGCGTTGATCTGATAGCAGGGATAATAGTCCTGCAGATCAGTTTCGAGCACGAAGGGTTTGGGATCCTCAAGCACGCCGGGGGTCATGCGGGCGGCATTGATCAGCAACTGGTGCACGAGGCGCCACGGAGCGTCATAGCCGATGGTCACGGTGGTGTGGATAATGAGGCCGAAGCGGCGCGCCGAGGCGCTGTAGTTCACCGTGTGGGACGACATTATGAAAGAGTTCGGTATCGTCACCACTTCATTCTTGGGTGTGCGCAGGCGCGTCACGAAGGGTGTTTTCTCAATCACATTGCCGGTGGTGTCGTCGAGCTTGATACGGTCGCCCAGCTTGAACGGTCGCATGTAGGTGATCACAAGTCCGGCTATGATATTGCCTATCACCGTGCTTGATCCCAGCGATACGATGAGACCCACGAACACCGATATACCCTGAAACACGCCCGAGTCAGCACCCGGCAGATATGGATAGACCATGGCTATCATGAACGCATAGAGCAGAAAGCGCACGATATTGAACGTGGGGCGAGCCCAGTCGGGATAGAAGCCGTTGATTTTCAGCTTCTCGCTCTCAATCTCCCCTGCGATGTAGCGCAGGCCCTTTATCAGATATCTGATGCACAGCCATATCACCACGATAATAAACAGATTGGGAATATAATCCACGATCGACACGAGCACCATACGCACGGGCTCGAGAATATAGTGCAATATGGTCAATGCCAGTTTTTCCGTTTGCGGGAATATTGCGAAGAGAATGGGCACGCTGAACATCAGCTGCGTGAGCAGCACGAGATAGCGCAGGATGTTGCAGAAGAATATGAGAATCCGCCCCAGACGGCGCTTGTCGAGCAATTCGTAGTCGCGTATAATCACCGGCTTGAGCTTCTGCTGCTTGAAGCGAATGAGATAGCGGCGCAGCTTGCGGAACAGATAATTGGTGAGCCGGAACAGCAGATACTGCACCACCACCACGAGAACAAACAGAGCGGCACGCGACAGAATTTCCAGGAAGGTGCGTCCGCGGTGCATACTCTGCAGCTTCGCAGCGAGCACGGGCACGTACCCTGCGGCGAGTTCCGTGCGTGTGGTGCCTTCCCACATCGCATCGAGATCCGATACGGTGTGGAGCACTTTGTGGCCGCACATTATATCGGTGTAGCCTTCGTTTTCGAGCGTGCGCAAAGTGTCGCCGCGCATGTTTTTGTCGCGGCTGCACCGGAGCATGGCATCAGCCAGCATTGCGGCGCGTTCCGAGGCGGTGTAGCCTCCGCGGTTGGCATACAGCACCATGAGGGTGTCGCCCTCCACCACCACGGGTACGCCGGGAGTGATAGCCCGGAGGGAGTCTATGCGATGCCGCTGATCGGCCAGCTTCAGGGAATCGGCGGTGCGGTGCTCATTGCGCACATTATCGATCTGCGCGAGCAGCATGAGCTCGTTGTTGGTCATCTCGCGCAGTCTCTGCTCGAGCTCGGCCATGCGCGCGGAGTCGCGCGAGAGACGCTCCCGCATGGCTGCAGGAGAATCCTCCGCGGCCTGCATGCTGTCTCGGTCGTTCTCGGTGAGTACGGTGCGTATGAGATTTTCGGCACGCTGTATGAGCTGCGCGCGGGCCGAGCCGGAGCCACCCAGCAGGAGCAGCAGGGCGATGAAGTATGCTGATATGTTTTTCATGATGCAGTCTTATTCCGCAAAGATAGCAGAAAACTTCCTATTGCACGGCATTTTATAGATTTTTTTATAGAACCAATTATATCGCAGCCTTGTTTGAATATGCATGAACGGAGTATTTGCAGGGCTTTTACTGCCCTTTCTCGGCACCACGCTCGGAGCGGCCTGCGTTTTCCTGATGAAGGAAGCGATGCCCGGGCGCATGCAAAAAACGCTCACGGGTTTTGCCGCCGGAGTGATGGTGGCCGCCTCGGTGTGGTCCCTGTTGATCCCGTCGATCGAAATGACGGGCAAGGAGGGCATCATGAGCATCATTCCCGCATTGGTGGGATTCCCCGCGGGCATATTGTTTCTGCTGATTCTCGACGAGATTATCCCGCACCAGCATATCGACAGCAATCAGAGCGAGGGCCCGAGAGCGCGCATATCACGAACGGCCAAACTGGTATTTGCCGTAACGCTTCACAATATTCCGGAAGGCATGGCGGTGGGCGTGGCGCTCGCAGCGGCGATCGAACACAGCTCTTATCTGTCCATGGCCGGTGCCCTGGCCCTGTCGCTGGGCATCGCGATACAGAACTTCCCGGAAGGAGCCATCGTGTCGATGCCTCTGAGAAGTGCCGGAAACAGCAAGAAAAAATCCTTCCTCATGGGCACTCTGAGCGGTGCCGTGGAGCCCGTGGCCGCCGTTATCACCATTCTTCTGGCCTCCATCGTGCTTCCGATTCTGCCATACCTGCTGTCGTTTGCTGCGGGAGCGATGATGTATGTGGTGGTGGAGGAGCTTATTCCCGAGACTCAGGAAGGACGACACTCCAACATGGGCACAATCGGATTCGCCCTCGGTTTCATGCTCATGATGGTGCTCGACGTACTCCTCGGATAAAACAACATACAGCAAGAGGCTGCGCCCGCGGGCGCAGCCTCTTGCTGTGTGTGGCCTGAAAGCTCAGATGATGGCCTTGTAGACCTGACGGAAGAGCTCCGGACGGATGTTGAGCTTGTTGAAGGCAGAGTTGTCGCGGGTGGGATTCACGCGATTGGTGAGGAAGATGAAAATCAGATCCTGCTCGGGATCCACCCAGAACACCGTGCCCGTGAAGCCCAGATGTCCGTAGACGGCGGGGCCCGCTTCGTCGCATGTGGGCGAATTTTCGGGATTCTCCACGTCGGGCTTGTCAAAACCCAGACCGCGGCGGCAGGTGGGACTCTTGCTCTTGGTGAAGAGATCTACGGTGGCTTGCGAAAGTATTCGCTTGTCGCCGTAAGTGCCGCCATTGAGCCACATCTGGCACACTTTGGCAAGATCATCGGCGCAGGCGAATACACCGGCGTTGCCGCTCACTCCGCCCAGCATTGCAGCCGTCTCGTCGTGCACGTAGCCGTGCACCGTCTGGCGGCGCAGGAAGGTGTCGTTTTCGGTGGGCGCAATCTTTTCGAGGGGATGCTTGGAGAGGGGGCGGTAGCATGCGGTGTAGGCACCCAGAGGAGCCCACACGCTGTCGGTCATGAACTGCTGATGGGGCTGCCCCGTGAGGCGCTGCTCCATATCCATGAGCAGGCAGAAGTTGAGGCAGCTGTAGGTATAGTTCTTATTGGCACGCAGCGGCGAGTGGTAGATGCGGTTCATCAGGGTGTCGATAGTGGCCTGCCCCACATACAAACCTTTTGCTGCCTCGATATCGAAGCCTGGCTCCGAGGCCTTGCGGGTGATGTCGGAGCGCAGGCGAGCTGCGTCGTTGCCATAGGCGCGGTTCTGAATCTTTATGCTATGGGCGGCGTCCTTCTTGCCTGAGATCAGACTGCCGGTGTAGCTCTCGGGATCGAACATCGCATCATGCACGGCCAGCGATGGACGGAGACCCGACTCGTGGTAGAGGAGCTGCTTGACTGTCACATCGGCCTTGTCGGACTCGCGCAGGCCGGGAATGTGCTTAGAGGCGAGATCATCAAGGTTGAAGAGACCCATGTCGTAGGCCTTCATCACGCCGGGGAGCGTGCCCAGGGCTTTCGACACGGAAGCGAGATCGTAGACGGTGGAGTGCGTCACCTCGGGACCGCCCTTGGTGGTGTGGCCGTAGCTGCGGCTGTGCACGATATCGCCCCCGCGGGCCACGAGCACCTGGCAACCGGGAAAAGCGCCTGTGCGCAGTCCCACGCCCACAATACTGTCGATGCTGTCGGAAAGCGAGGCGCGCAGGCCCTTGGCCTCTGGCACCGTATAGCCCAGGCGGGTCTTTCGCAGGTCGATGCCGGCGCCCTTGGGGAAAAGGCCTTTCACGGCCACCGGCAGGCGCCCGTCCACGTTGATTCCGCCGAACACGGCCTGGGCGGCATATTCGCGAGTGAGAGGGGTGTCGTCGTAGGCCAGCACCACGGCTGCGGCGCCCTTGATGGCGGCATCGTAGCGCGCCATACGGTAAGGATTCACGAAGAACACTTCCACGAGGCCCTGCGTGCCGCGCAGCATTGCGGCGGCCTCGCGTGCCCATGGTTTGTCGGTGAAGATGGCCGCAATCACCACGTCGTGCTTGCGTATGGAGGCCACGAGGGATGCCGTGAGGCGCGAGGTCTCCTTGACGGTGAAATTCTCCACTGCCGCATAGCGCGAGCACATGTCGGCAAATTCATTATCTGCGGGAGCACCAATGTTGACCACGGCGATGCTCCTCTTGTCGAGATCGCCCAGGGGCAGGATGCCGCCGTCGTTGCGGAGCACAGTCATCGTGGCTGCCGATAGCAGGCGGTTCACACGGTCGGCACGATCGCTGTTGATCTGAGCCGAGAGGCGATTGATATCGGCATCCACGGGTTTGAGGTCGTTGAGTCCCAGCAGGTATTTGTAGCGCAACACGCGCTTGCAGCGCTGCTCTATATCGGCGGCGGGGATGCGTCCGGCCACCACTGCGGCCTCCACGGCCTCTATGTCGCTGATAGTGCGGAAACCCGAGAGAAGCACATCGGCCCCGGCTTCGAGAGCGAGGATGCAGTTGTTCTTGCCCGTGACCTGCGCGCCCTTCATGTCGAGGGCATCGGTGTAGATCAGGCCGTCGAATCCCAGACCGTCGCGCAGCAGGCCTGTGGTGAGCTTGCGCGAAAGCGACGCAGGTGTGCCCGAGGGATCAACAGATGGCACGGAGATATGCCCCACCATCACGCCGGAGCATCCGGCATCCACATAGCTGCGGAACGGCACGAGGTCCACGCTGTCGAGCAGGGCCCGGGTGTGATTCACCTGAGTGTAGGCCTTATGGGAATCGGTGGCTGTGTCGCCATGTCCGGGAAAGTGCTTGGCCACTGCCTGCACGCCTCCGTCCTCGAGGCCCTGGGAATATGCCAGACCCAGGGCTGCCACACGCTCCGGGTCCTCGCCGAACGAGCGATGACCGATCACGGGATTGGAAGGATTGGAATTCACATCCATCACCGGGGCAAAATTCACATGTATGCCCAGCAGACGGCACTCACGCGCCATCTCGCGGCCATATTGATATAGCAGGCGTTCGTCGCGCACGGCACCGAGGCCCATATTGCGGGGGAAGCGCGGCGTATCGTCCACGCGCATCGATAGGCCCCACTCGCCGTCGAAAGTCATGAGCACGGGCACCTTGGCGAGGCTCTGCACATAATTGGTGAGCGACGCGTACTGCTCGAGATTACCCTCGCTGAAGAGCAGACCGCCCACACCTGCCTCGGCATAGCGCTTGGCGGCCTGACGGGCATCGGCGCGCCGCGGGTCGATTTTGGGACAGAAGAGCTGGGCCACCCGCTGGCGGAGCGTGAGAGTGCTGTACACCGAGTCCACCCACTTCTCGCAAGCTCGGGTATCGGCGCGGGCCACAAGATTCGGGCGCACGGCCACGGCGGCCAGCGCAGCCACCGTGAGTGCGGCCACAGGGAGAATGAATTTGAGTTTCATTATGCTATAATTGTTATTTCACCACCTTGACACGGCGTTCGGTCGAGGGGTTGATTGTTTCGTTGCGTGCGCGCATGTAGTCCATGAGATCGTAGTAGATCACATTGGGGCTCTGTGCCACCTTGGCCCCGCGCGTGAAAGGTTTCATATAGTCGCCGCCGGAGCTCAGATAGTCTATGGTGGCCAGGCGGTAAGTGGCATCGGGATCAAGAGGCTTGCCGTTGATTTTCACGTTTGAGGCCTTCTTGGTGGTGGTGTTGACGGTGGCGGTGACGTTGCTGCTCACACCCTGTCCGCCGAAAGCCGCCGTGACGTCGAATGCGTCCATAAGGTCGGAGCCCTTGATGTCGATCACGTCGATGTAGTTGTAGAACGGCATCATCATAATTATCTGGCCCTCGGTGATGTCGCCCTGGGGCAGCGAGCGGCGCAGGCCGCCGCGGTTCATGATGGCCAGATCCACGCCGGGGGCAAGCTCGTTGCCACGGTGCAGCACAAAGTCGGTGACGTAGTTGAGCAGTTCGGGGCTACCCTGCGGCAGGGGGATGGCCGAAGTGGCCACGCGCACTGCATTAAGCGAGTCGACCCCCTGACGATAGCTTGCTATCATTTCGGCAAGATCCGCATTGACACGGCTGTCGAGGCGACCGTCCACGCTGATATAGCGCGACGAGGGGCGCAGAGTCTCCAGATCGAGTTCCACAATACCCAGATTACGAGCGCCTTTGCCTGTCTGCGCCACAAGGATGGTATCGCCTGCAGCGTTCAGGAGCCGGCCCATCTCGCGTCCTTTGGCGGTGGCGGGGTCGATCACGGTGTGGCTGTGTCCGCCGATAATCACGTCTATATCGCGCGATGAGGCGGCGAGAGTCACGTCGTCGATATCGTCGCTCACCTTATATCCGATGTGGGTGAGAGCCACAACGGCGTCGCAGTGCTCCACATTCTTCAGCCACCACGCAGCGGCATTTGCCGATGCTATGGCATCATGATACTTCACGCCATCGTAGGTTCCTACCCTGGCCAGTCCTTCGGGGTCGCGGTTGATACCTATGAATCCTATGCGGCGGCCGCCCACTTCCTTTATAGTATATGGCTTGAAGAGCTTGCCCACGAGGCGGGTGCCGCGCATGTCGTAGTTGGTGTTGATGAGCTCGGCATCCGACATTGCCATCCAGTGCGCCATACTGTCGATACCGTTGTCAAACTCATGGTTGCCCAGGATGCGCAGGTCGTAGCCCAGAGCGTTGGACACTCTTTCCTCCACCTCACCGCCGAAGATGGTGAAGAACAGGCTGCCCTGCACCATGTCGCCGGCGTCGATGAGCAGCGTGTGCGGCTCGTGGGCCCTTACGCTGTCGATCACGACTTTGCGGCGAAGCACACCGGCCATATCGTCGTCGTCGAAAGGATCGATCTGCGAATGGGTATCGTTTGTGTGCATCATTACTAACTTCTCGGCCGCGGCCGGCACTATGGCCGCGGTGGCAAGGGCGCTCGCGAGGAGCAATCTGGAGGCGAATCTCATGATTTCCGTAAATTATGAAAATATATGCAAAGATACGGTTTTTTCCCCACACTTTGCCGCGCGGAGATTACGAAAAAAACATAATGAGATGTCAATATTGTGAATTGAGCATAAAAAAAGGAATAGATGATGCAGGGGCACTCCATGGCGCGCCCCCGTATCAGGACGAAGATCAAACGGCAGCAGGGCCATCAAGGCGGTTTGGGGAGGGACGTTTTCCGAAGCTGCGAGGAAGCGCTATTGTCGAAACATGCGGAAGCGGCCCCAAGGTTCAGGGCATGTCGCGCGGACGGCGGGTTGAAAGGTGAAACATGTGGATAAGATTGTAGATTTAATGGGTTTGACAAATAGGGTTGATTATCTCGGGATGTGTGTAAAATCCCGGCCGGGGAACGTCCTGAGCTCAGGGGCGTTTTTTATTTTACGATGCAAAGTTACGAAGCAATCAAGTACCGAGTTCCTATAATCGCGCACATGAAGACGCGATTCACGGAATTCAAGCCTTATATATCTGAACATCAGCGTGCAACAAAATACATTTTTTTGAAAAAAAACAAAATGAGCATGGGGCGCGGTGGTTTTGCGAAAAAATCGTACCTTTGTCACATATATGATAATAATCGCACCGGACAAATTCAAAGGCACGCTCTCGGCTTCGGAGGCCGCGCGCGCCATCTCCCTGGGCCTCGCCGACGCGGGTGCCGACGGGTCAATCGAGATATGCCCTATGGCCGACGGCGGCGAGGGCACTGCCGAAATCCTCGAACCGCTTCTGGACGACGGCGAATATATCGTTGAGTCATACGCCTATACGGGGCCGCAATGCTATGGGCGCACACCCGCCATGCAGCGATCGAGCTATGCCCTGGGCGCAGCCATCAAACGCGGCGCCGACACGTACGTGGCCATCGGGGGTACGGCATGCTGCGACGGCGGTGCCGGTATGCTCCAGGCCCTGGGCATGAAAGCCTACGACGCCACGGGAGCGCTGATAGAAAAGCCGCTGACCCCGGAGCTACTGCACACGGTGCGCCGCGTGGATTTATCGGGGCTCAGCCGCTACAGCGGCCATCTGATGGGCGTGGCGGATGTGGGTGCTTCGCTGCTGCCCTCACTGGGGCGCATGTCGGCCCTCGACTTCGCCGCCCAAAAAGGCTTCAAGCCGTCGCAGATGCAGCGTCTGAGGCAGGGGCTGGAGCACTGGGCCAGACTCACGGGCGGCAATCCGGCAGCCGAATTCACCGGTGCCGGCGGCGGCATCGGCTATGCCCTGTCGCTGGTGCCCGACACCCGCCTCGTGATGGGTTCCGAACTGGTGCTGAGCAAGCTGTCGCTTCCCCTCCACCGCGCGAGGCTGGTGATAACCGGCGAGGGATGCGTGGATAGCCAGACGTCGATGGGCAAGGTGGTGGCCACCGTGGCACGCCACGCCTATAAGGCAGGAGTGCCGGTGCTGGCAGTGGGCGGCCGTGTGGAAGGCTGGCATCCTTTCGCCACGCTGGCGGTGTGCGGGCCTGACGACCCCGTGCCCGCCACCACCGAGCAGGCCTTCAACGACCTGCGCCGCGCCGTGGCGGATTTTTTCAAGAACTACGACACAGAAGCAAGATAACTATTATGGATATCGAACTCATCCTCATCAACATCTCCGGCTCCGACCGCCCCGGCGTGACATCGGCGCTCACAGAAATCCTGGCCAAATACGATGCGCGCATCCTCGACATTGGCCAGGCCGACATCCACCACTATCTATCGCTGGGCATCCTGATAAGCACCAGCGGGCGCTGCAGCGGCGACATAATGAAAGACCTCCTCTTCAAGGCCTATGAGCTGAACGTGCGCATCCGCTTCACTCCCATCACCGAGCAGGAATACAACGACTGGGTGCAGCGCCAGGGCAAGAACCGCTGGATCATAACCACGCTGGGACGCCGCCTGAGCGCGCGCCATATAGCGCTGGTATCGGCCGAGATCGCCGAGCAAGGACTGAACATCGACAGCATACAGCGCCTTACGGGACGCATGCCGCTGAACGAAGACGACGAGCCGCTGTCGAAGAGCTGCGTGGAATTTTCGGTGCGTGGTAATCCCCGCGACGTGGCGGCGATGCAACGCCGCTTCATGCAGATATCGGCCGAGAACGGATTCGACATATCGCTGCAGCAGGACAATCTGTTTCGCCGCTGTCGCCGCCTGGTGTGCTTCGACATGGACTCCACGCTGATAGAGACCGAGGTGATCGATGAGCTGGCGGAACGCGCGGGAGTGGGCGACCAGGTGCGTGCAATCACCGAGCGCGCCATGCGAGGCGAGATAGACTTCTGCGAGAGCTTCAAGGAGCGCGTGGCCCTGCTCAAGGGCCTGGACGAAAGCGTGATGCAGGAAATCGCCGAAAACCTGCCCATCACCGAGGGCGTGGGGCGCCTCATGGAAGTGCTCAAACGCACGGGCTACAAGACAGCCATCCTTTCGGGCGGCTTCACCTACTTCGGCAACTATCTCAAGCGCAAGTTCGGCATCGACTATGTATATGCCAACGAGCTTGAAATCGCCGACGGCAAGCTCACGGGACGCTACGTGGGCGACATAGTGGACGGCAAGCGCAAGGCCGAGCTGCTGCGCATAATCGCGCAGGTGGAGAATATCAATATCGCACAGACGATAGCCGTGGGCGACGGCGCCAACGATCTTCCGATGCTGGCCACCGCCGGCTTGGGCATAGCCTTCCACGCCAAGCCCAAGGTGAAGCAGACGGCCAAGCAGAGCATTTCCACGATTGGCATCGACGGAGTGCTGTATTTCCTGGGATTCAAGGACTCATTCATCACGGCGCAATGAAACGGGCCGGAGTGATAATTCTGGCCGCTGTCCTTGCCCTGGCCGCCGGCGCGAGGCAAAGCGTGGGCCTGGTGCTGAGCGGGGGCGGCGCCAAGGGCATCGCCCATATAGGCGTGATCAAAGCCCTGGAGGAGCACGACATAGCCATCGACTACGTGGCCGGCACCTCGATGGGCTCAATCATAGGTTCGCTATATGCCATGGGCTATACGCCCGACGAGATGCTGGAGCTGGTGACGTCGAAATCTTTCGGCTACTGGAGCACCGGCACTATCGACCCGGCACTGTCGTACTACTTCAGCGCCCCGCCGGTGTCGCCGGCGATGTTCAGTTTCAACGTGGGACGCCGCGACACCGCCGAAGCCGTGCCCGCAAGCCTCATATCGCCCCTGCCCATGAACTTCGAGTTCATGCGCCTGTTCTCGCCCTACACGGCCGCCTGCGGCGGCGACTACGACCGCCTGATGGTGCCTTTCCGCTGTGTGGCCAGCGACGGGAAGGCCAAGCACAAGGTGGTGATGCGCAGCGGCGACCTGGGCCGGAGCGTGCGGGCCTCAATGAGCTTTCCGGGCGTGTTCCAACCCACCGAGATAGACGGCACCTTACTCTACGACGGCGGTATCTACGACAACTATCCTCTGGACGTGATGCGCGATGAATTCGCTCCCGACATAATGATAGGCGTGAACGTGGGAAGCACCGACAGCGGACCGCAGACCTCGCTTCTCGACCAGATAGAACAGCTGATCATGGCCCCGGATCAAGCGGATATTCCGGCCGACATGCTCGTGAACCTGCGCCTCGATCTCGACCGATTCGGGCTTCTGGACTTCCAGCGGGCCGAGGAAATAAGCCGCATAGGCTATGAATTTGCGAAGGCGAGAATCGACACGATATGCAGCCGCGTGACGGCCCGCATGCCTGCCGTGGCCCGCGAGGTGCGCCGCAAGGCGTTCAAGGCCCGAGTGCCGGAGCTACGCTTCGACAGCGTGCATATCTCGGGCGGCACAGCGCAGCAAAACCGCTTCATGCATCATCTTTTCGAGCAGCGCAGACATGCTGCCGGCACCGACACCTTCGGCGTGGCCACCGCACGCGATGCCTACTACCGCGCCATCTCCACCGGCCGCATACGCGACATGCGCCTGATAGCCCACCGGCCTGACTCGGCCCGCTATTTCGGGCTGAACGCACGCGCATGGCTGCAGAGCAATGCCAAGGCCTCGGTGGGCGGTTATCTCACATCGTCGACCAACAGCTACCTGTATCTGGCCGCCCACATATCATCGCTCAGCTTCCACAGCATGGAAGCGGGCGCCCAGGCATGGATCGGACAGAGCTACATGGCGGGCGCCGTGGATGCACGCATCTACACACCCACCCGCATGCCCATGGCAGTGGGGCTGGAGGCGGTGGCATCGAGGCGCAACTACTACGAATCGGCCGCAGCCTTTTTCGACAACCGCCTGCCGGTCTACGTCACAGGCAAGGATTTTTTCGGACGTCTGAAGCTGTGCATGGCAGCAGGCCGGAGCGGCACTTTATATGCTTTCGGCGGCGTGGGTAATCTGCTCGACTATTTCTACCGCGACAACAGCATAGGCAACTTCTCATACGGCCGAGACCGCAGTTCCTACGTGCTGTGGCAGGCCGGCGCCACCTACCGCCGCTCTACCCTCAACGCCGAGAATTATCCCGTGGAGGGCTTCGCCCTATCGGCACGCGCCATGGCAGTGGGAGGCAGCATGAGGCACCATGAGGCACTGTCGGGCCTCACCGCAGAGTCGTCGTCGCCCCTATGGGTGCAGGCAGAGGCACGCGTGCGGCGATATTTCACACCCTCCCACCACTTCAGCATGGGCGTGGAGGGGCACGCCATGCTATCCACGCGCAAGCTCGCCCGGAGCTATAACGCAGCCATTACGGCGGCACCGGTATTCGAGCCCACTCCGTCGAGCGCCGATGCATTCCGCGCATCTTTCCGCGCCAACAGTTTCCTGGGAGCCGGCCTTGTGCCCATATACCGCTACAACGACGCATTGAGCGCCCGCCTCGGGCTGTACGGTTTCCTGCCCTTGCGCAAAATATGCGAGGATAGCGCCGGCTCCACGGCCTATTATGGCCGCTGGCTGCGCGACCCCGAATTCCTGGGCGAAGCGGCCATATCATACAAGCTCCCCTTCGCCGCCATCACCGGATGGTGCAACTACACCACGGGCTACACCGCCGGGTGGCACGTGGGTATATCCTTCGGCGTTTATCTCACAGCTCCAAAATTTCTACAGTTATGAATATAGCAGTAATAGGAACCGGCCACATGGGCGCGCCCATAGCCCGCGCGCTGTGGCAGGCCGGATGCATAGTGGCCGTGCACAACCGCACGGCAGCCCGCGCGACGGCGCTTGCCGCCGATTGCCCCGGAATGCGCGTAGCCGACAATATCCCGGAGGCCGTGCGTGGTGCCGATATGGTGATTCTGGCCGTGAAGCCCCACCTTATCATCTCCATCATGCAGCAGGCACTTGCGGTGGCCCCGGAGGCCGTCATGGTGAGCCTCGCGCCCGGCATCCCGCTGGAACAGCTTGAGAAAGCCGGAGCCGCACGCGTGCTTCGCCTGATGCCCAACGTGGCCATCGCCTGCGGCGAGGGAATGAGCTTTATATGCCACAACGCAGAGGGTACGGCCGCAGCCGGGAAACTCAAGGATGCGCTTGCGCCCACCGGTGAAGTGGCCATCGTGGAGGAACGCCTTTTCGAGCCGGCCATGGCCGTGGCCTCATGCGGCATCGCATTTGCTCTGCGATATGTGCGCGCGGCCACCGAAGGCGCAGTGGCACTGGGTATCGCACCCGCCGACGCCACCGGCTATATAGCCCGCACCCTGCGCGGGGCAGCTGCCCTGCTCGAAACTCCGGACGCACACCCCGAGGATTTGATCGACAGTATAACCACCCCCGGCGGAGCCACAATCCGCGGCCTCCTGGCCATGGAGCAGGCCGGATTCTCGGCCGCCGTAGCCGCCGGCCTCTTAGCCTCCTGCAAGCGATGAACAAGGCAATACTGATGGGCAACGTGGGCGCCGATCCCAAGATGCGCTACGTGCAGACACGCCTCGTGGCCGAGTTTTCCCTCGCCACCAACGAACCGGCCTACACCACCCCTGCCGGCGTTCAGATTCCGGAACGCACGGAGTGGCATAACATAGTGATGTGGGACGCCAACGCCGAATTTGCCGAAAAATACATACGCAAAGGCTCACGCCTGCTGCTTGAGGGCAAAATCCGCACGCGCGTGTGGGAAGACCGCAACGCCATCAAGCACACCACCACCAGCATCTACGTGGACTCCTTCGAGCTCCTGCCGCGAGGCCCGCAGGGCTGAGGGCTATCGGGCTCACACAATAACGCTACCTACCCTACATCCCTGAAAAATGACACCCCCTCCCTTTTCAGTATCGGCATATGCAATAAATCTAATCGCGGATATAACCGCGTTATTGGAGAGATACAATATCGCCTTGGATGAAGACCACAGTTTAAGGTTACGTAAAGCCAACCGCATAAAGACCATCCATTCTTCACTGGCTATCGAAGGAAATACTCTCACTGTAGATGAGGTGCGCGATATCATAAATGGCAAACACATAGTTGCACCCATCCGCCAGATACAAGAGGTAAAAAATGCCATTCGCGTTTACGACATGTATTCCAGCCTAAATCCGTTTGACGAAGTGGATTTACTGAAAGCACACGGTATTATGATGGAAGCCTTGGCAGAGGATGCGGGACGGTATCGCGACCGCGGCGTAGGGGTATTTGGCGAAAAGGGCCTCGTTCATCTTGCTCCACCGCCGCACCGCGTTCCCGAATTGATGCACAACCTGTTTTCATGGCTGAAAGAATCCAAAGATCATTTGCTGATACGTTCATGTGTGTTTCACTATGAATTCGAATTCATCCACCCGTTTTCGGACGGCAACGGACGTACCGGTCGCCTGTGGCAATCAATTATTTTGGGCCGTTTGAATCCGATATTTGAGCACCTGCCCGTTGAAAATATGGTATTTGCCAATCAGGAGGCCTATTATAATGCTATTTCCCGGTCTTCCGAGGAGGGACAGTCAGGGCCTTTCATCGACTTTATGCTCAATGAGATTCTAAACGCTCTCCAAAACAGCAGAAAAGAGATAGCACCCAATAAAGTATCCAATAAAGTACCCAATAAAACCGAAGCCACCATTCTGCAACTGCTACAGCACAATCCGTGGTTGACACGCGCCGAACTTGCAAAAAAAATCGAAATGTCGGACAGCGGTATCAAGAAAGCCCTTGCCAACATGAAGGCTGCGGGGTGGATCGAACGTTTCGGCAGCAATAAATCCGGCCGGTGGATTGTAAAATATAGTATTGACAGTAAATAGATAAGACCATGAGCTATTCAGGAATTAAAGAAGCCATCGACACTTTCGATATGACAAGTTATATCGAACAATACCAACAAGCTGAAGAATATCGAAAAGATTTCGTGAAACGTTTTTCTCTTGACAGAATACGAACAATGGAAATTGATGAATATGTTCAAGGCAAGAGAATAACCGATGATAATTTTTGTTATGAATTGGAATGGAAACTTGGTTCTTTAGGTCATATCAATGGCTCCCCAATCAAAAAATTCGGCATCTTCTATAGTCAAAGGCGCAATCAGTACGAGGCTACAAGATTATGGAAAAGAAATACCATAAAGGAGTCCATGCTGGCTTTGCGCCATGAGCTTGCTACTTTAATAGAAGCAGGTGAATGTGGTGATATGGAGTTGATCCGAAAGGCCCCTTTTTCACGGATGTTTAAAGGGAAAATTCTTGCCACTTATTATCCTGAGAAGTACTTAAGCGTTTTCAGCCTTAAGCATATCGAATATTTCATTCATAAACTGGGACTTGACCATCTCGTTAAGCCTGATTTTGACATTTTAGACAAACGGTGTATTCTCGTGGGCTTCATGAGGAGCGATCAGAGAATGAACGCCTGGCCGCTCCATGCTTTCGCACATTTACTTTACAACTATTATCCAAAAGCACCGAAAGGGCAAGTGGATAATTCGACTGAAACGCTCAAAATTGATTCTATAGCAGGCGATTTTATCTCACTGGAAGACAAGCCGTCTAACCTCCGAAGCGGGAAAGCTGATTATGAGCTTATATCCAGAAACAATGCTGCATTGGGAGAGCGTGGAGAATATATCGTCATGGAGTATGAAAAAAGCAAACTGAAAGACAGCCACATAAAAAAAGAGCCCGAACATATTTCAAAAAAAGATGATTCATGTGGCTACGACATCAAATCGTTCGATAATTCCGGTGAGGAAATATTCATTGAAGTAAAGACTACTAATAGTTTGCCAAACGATTTCAGGATCTTCATCACCTCAAATGAATTTGAAACTGCGCGAAAGCTTGGCAACAAATATCACCTGTATGTAGTTTTCAATCCAAACAGTTCAAATCCAAAAATTTACGACATTGGTAATCCTTTTATTGAGGAAGGGAAGGCTAAACTTATACCTGTAACGTACAAATTGCATTTACAGAAGCTCTGATTAAACTCGATTAATAAGGATTATTCTCGATTAATCGGGAGATTAAATAAAAAATTCGTATTTTTGCATAAAATACCACAGTTGTGTACTGTCTATGAAACGAATCACAATATTATCGCTCATTGCGGCAGCCTCGGCACTGGCTGCGCAAGCCGGCGTGAACAGTCCCGGCAGCAACGGCTATATAGCACGAGGCCTGGAGATGCTCGACGCCCGCAACTACACGGGAGCAATCGACCAACTGGGACATATCGACCGACAGGGTCTCACGCCCGAACAGCTTGAGGAAGTGGACTGGGCGCTGGCCCGTGCGGCCTTCGGCAACAGCGGGGCTGCATCCATCACGCATTTCAAACGTTTTCTGGCCGTCTACCCCTATTCCATACACCGGCAGGAGGCACTGATGCGTGTGGCCGACTGCCTTTTTACCCGCAGCTATCCCGATGCGCTGGCTGAATATAGAAAAGTGGACCGCGAAGCTCTAAACCTCTCGCTGCGCGAAGATCTCGACTACCGCATGGCCTACTGCCTGATGCAGGTGGGAGACCTCGACGAGGCCGACACTCTCTTTGCCGGGCTGCTGCGCACCAAGGAATACGGCGCTGCCGCACGCTTCTACCGCGGCTATCTGGCTTATGCGCGAGGCAACTACGGCGAGGCCGAGCAACAGCTCGCGGCTGCATCGTCCAACGTGGCGCCGGGCAATATGGCGCCCTACTATCTGGCGCAGATCTATTATCGCAATAAACGCTACGACAAAGCACTGAACGAGGCCCGCAACCTACTGCGGCGAAACGACGCCCCTGCAGCCTTCCGGGCCGAGGCGGAGCGTATCGCAGGCGAATCGCTATTCTGCCTCGACCGTCCGGACGAGGCGATTCCCTATCTGCGCCGCTATCTCGCATCCACCACGGAGCCTCTGCCATCGGCGCAGTATATCCTGGGACGCGCGGAGTATGAGGAAGGCGACTTCGACAATGCCATAGGTCATCTGAAAGCGGCCACCGACGATACCGATGCCATGGCTCAGAGCGCCTATCTCTATATAGGACAGGCCCTGATGCACACGGGCGACACCCGCGCGGCGCTCCTGGCTTTTGATCAGGCCGCCGGCATGGACTATGATCCCGAAGTTCAGGAAACGGCGTTCTACAATTATGCCGTGGCGGGGTTGCAGGGAGGCCGCGTGCCCTTCGGCAGCTCAGTGGCCACGCTTGAGCAGTTCCTCACGCGCTACCCCTCGAGCCCGCGCGCCTCACAGGTGCAGGAATATATCGTGACCGGTTATCTCACCGACAATGACTACGACCACGCGCTGGCCAGCATCAACCGCATGAACCGACCGTCGAACCGCGTGCTGGGAGCCAAGCAACACATCCTCTACACCCTGGGCTCGCGCCAGCTGGCGGCCGGCGACGGTGCCTCGGCCCTGCCCATGCTGCGCGAGGCCGACGCTCTTGCATCCTATGCATCGCCCGAGATGGCCCGCGAGAACCGTCTGGCCCTGGGCGAGGCCCTCTACCGAACGGGCGACTACGACGCAGCCGCCACAGCTCTGCTCGACTATATCCGCCGTGCGCCCGCAAAGGCAGAGAATATGCCTGTGGCCCGCTACGACCTGGGCTACACGCGCTTTGCGCAGAAACGCTACGCTGATGCCGCCACTGACTTCGAGCATGTGACCGATGCTCCGGGCACGCTCTCGCCACAGGTGGTGGCCGATGCTTACAACCGCCTGGCCGACACCTACTACTACCGCTCGGACTTCGACAATGCGGAGAAGTATTACGACAAGGCATATACCACTTATCCCGCTGCGGGCGACTACTCGTTGTTTCAGAAGGGCGTGATGCAGGGCTATCGCCGCAATCACCGCGCCAAGATAGCCACACTGGCGCAGATGATGGAGCGCTTCCCATCGTCGGCGCTCGTGCCGGATGCCATGCTCGAAACTACAGAAAGCCAGATACAGACCGGAGCGAACGACGACGCCATAGCCATGTACCGCATGCTCGTGGCCACTTATCCGGGCACCTCGCAGGGCCGTAAAGGGCATCTGCAACTGACACAGACACTACTCAACTCCGGCCGACGCAAGCAGGCCGTGGAGACTTATAAGGAAATAATCACGGGCTACCCCACCAGCGGCGAGGCAATCGAGGCTTCGGAGGCACTCAAGCGACTTGCAGCCGAGGACGGCACGCTCGATGAGTACATGAATTTCCTGGCCGGAGTGGACAACGCTCCCAAGATGGACATCGCCGAGGCCGACAAGCTGAGCTACGATGCCGCCGACCGCGCTCTGGTGGCTGACGGAAACGCGGCCCGCATGGAGAAATACCTGGCCGATTTCCCCGAAGGCGCCTACCGCGCGCGTGCCCTCGAGGGTCTGATGCAGCATTATCTCGCCACCGGGAAGAGCGCCGAGGCGTACCGCTGCGCTACCGCCCTGATCGACGGATATCCCGACAACGCCGCCACTGAAAGCGCGCTGGTTGTGAAAGCGCAGGCCGACTACGAAGCCGGCCGCGGCGAATCGGCCCTGCGCGCATGGAAGCAGCTGGAGCAACGCGCATCCACGGCGTCGCGCCTGAACGCGGCCCGTATGGGCATAATGCGCGTGGGCCGCGAGACAGGCGACTTCGAGCTGGTGCTCCGCGCAGCAAATGATCTGCTGGCATCCTCCACGCTGGGTGCCGAGAACCGCAACGAGGCCATTTTCTCCAAGGGAAGCGCACTCGAGGCCACCGGGCGACGCGCCGAGGCCCGCGAGCAATGGCAGGCTATAGCCGGCGACACGGACGACATCTACGGCGCCAAGGCCGCATATTATCTGGCCCAGAGCCTGCTCGACGACGGCAAAACAGCAGAAGCCCGCGCAGCCGCCGACGCCATCACCGGCAGCGGCACCCCGCACGCCTACTGGCTCGCCCGCGGATTCATCGTGCTCAGCGACGTGTATGCCGCCGAGGGCAAGACTTTCGAGGCGCGCGAATATCTCAAGGCGCTGCGCGACAACTATCCGGGCACCGAAACAGACATTTTTGAAATGATTGACAGCCGACTGAAATGAAAAAGACCGCATACATCCTGCTCTTTGCCGCAGCATCGGCATCGGCACAGAACCTGAGCACCGAAATCACCGTGGACCGCACCGTGGTGCCGGCAGAGCGCGCCGCCGCGCGACCCGCATCGGTGCATCCATCGATCGCATCGGCGGCCATCGAGCCCGTGCGCCTCGACATGGCCGAATACACAGGCTCGGGCACAGTCACGCGCTCGGCATCCGTTCTGGCTCCAGCAGCATGGGCAGATACTTTCGCCCTATCGCCCTACCGCGGCTACGCCTCGCTGGGATATTTCCCGGTCTATAACCTCGCTTTCTCGGCCGGCTACGACATCCTGCGCACCCACGACACACGCCTGGGCTTGTGGGGGCAATTCGACGGCACATCCTACAAAGACCCGAACTGCAACGGCTTCCCCGAAAAGATCGGATATAATATTGGCACGGTGGGAGCCAACTTCGACCACCGCTTCGGCCACAAAGGCGTGCTCACCACATCCGCATCCTACGGTTTCGGCGGAATCACATCGCCGGTGGGCGACCCGTACCGCTCGCTGGGCATGGCCGACGTGGACGTGGCATGGTATGGCCGCGCGGGACGCATAGGTTATCACGCAGATGCTTTCCTGCACACATTCAGCTTCTCGCCACGCAAACTTATCGACGGAACAGGAGCTCGCCCTGACGGCACAGAGCTGCGCTACGGCCTCTCGGCCGGCGTGATCGGTCGCATAGGCAACGGCCTCAATCACAGCCGCCTGGGCCTCGAGATAAAGGCCGACATGCTCGCGCGGCCTGCGGTGCCAGCCGGCGACTATATAAATCAGATATACCCTGCGAGCACCATAGGCCTAATCACGGCCACGCCCTACTATGCCTTCGGCGGCTCCACCGGCGCCGCAATGCGTCTGGGTGCCCGCGTGGATATTTCCACCGGCGGCGAGGGCAAGACGCTCCACATCGCCCCGGACGTGATGCTCAGCTACAACGCGCGCGCATTCTCCATATATGCCCGTGCCGGAGGCGGCGAGGTGCTCAACACCAATCGATCGCTTTTTGAAATCACGCCTTTCGCCCCCACGGGAATGCGTACGGGACGCAGCCACGTGCCCGTGACTGTAGACGCCGGAGTCAACATCGGCCCCTTTGCCGGCGCATCATTTGAAGTATTCGCAGGCTGGGCAAAGGCAAACGACTGGCTGATGCCTTTCGGCTACTATTATTCCGAGAGCGGCGCTGCGCCCTACAGTCCGTCAGGCTGCGAGTTCGTGGCCGTAGACCTGAGCGGCGTGCGTGCCGGCATCCGCGCGGCCTACGACTGGCGCGACGTCGTGAGCGTGAGTGCATCGGCCGAATTCGCTCCCGGCAGCGGCAAAGGAGCCTGGTATCTCTGGCGCGATCGTGCCAAGACTGTGGTGAAGGCGGATGCTGCCGTGCGCCCCATCGACCGTCTGGAACTCAAGGCATCCTATGAGCTCCGCTCCGGAAGACGCTCGCAAAGTAGCTTAAGCACCAATGAAGGCTCCAAGTGGCTGACCCTCGACATGAAGAGCGTGAGCAACCTCAGTTTCGGCGCGCGCTACAGCATAAGCGACGCAATCGACGTATTCGCCCGGGGCGAGAATCTGCTGGGCAAACGTACGGAAATCATTCCCGGGGTGCCCTCGCAGGGTGTGCACGGGCTCGTGGGCGCCGCCTTTAAATTCTGATTTCAGATGTTCAACTTTTTCAGTAAAAAAGAAACGCCGCGGCTGTGGTTCAGCACCGATATCCACTGCCACGTGCTCCCCGGCATCGACGACGGCTCGGCATCCGTTGAGGAGTCGATGCAGCTGATAGAGCGCATGCAGAGCTGGGGAATATCGCGCATATTCGCCTCGCCGCACGTGACACGCACCACCTTCGAAAATACTCCGGAGACAATAGCCGCCGCACGGGAGGCCCTGCAGGGCGCACTCGACGCCGCCGGCAATACCCTCGTGCTCTCCAACTCGGCCGAGTACCGCCTGGACGACCTCTTCGACGAGCACCGCAGCCGCGGAACACTCCTCACCCTCCCGGGCAACCGCCTGCTCATCGAAAATTCGTTCATGCAGGAGCGCATGGATATCGAGCAACTGATATTCGACCTGCAGATGGCCGGCTACGTGCCCATACTCGTGCACCCCGAGCGCTACCACTACTACCGTACTGCGCCCAAACGCTACCGCACCCTTCACGATGCCGGCGCACGGTTCCAGATCAATCTGCTGAGCCTCGCGGGCCATTACGGGAAAGACGAGAAACGCAGCGCCGAACTCCTGATAGAGCAAGGACTGGTGGACTACGTGGGTACCGATCTGCACCACGCACCGCACGCCGACAGTATCGAGGCCTATCTGGGGTCCCGTGACTTCCGCCACCATGCCGCCGCACTGCAAAACACAATAAAGAACGATGCGATACGCTGACCTTGCACCAAAAATCATCTCAGCCGCCGAAGCGGCAGCCGTGTTTGCCCGCGGCGGCGTGATCGCCTACCCCACCGAGACCGTGTGGGGCATAGGCTGCGACGCCACGCGCAGCGACGCCGTGCGACGCATCTTCGAAATCAAGCACCGCGCCGAGGCCAAGGCTCTCATCACTCTTGTGCAGAATATAGCGATGCTCGAGCGCTGGGTGGACGATATCCCCGAGGTGGGCTACCAACTGCTTGAGGCCGCCGTGCATCCACTGACCATCGTGTACGACTCTCCGCGCGGCCTCGCGCCGGAGCTGCTGGCTCCCGACGGCTCTGCCGGAGTGCGCGTGGTGCCTCTGCCGCTGTTCGGCAGCTGGCACAAGCCCATAGTTTCCACATCGGCCAACATCAGCGGACAGCCTGCGCCGCGGCGCATCGAGGAGCTCTCGCCCGAGATAGTGGATGCCGTTGATGCCATAGTGGATCCACGCGACGCTCCTGCCGCCGCCGGACGGCCATCCACAGTGATCAAGCTATCGGCCGGAGGCCTGTTCAAGATTCTGCGCCCATGACCACTACCACACGCCTGCGGCTACGCTACGCGCTCAGCGATTATCTGCTCCTGAACCTGGGATGGTGCATCTTCAATCTGGTGCGCTACCGCTCGCTGCCGGTGGACTGGCCCGGTACGGCCAGCTTCATGCTCTCCGGCACGGTGCTTCTGGGGCAGCTGCTCGTGCCGCTGCTGGGCGTGGGTCTATACGTGGTATCAGGCTATTACAACCTGCCGCGCAACAAGAGTCGTGTGGACAACGTGCTCAACACCGCGGCCGTATCAGCCGTGGCAGCCCTGGGCATCTACTTCGCCGTGCTCGTGAACGACGACATCCCCGAACGCCTGCTCAACTATCAGCTGCTGGCCATCCTGTGGCTCCTGCTTGCAGTGCCGGTATATGCCGGGCGCCACATCATCACGGCGCGCGACAAACGGCGCCTGCTGGCGGGAGGGGCTATCCCCGCCGCCATAGTGGTGGGCTGCGGCGAGAGGGCCCGAGAGGTGGCGCGGCGCACACAGCGGCGCACAGCGGGCAATTCGTTCCGCGTGGTGGCGTTTGCCGGCAGCGGCGAGGGATGCATCGACCTGGACCGTGCCGAGGCCATGGTGCGCGACGGGGAGGTGAGAGATATCATCGTGGCCGACGAGCATGCATCCATTCCGGCCCTGCTGGGACGCTTCGTGCCCCTGGGCTGCAACCTTTACATGCCGGCCGACTCCGCCAACGTGCTCACCCACCGGCCGCGCGTGCTCTCGGTGGTGAACGAGCCACTCATCAACATCAGCGCCCCCGGAATGAGCCCTGCCACAACAAATCTCAAGCGCCTGGGCGATGCCGCGGTGAGCGCCGTGGCCATGATCGTGCTGCTGCCCGTCTACGCCGCCATAGCCGCCGCCGTGAAGATCGACTCGCGCGGCCCGGTGCTCTACCGCCAGGAACGCGTGGGGCTGCACGGACGCATCTTCCGCATCATAAAGTTCCGCAGCATGCGCCCCGATGCAGAGGCCTCGGGACCGTGCCTGAGCAGCGACGGCGACCCGCGTATCACCCGCGTGGGCGCTTTCCTGCGCAAATACCGCCTGGACGAGCTGCCCCAGCTCTGGAACGTGCTCATGGGGCAGATGAGCATAGTGGGCCCGCGCCCCGAGCGGCCCCACTTCGAACGCCTCATAGCCGAGCGCGCCCCGGAGATGGCCCTGCTCCACACGGTGCGCCCCGGCATCACATCGTGGGGCATCGTCAAATACGGCTACGCACGCAACGTCGACGAAATGGTGGAACGCCTGCCCTACGACATCCTCTACGTGGAAAACGCGTCGCTGGGCCTCGACATGCGTATTCTTCTTCACACCATCAACACCGTAATCACCGGAAAAGGCATATGACCACCACATCACAACCGCAGGGAGCCGACAGCTACGGACTCACCGACGATGACGAGGAACTGGGAGCAGGCGCTCCCCCCGAGACTGACTGCCACGGCCTCCACGCAGCCCTCATGCGCTTCATCCAATGGCGCGAGCGCCACATCAAGGAGAAGAACTTCGTGCTGGTGCTGGCTCTCTTCGTGGGTATCTTCGCAGGCCTGGCCGCGATGGTGCTCAAATGGCTCATCCACACCATAAGCGGACTGCTCACCACCCATATCAATATCGCACGTGGCAACTATCTCTACATCCTGCTGCCGGCCATAGGCGTGGTGCTGGCCGCCCTCTACGTGCGCTATGTGGTGAAGGACAACATCAGCCACGGCGTCACCCGCGTGCTCTATGCCATTTCGCAGAACAAGAGCCGCCTCAAGCGCCACAACATCTACACCTCGGTGGTGGCATCGTCCGTGACCATAGGATTCGGCGGATCGGTGGGTGCCGAGGGCCCCATCGTCTACACCGGCGCCGCCATAGGCTCCAACCTGGGCTCGATGTTCCGCCTCTCTCCGCGCATCCTGATGATACTCGTGGGATGCGGCGCCGCCGCGGGCATCGCAGGCATCTTCAAGGCCCCCATCGCAGGCATGCTTTTCACGCTCGAGGTGCTGATGCTCGACCTCACCACCGTGAGCGTGATGCCCCTGCTCATCGCCTCCATCACCTCCGCCACCATCGCCTATGCCTACACGGGCTACGACTTCGAGTTCTTCTTCGTGCAGAGCGATGAATTCCATGTGGCCAAGATTCCCTTCGCCATCGTGCTGGGAGTGGTGTGCGGCATGGTTTCGCTCTACTTCACCCGCGCCATGAACATGATGGAGACCTTCTTCAGCCGCTTCCGCAACCGCTGGCTGCGCACGGCCGCCGGCTGCACCATCCTCTCGGGGCTGGTGTTTCTTCTGCCGCCGCTCTATGGCGAGGGCTACGGCTCCATCAACTGCCTGCTCAACGGCGATCCCTCGTCGATCGTGAACGGCTCCATATTTTATGGCGAAGGCAACGAAACGTGGTTCATCGTGCTCTTCATAGGCATAATCATCCTGGCCAAGTCTTTCGCCACCTCGGCCACCAACGGCGCCGGAGGCGTGGGCGGCACATTCGCGCCATCGCTCTACGTGGGATGCATGACGGGCTTCCTCTTTGCATTCGTGGCCAATATGATTGGCTTCGACACGGTGCTCAGCACCAAAAACTTCGCCCTCATCGGTATGGCCGGCGTGATGGCCGGCGTGATGCACGCCCCGCTGATGGCGATCTTCCTCACCGCCGAACTCACCGGTGGCTACGACCTGTTTCTGCCCCTGCTGGTGGTGAGCACCATCGCCTACGGCACAATAAAATTTTTCGAGCCATACAGTATCTACACCATGCGACTGGCCAAGCGCGGCGAACTGCTCACCCACCACAAGGACAAAGCCGTGCTCACACTGCTTAAGATCGACAACGTGATAGAAACCGACTTCCTTAGCGTGCGCCCAGAGATGTCGCTCAAAGATATGGTCGACACTATCGCCCGCAGTTCCCGCAATCTCTTCCCCGTAGTGGACGGCGAGGGCAAGCTCAAGGGCATCGTGGTGCTCGACGAGATACGCAACATCATGTTCCGCCCCGACCTGTACCGCAAGATGTACGTGAGCAAATTCATGTCGATGCCGCCGGCGCGCATCGAGGTGGGTATGAGTATGGACCGCGTGATGAAGATTTTCGACGACACCGGTGCCTGGAATCTACCCGTGGTGGATAATGGCCGCTACGTGGGTTTCGTGAGCAAAAGCAAGATCTTCACCTCCTACCGCCGCGTGCTGCGCCACTTCAGCGAAGACTGAACGCAGTCCCGGGCGGTGCCGGCTTATTCACAATTTTCTTTGCACCTCGGCGGTTGCCCATCAAGCTGAAGGTTGAGGTCGGGAAAAGAGAAGTCCAGAACTTGCTAAATTGTTGTTTACAACCAATCTCGGCTGCGTTCGGCATAGGTGGAGCAAGCTCCCCTCTGCTCTCACTGGCACGAGAAGTTTCAGCGAAGTTATGGACCTTATGAAGGTTGCGAAAAGACGCAGTTATCGGTGTTTCGAGAAAAGTAAGTCCAGATTTTCTTCTGTAAAAGATTTATCACATGCTTTCTTGTGGTCTGCATCATATATTG
>CAMWRI010000009.1 GCA_947176585.1 uncultured Porphyromonadaceae bacterium
GCAAATAGAAATATGACAACTATTTTACCCCCCCCCATGAATTTTTACTCCCAACATCGCAAGTGCATTATCAGAAAGCGACACAATGCGTCCACAAGCCGCAGTAAATGTCATTTCTCCAAAATACAAATTGCCACCCACCTCATAAAAATCCACGCGCACCTGCGGGAATCCCTGCGCAAGCACACGCGCACAATCGAGCATTTTATCTAAATTCAAAGGAGCAGGAACCACAGTGCTCACAGGCCTATGCACATCATTGTGATTCAGATATTCTTTGTGGTATTGCCATTTCGTGTCATATGCCGCCGTCTCATAAACACCCCCTTGGCGATTCATAACCACAAACACCAGCTCAGGCTCGCCACCAATACACCACACTTTATAATCAATGAGCGATTTCGACTCCACAGACTGCTTATCCTTATCAAGAAGCTGCTCGGCCACCACGCGCGGCTTAATCCGCAGATAATGCGGCTCGGCCGTAGCCTTACCGAAAGGATGACGAAAAAGATTTTTGAAATAGGCGCGCAACTCTGCCGCATCAGTTTTACTCTTGTCTGCAACTATACGAACATCACCCGACCCATTGGTTGCTTTCAGCACAAAGCTATCAGGCAGAGCATCAAGATCAATATCGTCCGGATTATCCCACACCGCCAACAGCGGCACGAGGATGTCACCCAGCCCACAACTCTCCACATATTCGCGCACGGCATATTTATCGGCCAGACGGGACCACTCTCGCGTATCGGTGGTAAACGCCAATTTATTAATCCATTGATTGAGATCCTCGGGGTGCTCCCAGTTTATTTCCCGCCCGAAAGTTTCGCGATAATACACCTCGGCACGCCCTTTTAAGCTCATAAATTTCAACTTCAGGCGATTTCTTAGCCACCAAAAAATTGTAGCAGTCGAATACATGGTCACAATTATTATATACTAATGCTGCGAAGCATCCGGAGCGCCAGATTGGCCGACTGCACCACCACGATGCCGACGGCCGCCACGACGTCGACGCTTCTTCGACTCTCCGGTCTTGGCCGCAGCTTCTTCGGCGGGGGCAGCAGCCTCTGTGGCAATATCGGCTGTTCCTTTCTCCTGGGCAGCGTGTTTCCCGCCTCGACCATGACGGCCGCCGCGTCCACGGCCTTTCGAGCCACGGCCTCTGCCGCCCTTGGCTCCGCCATCGCGGGCAGGAGACGAAAGCTCAGCACGTGCGCCAAACTCCTCCGGCACATCCTCGCGACGCACAGGTTTGCCCAGGAAGCGCTCGATCGAGGCAAAGCTTCCGCGGTCGCGCTCGCCCACGAGCGTCACCGCCGCACCCTCCATGCCCGCGCGCGCCGTGCGGCCGATGCGGTGCACATAATCCTCTGCCTCGCGCGGCACGTCGTAGTTCACCACCAGGGCGATATCATCGATGTCGATACCGCGGGCCAGAATATCCGTGGCAATCAATATGTCGAGCCGACCCGTACGGAACTCATGCATCACCTCGTCGCGCCGCGCCTGCTCGAGATCAGAGTGCATCTCGGCCGCATTATATCCCACACGGCGCAATTCGCGCGTCAGCTCCTTTACCTTCAACTTCGATGCCGCAAACACTATCACACGCTTCGAAGCTTTCGATGCGAAAAGATGACGCAGCACACCCGTCTTGCTGCGCTCCGGACAGATCACCACCGACTGGTCGATACTGTCGGCCGGACGGCTCACCGCAATCTTCACCTCCACGGGGTCGCGCAGAATCTTCGCCGCCATCTGCTTGATCTTGGGCGGCATCGTGGCCGAGAACATCAGCGTCTGGCGCGACGCTGGAGTAGCGGCCACAATCTGCATAATGTCATCATAGAAACCCATGTCGAGCATCCGGTCGGCCTCGTCCAGAATCAGCACCTGCACCTTGCTCAGATCCACATAGCCCATACTCATATGAGCCAGCAGGCGACCCGGGGTGGCGATCACCACGTCGGCACCCATCTTCAGGCCACGCTGCTGCTGCGCAAAAGTAGCACCATCCGTACCGCCATAAATAGCCACCGAATTCACAGGCAGAAAATACGAGAAACCTTCCATCTGCCGGTCAATCTGCTGCGCCAGCTCACGCGTGGGCGACATCACAATGCAATTTATAGCATCCGGTTCCGGCTGCGAAGCCAGGCGATCTATCACCGGCAGCAGAAACGCCGCCGTCTTGCCCGTACCGGTCTGTGCCACCGCTATAAGGTCGCGTCCCTCCAGCACCGCCGGTATTGCCTGTTCCTGAATGGGCGTGCACTCGCTGAAGTGCATCGCATCGAGCGCATCAAGAATATCGTCGCTCAGATCTAACTCATCAAACGTCATTATATATATAATATATGTGCATGTATTTACGCCCGCAAAGTTACAAAAAATATTTACATTTATTGTGTATCAGCCCTTATATCCCACCAATTATTGGTCATCGCTCTTGCACAGCGAGGCGTTGCGACGGAGGCCGTCGAGGCGGAGGCGCATGAGGGCGGTGCCTGTGAAGGTGGATTTGAAGGTGCCGCGGGTGAGTGCGAGGGCACGGGCGGGTGTCATGGCGAGGATTTCGGCACGGGGTTGAAGGCCGGGCAGGGATGTGGCCGGCCCTTGCGAGAGGGGGCATACGCGGCTGCACACGTCGCAGCCGGCGAGGCGGCCGTGCAGATCCGTGGCCACCGGTAGTGGTCCGCGCCATTCCACGGTGAGACATGACAGGCAGCGGCGGGCGTCGACGCGGCCGCTTCCGTCGAGGGCTCCGGCGGGACAGGATTGCACACAACGACCGCAGCGCGTGCATAGTTCATTATCAAGCGGGGACGTTGGGGCTATGGCGGCGGTGGTGAGTATCTCGGCAAGAAAGATTTCAGATCCGGCTCCAGGCACGAGCAGCTTGCCGCTGAGGCCGCAGCGGCCCACTCCGGCGCGTTCGGCCCAGTAGCGCTCGCGCAGAGGCGCGGAATCGACGCACACGCGGGTGGCTCCGCCGCAACGACGCTCTATTGCTGCGGCTACGGGCGCGAGACATTCGCGAAGCACGGTGTGGTAGTCGCCGCCCAGGGCGTAGTCCGAGATCCAGGGATTGTGGTCGCTGCGCCTATAGCTGAAGGCGCACACAATGATGCTGCGGGCGCCTTCAAGCAACTGCCGGGGATCGAAGCGCACATCGTGATACCGCTCCATATATTGCATGCATCCGTGGTTGCCTGATGCTATCCATGCGTCGTAGACGCCGCGGTCGGCTTCTTCTACCGGCCCGGCGGGGGCCACGCCCCAGGCTACCGCACCGGCGTCGCGGCACAGGGTGTCAAGAAAGGCGTTGTCGGCAGGAGTGTTCATCGCTCCGGCAGAGTTTCGAAGCTGTAGCCTTGCTGCAGCAGCCATTCGATAGCGGCAGGGAGCACGGCTTCCATGCGGAGCTGTGCCTTAATCGAGTCGTGAAACACTATGATGCTGCCGGGGCGGGTGTATCGCATGACGTTGCGGAGCACCTGCCCGGGTGTGAGCTGCGAGGAGTAGTCGCGTGTGACCACATCGTACATTATGATATCGAAGCGGCGGCGCAAGGCTCGCAACTGCCCGCGGCGCATTATGCCGTGGGGCGGCCTGAACAGGCGACTGCCTATGAGAGCGGCAGCTTCCGAGATATCGCGCAGATAGCGGCGGGTGGACACGTGAAGGCCCTGGAGGTGGTGCATTGTGTGGTTGCCCACGCTATGGCCGGCGGCGCGCACCTGTTCGAGCAGGCCGGGATTGCGGCGCACGTTGTCGCCCACCATGAAGAATGTGGCCCGCACGCCATAGCGTGCGAGCGTTTCGAGCACCCGTGGCGTCACCTCCGGCACGGGGCCGTCGTCGAAGGTGAGGTACACCACCTTGCGGCGGCGTTCCCTCCCCCTCCACTGCGCCCCTGGAAACAGGAGGCGGTAGAGCCACGGCGGCTGCTCAATGAACATGCGCGGCTATCAGATAAGACGGCCCCACTCCTCGCGCGAGAATCCGTAGGTGTTCTCAATGTCGCGGGTGCGTGCCATTGGATCCATGCCGGCAGCCTCGAAGGCTTCGAGGAGCAGGGCGCCCTCGCGGGCCACTTCGGGCAACGCGCGCACGTCGGTCACGCTGTCCACACCGGCGGCCTTGGCCAGATCGCTGACGGTGTAGCCATCGACATACAGCAACGGATACACCCGGAGCGCATACTCAAGCGGCAGTCGCTCGCGCACATCGGCCAGCAGGGCTTCCTGCTCAGGCGTGCGGTGCGGCATAGCGGTGAGTTTCTCAACCAGATCCATCTGGTTGAGCAGGCCCACGGCCATTCCCAGATATTGCAGCGCATACTGCTCGGCGCGGCCCATTGCAGCGCGCTGCGTGGACGATAGCGACAGTGCATATCGCATGAGCTGGGCGTAGCGCTTCTCGGAACCGTCGAGCACGGCGCGTGCCTTGGCCAAATCGTCGGCGCGGCCCGTGTCGAGCCAGAGGTCGTAGTATTTGGAGGCGATGTACACATCCATCATGTTGTCCCAGGGAGCCGTCTTGGCGGGCAGCTTCTCCACAATCAGGTCGAGCAGATTGCGGGCCATATCGCGCTGGGTCACGGGCACTTCCGTGCCGTGCTCACGGGCATATGCCACGGCGAATTCGCTGGCGGGTGCGTCGGGCTGCGCGAGCAGGTCCTCGGCGGCGGTGAAGAGGCCGGAGCGTGTGGACGACACCATGCGGCGCACCGTCTCGTCGAGATAGAGCTTATCGGCATCGGGCGCGTCGAGACCGCCCCAGCGATAGCGCGAGAAGGCGTTCTCATAGGCCTTGGCGGCGTTGACGTTGACGGGAGCGTTGCGGAAGGGCGTCACCTCATAGGCCATACCGGTGGCTGCGAGATAGGGCGAAAGACCCAGATAGTAGGACGACGGCACGGTGGTGGCGAAATACATGGGGCGCTCCCAGCCGTTGGCCAGCGAGTGTGAAATCATATCGAGCGACAGAGTGCGGGCCAGGTGCATACCGCTGCCCAGGTCGCGCAGATTGGTGCGCGGAGCATCAAAATGGGCGGCCAGCACATTGGCTGTATCGGCGGGATTCACGCCGAAGCGCTTCACTGCGGCTGCGGTGTCGACCTCCAGCACCACGCGCGGCGATGTGAGGAGATGTGCGCCGAACTGCGATGCATCCGAGGCATAAAGCTCGGCCAGAGCCTTCTGCGCCGGCACGAGAGAATCGGTGCGGGGCACCACGAAGCTGTAGGCCAGGCCATCGTAGGCATAGTCGGCCGGCGTGGCGAGCGTGGGGATGGCCTTGCCCTCGTAGGAGGGATGGCGCATCTGATTGGCATACCAGTCGGTGGTGAGGTAGCTGAGATTGACCACGCGCACGTCGCGGCGCACGCCTTCTACTTCCTGGGCATACCACAGCGGGAAGGTGTCGTTGTCGCCATTCGTGAAAATCACGGCATCCGGGTCGAGCGATTCGAGATAGTTCATGCCGAAGTCGCGGGTGGTATAGCGCCCGCTGCGGTCGTGGTCGTCCCAGGTCTGCGACACCATCTGCAGGGGCACCGCGATGCCTATGACCACAGCCACTCCGGCGGTGGCCCACTTGGCACCCTCGGAGGGCTCGCGGCGGCTCGCCAGCTTGAGCGCGTCGCGCAGCAGATATGCCACAGCGGAGACGCCCATGCCGATCCAGATGGCAAATGCGTAAAACGAACCGGCGAAGGCATAGTCGCGCTCACGCGGCTGTCCGGGCGTCTGGTTGAGGTAGAGCACGATGGCTATACCTGTCATGAAGAACAGGAAGAATACCACCCAGAACTGCTCGATGCCGCGGCGCCCGTCAGGCCCGAAGCTGCGCAGCGCCTGCCACAGCAGGCCTATGATGCCCAGCAGCAGGGGAAGCATGTAGAACACATTGTGGCCCTTGTTTGCGCTGCCGTATTCGTCGGGCAGCAGGCTCTGGTCGCCCAGGCGGGGATTGTCGATGAAGGGGATGCCCGAGATCCAGTTGCCCAGATGCGGCTCGCCGTTGCCTTGCAGGTCGTTCTGGCGGCCGGCGAAGTTCCACATGAAGTAGCGCCAGTACATATGGTTGAGCTGGTAGTTCACGAAGTAGCGCAGGTTCACGCCGAAGCCCGGTTTCCAAGCGGTAGTCTGCTGCACGGGATTGCCGTTCTTGTCCATGGCTGTGGTGATTGTGCTCTGGCTGTGCAGGTAGGGAGCCACCTCGTAGAGGGGAGCGTAGCCGTCGTTGGCCCAGCGGTGACGCATCTCGGCAGGGATATCGTCCAGGTCGGGCGTGGAGTAGTCGGCCCAGCTCTTATACGACGGCACGTGATTCTGATCGGTGCTGTAGATGCGGGTGAGCAGCATCTTCATATCGGGCACGTGGCGATAGTTGGGTTTGTCTGTTTTCTGCACATATTCGTCGTCCTGCAGGGGCGAGGTCTTCACCACCTTTGACCACACGGGCTCCGAGTCGTTGTAGGCACCGCCGTTCTCGTCGCGCAGGTAGCCGTCGAGGATGCGGGTGACGGGGCGCCCGTTCTGGTCCACGCGCACATACAGGTTGCCCTGGCCGTCGTCCACGGTCTCAAGCTCCTCGGCGAAAGCCACACCGTAGAAGAGCGGGCGGTCGCCGTATTGCTCGCGGCTCATGTAGGATTCAAGGGCAAACACGTTGTCCGGCGCATTCTGGTTCATAGGCGTATTGGCCGACGCGCGTATGAGCAGCAGCGCGTAGCTGGAATAGCCGATGAATATCACGAAGATGCTGAGCATGATCACGTTGAGCACGCGCACGGGCAGCTTGGAGCACAAGAAGAACAGCCAGCAGGCCAGGGCGGCCACGAGCAGCAGGCTCAGCCACCACGGGCCGGCCAGCAGCACGCCGCTGAGCACCACGCCCAGGAGCGTGCTCCAGCGAATGGCTGCCGCGCTGCGCTGCATGTAGAGAGCGCGGGCGTTCCAGCAGAACACGCCAACGAGCACCACGGCGTAGACGAGCACGCCCGTGTTGTAGCCTGTGCCCAGGGTGTTGACGAAGAAGAGCTCGAAAGCCTGAGCCACCTTCATGAAGCCAGGCACGAGACCGTAGAGGATAGCAGCCACGAGCACGCACGACACGGCCAGAGCCACGAGCGAGCCGCGGGCGTCGATATTTCGCCACTTGCGGTAGTAGAACACCAGACCGATGGCCGGGATGCACAGCAGATTGAGCAGATGCACGGCGATGCTCACGCCTATCACGTAGGCTATGAGTACCAGATAACGGTCGCTATGGGGGTCGTCGGCACGGTTTTCCCACTTGAGGATGAGCCAGAACACCAGCGCCGTGCAGAACGACGAGAAGGCATAGACCTCACCCTCCACGGCCGAGAACCAGAAGGTGTCGCTCCACGTGTAGGCCAGCGCGCCGCACAGGCCCGACCCCATGATAATCACCAGCTTGCGCAGCGATATTTCCGTGGCGTCGTCGCGCACGATGAGGCGACGCACCAGGTGGGTGATTGTCCAGAACAGCAGCAGGATGGTGCCCGCGCTCAGGAGCGCCGACATGGAGTTGACGGCCACGGCCGCACCTGTGATGTCGCCGCCGAATACGGTCACGAAGAATCGTGCCGCAAGCATGAAGATGGGGTTGCCCGGGGGGTGACCCACTTCGAGCTTGGCGCCCTGGGCTATGAACTCCGGGCAGTCCCAGAAACTTGCCGTGGGCTCGATTGTGAGCAGATAGGTGACGGCTGCCACCACGAAGCACACCCAGCCCAGGGTGTTGTTGACGATATTGTAGCGTTTCATAATCAGATGGAAAGACGGCGCAGCGTGTCGAGCAGCTCGCGGTTTATGGGTTTGTCGTTCTTGATGGCTTTATAGAAGGGAACGTACACAATCTCGTCGTTGCGCACACCTATCATCACGTTGCGCTGGTCCTCCATGAGCGCGTCGATGGCGGCGGCACCCATGCGCGATGCCAGGATACGGTCGTGGGCCGTGGGGGAGCCGCCGCGCTGCAGGTGGCCCAGAATGGACACGCGCACGTCGTAGCCGGGATATTCGTTCTTCACGCGCTCGGCCATCCCCATGGCTCCACCCGTGACGGGACTCTCGGCCACGAGCACGATCGACGAGTTCTTGCTCTTGCGGAAACCGTTCTGAATCAGCTCTGCAAGCTGGTCCACCTCGGTGCTTATCTCCGGGATGATGGCGGCTTCTGCGCCGGATGCTATGGCGCCGTTCAGCGCCAGGAAGCCTGCGTCGCGGCCCATCACCTCGATGAAGAAGAGGCGCTCGTGGCTGGTGGCCGTGTCGCGTATCTTGTCCACGCAGTCCATGATTGTGTTCAGAGCCGTGTCGTAGCCAATGGTTGTGTCGGTGCCATAGAGGTCGTTGTCGATGGTGCCGGGGAGGCCTATGATGGGGATATTGAACTCATTGGCAAAAATGCGCGCGCCCGTGAGCGAACCGTCGCCGCCAATCACCACCAGCGCGTCGATGCCGTGGCGCTGCATCACGTCGTAGGCCAGGCGCCGTCCCTCCGGAGTCTGGAATTCCTTGCATCGTGCGGTCTTAAGGATAGTACCGCCCTGCTGGATGATATTCGACACATTCTGAGTGCGGAAGTCCACGATTTCATCGCTGATGAGACCGCGGTATCCGCGATATATACCTTTGACTTTCAAGCCGGCATAGATAGCCGAGCGTGTCACGGCGCGTATTGCGGCATTCATGCCGGGGGCATCGCCTCCGCTCGTGAGAATGCCCACGCATTTGATTTCTGCCATATTATGTGATGTTTACAAATTTTTCCAATTTGCAAAATTAACACTTTATGCCGAATCTCCCGCGCCCGCGCGTCATTTTAAGATTTTTTGATAGAAAAAGAGGACAAAAAAACGGGCATGCGGGGAAACCTCGCGCGGAAGCGCCTGAAGATAAGACACCCTTCAGGAAAAACTCGCGCGGAGCCGCAGAGTAATTATTCGTCATCTTCATCCCCGTACCATCCGTAAGGCGGCATTTTTTCTATGTAGGTTTCTTGCAGATGCTGTAGCTCTTCCGGCGGCAGAGGAGTGTATTTAACTATTTGAAAGTCACGCTCTCCACTCCCGGATTCGATATGCACAAACCATAATTCGTGTTCATTGGCCTTTACCAGTTGATAATGATCCAACACGTACAAATGCACAGTACCGGTGTGGCTATCATATTTGTAACCGCTGTTATCTGTAATACGATAGTCCTTCCCTCTATCTACATCCGTGCAATCCATAAAGATCGCCCCTTGGCCATTTTCCCCGAAGTAGAGTGGTTCCGATGCACCGGGGATCCAGCCGGTTATACCTTTGTCGGTTACAAACATCTTACGCGCCCTGTGACTTGGGGTAGTTCCTAATTTATAGTAGTCATAGCACATAGCCGGCTTCCATCCGCGGCCCACAATGGCGGCAAGCAACTGTTCTTCCGAAGGATAGTATTGCCCAAGGCTGTCCTCTATAAACATCGCGCCCTCAGCATCCGTCCACACCTTGATAGGAAAGCGCTTGTCATATGCTCGCTGGTCCTGCGCATGCGCATTCTCCAATTTCACAGTTCTATGCGCGGCGCACCCGTAGGCAAGCGATACTGAGCACAAAAATAGCGTTATTGCTATTCTATTCATCAATTCCTGGTGTTTTTGTAAAATAAGTCGCTTGCAAATTGTAGCTGTAATTATACCTTACCACTTTCCTATCAGCATATCATATTACTTCTCTGCGCTTCTGCTCGAGTGCGTCTTCGCTACTGCGTAGCGCTATTTGCGGGGCTGTATATTGAGCTTGTATTGCACGGAGAGCATGAAGTAGCGGGGGAGGGCGTTGGTGTAGGCCACGGTGCGGCCGGCGGCGGTGACAGCGTAGGTGACGTTGGAGAGGCGGTGGAGCAGGTCAAAGCCGTCGGCGATGAACACCCAGTGGCGGGAACGCGGCGGGGTATAGGTGAGGCGCAGGTTCCACACGGGGTCGGTGGTGTCGAGCTGCGGCGAACCGTAGCCTCGGCGGGCGTAGCACACGAAGTCGGTGGAGGCGCCGAAGCCGGCAGGCAGTATGAACACGCCGGAGATGCCGTAGTTGTAGTGATGGGCGTTGAGGTCGTTGAAGCCGGGCTGCCCGGAGGTGGTGTGGCGGAATGTGTAGTCGCCTCGCAGCTTGAGCATCTGGCCGCCTATCTGCCAGATAAGGCGCAGCTTCTGGGAAATCTCGCTGTTGTTCACGCGCGTGGGCTCAGGCTCCTCAAGGCCCACGCCTATCATGTCGTTGAGGCGCGTGACGGATGCATCGGTAGTGCTCGTGAGCGACCACTGCTTACGTTTGCCGAACTGCCAGGCAAGCTCGTTGGTGACGGCAGCCGAACGGTTGCCGTCCACGTTGTACATGCGGTTGCGGCGCACGCCAGTGGCCGTGTCGTAGCTGAAGCCGCGGGTGAGTGCGTTGGACGTGTGGGAATAGCTGAGGTAGAACTCGTTGTTGAGTTTCTCGGTGAACGGCTTGAACTCCCAGCGCAACAGATGCACGAAGCGGTTCTCGGCCTTGAGCGACGGGTTGCCCAGGTAGATGTTCATGGGGTCGGTGTCGTCCACGGCGTCCACCATATCCACGAGTTCGGGCAGGCGCGGGGTGCATCGGAAGCTGTAGCGCAGCGAGTGGGCGTAGCGGTAGGCCTCGCCTTCCTTTTTCTTGAAATCATACTCCACCATCGCCGAGTATATACTGTTGATATTCATCGTGAAATAGCGAGGGGAGATGCGGGATGTCTCGCCGTCGCGCACGTATGTGAAATAGCGGTGGTCCAGGGTGAACTGCGGCCTTATATACACGTTCAGATAGCCTTTGTTCTTGTATTCGTGGGAGATGTAGGCATATGGCATCACGGCGTGGCTGTGCTGCACGGTGTGGGAGGTGTAGCTGTTGGCGGGGTCGAAAGTCTCGGCATAGCCGGCGGGGAGCACGCCGTATATGCCCATGTCGTTCAAGCGATCGAGGGCGTAGGAATACGAGTCCCTCACGCGGTCGATGAAAGTATAGGCATACTGCACGCCCACATGCTGCTCCCACAGCGTGGCGCTGTAGTTGGGCTGCCAGGTGAAAAGGAACCTGTGATTGGGCGTGCGGTCGTTGAAGCGGCGGCGCCGCTCGGCGGTCTGCGCAGCCGTGGCTCCGTAGTCCACGGAGTAGTCGTTCCAGAGCTCCTCGCGGGTGGAGTTGTACGACACCTGCAGTTGCATTCCCACGTTGTCGGCATTGCCCGGCAACTTAAATCCCACGTAGGGGAAAAAGTCGGCGCTCCACTCTCGGCGGCGCGTATCGGCCAGCGTCTTCACGCGATTGATCACCTTCGATTCCAGTTCCGAGCTGCTTCCCGAGAAAAGTCCGTCGAGAATCTCGGGCGTAATCTGCCCGGGATCGTCGTTGAAGCTGCCCGAGAGCGCCGATCCGGCATTCTTCGTATCGGTGTAGGAGCCCCGCAGTCCGGTCATATAGGTCATGCGCTGTCGCTTCATCCACAGGTGGAGGAGCGCGGAGGCACTCAACTCGCGGTCGCGGTTGTCGTTGTAGGCCTGCTCATAGGTGTCGCCGCCCGGCAGGAAATTGATGAGCGACGAGGTGCGCCGCGTGTCGTTTACGGTGCGCTCCAGCGTGACGTTTCCGAACGCCTCCTTTGTTTCCTCGGCATTTTCATAGTTATAGTCGAGGCCCAGGCTCATCACGCGGCGCGTGCCGTCCGGCAGCAATTCCGGGGTCCAGGTATCTTCCTTGCCCGGCTTGCGGTTGTCGTTGAGATTATTCACGTTGGCCACAAGCGACATCCTCGACGTGGAGCTGAAGCGGCTCAGGAAGAGGCGTCCCAGATAGCGGTCGCTCGTGCCGTAGCCACCTTGCGCGTTGAGAATCCAGCCCACGCTGTACTCCTTCTTGAGCTGCACGTCCATCGTGAGCACCTTGGGCGCCGACTCGTCGCCCTTGCGCTTGGCCTCGGTGGTCTGACCCTCATACACCTTGATATTATTAACCGTATATGCGCCGATATTCTCCAGCATCACGTTCTTGTTGCCGTCGAAAAACTCCTTGCCGTTGAGCAGCAGCGATTCCACAAACTGACCGTTGACCTTGATCTGGCCGTCGCTCGTGAGTTCAGCGCCGGGCAGCTGCGCGATGAGCGCGTCGAGCATCGAGCCCTCGGCCAATTCAAATGCGTCGGCATTGTAGACCACCGTGTCGCCCTTGTTGTAGAACTTGATTTTGGAGGTGACCACCGTCACCTCGTTGAGCTGGCGCGGCGCCCGCTCCATGAATATCGTGGGAATATCGCGATATTGCTCGCGGCGGCCGGGCTTGTCGAGATGAAAGCTCACCGTCTGGTCCTTATAGCCGTCGCACACCACGTCAAACACATACACCGAATCCACCCTGGGCACCGTGAGCCAGAACATCGACAGCGAGTCGTATTCGTTGTTGCTTATCCATCGCACGCCCTTATTGGCATCCACCGACACCTGGAGATTGCCCTGCGCATCGTAGAGCATCACCTTAGCCTGGCGCAAGTCGCGCTTGAAAGCGGCATCTTTCACTCGGCCGTAAAGGCTTATGCTGTCGACTTCGGCCGCGCGGACTGCGAGGGCGGCGAGAATCATCAAAAGGGCGGCAAAAAACTTTCTGTCCATAGCAACGCATTTATCAATGCTGCAAAGGTAGTGATTTTTTGGAGATTAATCGAGTTTTTTCCGGATATATCCCGATTATTCTTGATTAATCCGGATTAACCGCAAGCCACATTTGCAAATGTAAATTTCTTTTATTTTTTCGGATATTTTTTTATTTGGCAATGTAAATTATTGCATTTTTTTCGCTAACTTTGTGGCTGAGGTCGGCCACCGAAGCGTCGATTTTGCAATCAACTATGAATCAGGAAGTTTATCACATACCCGCTCTATTGCCGCAGACTATCGGTGCGCTCGACATCCGCCCCGACGGCATCTACGTGGATGCCACCTACGGCGGCGGAGGCCACTCCGCTGCCATCCTCGATGCCCTGGGGCCGAAGGGACACCTCTACGGCTTCGACCAGGACGAGGATGCCGTGCGCCGCGCTCCGGCCAAGGACGACCCGCGCTTCACGATGGTCTACAGCAACTTCCGCTACCTCAGCAACTTCATGGACTACTACGGAGTGCCGGAGGTAGACGGCGTGCTGGCCGACCTGGGCGTGAGCTTCCACCACTTCGACGACCCCACCCGCGGATTCTCCTTCCGATGGGACGGCGCTCTGGACATGCGCATGAACCGTCGCGGCGGACGCTCGGCTGCCGAACTGCTGGCCACTGCATCGCCCGAAGAGCTCACCCGCCTGCTGCGCCTCTACGGCGAGCTGCGGCAGGCTCCGCGCCTGGCACGCGCCATCACCGAGGCACGCGCCCGCGGTGCCGTCGACACCGTGGAGGCCCTGCGTGCCGTGGCCGAGCCTCTGCTCAATCCGCGCCAGCAGAAGAAAGAGATGGCCCAGCTGTTCCAGGCTCTGCGCATAGAGGTGAACGACGAGCTCGGCGCCCTGCGCGCGCTGCTCAACCAGGCCCTGCAGGTGCTCCGCCCCGGCGGGCGCCTGGCCATCATCACCTACCACTCGCTCGAAGACCGCCTGGTGAAGAACTTCATGCGCACCGGCAACCTCGACGGCACCGAAAACAAAGACTTCTTCGGCCGCACGCTCGCACCTATGCGCCTGCTCAACTCCAAGCCCATCGTGCCAGACGAGGCCGAGGTGGAGGCCAATCCCCGCAGCCGCAGCGCCAAACTGCGCGTGGCCGTGAAACTCGAACCTCAAAACACTCAGCAGCCATGAAATTGCCACGCATCCCGCGCCCCTCGCGCCGCCACATGAGCGTGGCGTTCGACAATCTGCTGCACGGCAGCTTTCTCACGAGCCGCATATTCAAGCGCTACTTCTTCGGCGTGCTCCTGATCGTGGGGCTAATCCTCATCAATATCTCGGTGCGCTACGACTGCGTGACCGGCATGGAGACCATAGCCTCGCTGCGCACACGCCTGCAGGTGGTGCGCACGGAGCTGCAGCAGGAGCGCTCCACCTACATGAGTTCTACGCGCGAGAGCACAATGCAGCAGCGCGTCGACTCCCTGGGCCTCGGCCTGGGCATACAGCAACGTCCACCCTTTAAACTCCCCGAAGGGAAATGAGCACAGAACACGCAGGAAACAGCAATAACGGCGCCGCACAGGCACCCCGGAGCAAGGACTCGGGACGCCGCGGCCGCATCATCCTCAACATGGGTATCGTCACGGCTATCGTGCTGGTGATGGTGGCCCTGATCGTGTTCATGCTCGTCAACACCACCGTGGTCAACGCCGATGCCTGGAACGCCAAGGGACGCCGCCAGCTCGACACCATCACCCCCATCGCCCCGCTGCGCGGCGACATTCTGGCGTGCGACGGCTCTATCCTGGCCACGAATCTGAACTACTACGACGTGAGCATCGACTTCAAGCCCAAGCACTTCTGGATCCGCCAGTACGTAGCAGCCCTCGACTCGCTGGCCGACACCCTGGCCGTGCATTTCCCGGAGCGCACGCGCGCCGAGTGGCACGCCTACCTGTCGAAACCGCTCGAAAAGTCGCGCAAAGACCGCAGCGGCACATATCGCCTGGTGCGCAACGTGCCCTTCGAGGTGGCCCAGGCCTTCAAGCGCTTCCCATTCTTCCGCCGCACGCGCAACGCCAACCGCACGGGCCTCAAAATCGAGCCGGTGCTGCGCCGCATGTATCCCTACGGCGACATGGCCCGCCTGAGCATCGGACGCGTGGGCTACCTGCCGGGCCAGCCGGACCAGCACGGAATCTCGGGCCTGGAGCAGGCGCTGGACACGCTGCTCTTCGGCAAGCCCGGACGAGCCAAGCGCGTGCTGTTCACGAACCGTGTGGCCAAGTGGCCCATCGAGCAGCCCCGCCACGGCTACTCCGTGACCACCACCATCGACATCACAATGCAGGACATCCTCGAGAGCGAGCTGGGAGAGATGCTCGTGAAGAGCAACGCCGACTGGGGCACCGCCATGATCATGGAAGTGGCCACCGGCGACATCAAGGCCATTTCCAACCTCGAGCGGGACTCGCTCCATCCGGGCCGCTACATCGAGGCCATGAACCGCGCCGTGCTGGCCTACGAGCCGGGTTCGGTGATGAAGGCCATATCCATGATTCCGGCGCTGGAAGACGGCTATGCCCACCCCGTGAGCAAGACTTTCCCCATCGGCTACAGCTACGCCTACAAAGGCGGCAACCCCATCCACGACACCCATTCGCCCGGAACCCTGCCCGTGAGCCGCTTCCTCGAATACTCGTCGAACATAGGCATGACGCGCCTTGTGGCCGCCCACTACGAGGACAATCCCAACGGATTCCGCGAGCGCCTGCGCGAGATAGGTTTCTTCGACCGATTCAACACCGGCATCGCCCGCGAGCGCCGGCCCTACTTCCCCACCGTGGAAAACAACAACCGCGGCCTGGTGGCCCTCTCGCGCATGACTTTCGGCTACAGCACCATGATACCGCCGCTCTACACCTGCGCCATCTACAACGCCATAGCCAACGACGGCCGCTTCGTGCGTCCGCGTCTGGTCAAGGCACTGCGCGACCGCGACGGCCGCGACAGCATCATACCCGTGAGCTACGTGCGCGACAGCATCCTCAGCCGCAGCAACGCGGCGCTGCTGCGCGAGATGCTCACCCAGGTGGTCTACGGCGAGGGTGGCACCGCCAAATTTCTGCGCGACAAGACGGTGCGCATCGCCGGCAAGACGGGCACAGCCAAGATAGTGAACGAGCTGCGCCCCGGACAGAAGCGCGACAGCATCGTGGGACCCGACGGTCGCAAGCGTCCCGTGGCCCTGGGCTACAAGGAGGGACACTACCGCGTGGCCTTCTGCGGATTCTACCCCGCCGAGAAACCCAAATACACTTGCATAGTGGTGATCAGCGACCCGCGGCCACCGCTGCACGGACCGGCCGTGACAGCAGGCGCGGTGCTGAAGAACACCGCCCTCAAGCTCTATGCCCGAGGCTATCTCGACAACTACTCCGACATCAAGGAGAACGCCCCCGCCGATCCCGGACGCCCCACCCTCTACGCCACATGCCGCGATGACCGCGCCGAGGGAATCCACGATTATATAGGAATGCCCCGTGCCAACGTGATACAGCGCCCGGCCGACACCCCCGCCGGCACAGTGCCGGATGTGCGTGGTCTGGGCGTGCGCGAGGCCGTGGTGCGCCTTGAGAAAGCCGGCTACAACGTGACATTCCACGGCACCGGCTACGTGGCGTCGCAGGAACCCGCTCCCGGCGCCAAGGCCCCCAAAGGATATAAAGTGACACTTCAACTCAATCAATTCTGATGAAAAAGCTCAGTGAATTGCTCCCCCATATAGGCCCGCACGAGGTGCGGGGCGACGCATCGGTGCAGCTCGAAGCCATCACCGCCGACTCCCGCGCGGTGGCACCGGGCAGCCTTTTCGTGGCCATGCGCGGCACCGCAGTGGACGGCCACCGGTTCGTTCCCGCCGCCGTGGAGGCCGGAGCTGCGGCCATCGTTGTGGCCGCCGACGCAACCATCGACCCGGCCACGGAAGCCCGCGCCACTGTGGTGCGAGTGCCCGACACGGCAGAGGCCCTGGGCCTGCTCGCATCCGCATGGCACGGCCACCCCTCGCGCCACCTCACCCTCGTGGGTGTGACCGGCACCAACGGCAAGACCACCGTGGCCACCCTGCTCTACGACATGGCCCGCCTGCGCGGCGAGCGCGCCGGCCTGCTCAGCACCGTGGTGAACCGCATAGGCACCCGCGCCGTGGCCTCCACCCACACCACTCCCGACCCGCTGGAGCTCAACGCCCTGCTGGCGCAGATGGTGGACGAGGGATGCACATTCGCGGCCATGGAGGTGAGCAGTCATGCGTGCGCTCAGCGCCGCATAGCCGGCCTCGCATTTGCCGGAGGAGTGTTCACCAACCTCACCCGAGACCACCTCGACTACCACGGCACCTTCCAGGCCTATCTCGAGGCCAAGCGCATGTTCTTCGACGCTCTGCCTGCTGACGCATGGGCTCTCGTGAACGAAGACGACTCACACGCGCGCGTTCTTATTCAAAATACACGCGCACGCGTGTACGGCTACGGTCTCCGCTCTGCCGCAGATTTCCGCGCCGCCGTGGTGGAGGAACGCATCGACGGCATGGAGCTGCGCATCGACGGCCGCGAGCTCCACACACCATTTGCCGGCCGATTCAACGCATCCAATCTTCTGGCCGTCTACGGCGCCACGCGCCTGCTGGGCTGCGACAAAGACGAGACGCTGCGGCTGCTGAGCGCCCTGCACCCGGTGGCCGGCCGTTTCCAGACGTTCCACGGCGGAGGCATCACGGCCATAGTGGACTATGCCCACACGCCCGATGCGCTGGCCAACGTACTCGACACCATCCGCCAGGCCGCCGGGCAGGATGCCGAGGTGATCACCGTGTGTGGCTGCGGCGGCGACCGAGACCACGGTAAGCGCCCCATGATGGCCCGCGAGGCTGCCCTGCGCAGCTCGCGCCTGATCATCACCTCCGACAATCCCCGCAGCGAGGACCCTGCCGAAATCGCCGCACAGATGCTGGCCGGCCTCGACGACGACGAGCGCATAGCCGCAACCGTGGAACTCGACCGCGCCCGCGCCATAGCCCTGGCTATCAGCGAGGCCGAGCCCGGAGCCGTGGTGCTGGTGGCGGGCAAAGGCCACGAAAACTACCAGATAATAGGCTCTGAACGCCGTCATTTCGACGACGCCGAGCAAGTGAAGGAAGCTCTCAGCCAAAGATAAACCACTCATCATGCTATACTACCTCTTCCAGCTACTCCAGGACAGCGGCGTGCCGGGCGCCCGACTCATGGACTATCTCACTTTCCGCTCCGGCGCCGCATTCGTGCTGGCCATGCTCCTGGCCATATTCGCGGGAGCAGCAGTGATACGCCGCCTGCAGCTCATGCAGGTGGGCGAGATCATCCGCGACCTCGATCTCGAAGGCCAGCAGGCCAAGAAAGGCACCCCCACCATGGGAGGTATCATCATCATCCTGAGCATAGTGCTGCCCTGCCTGCTCGTGGGAAATCTCGCGAATCCCTACATGATACTCATGCTCGTGGCCACCCTCTGGCTGGGTACCATCGGCTTCCTCGACGACTACAAGAAGCTCACCCGCCACAATAAAGACGGCATACGCGGCAAGTACAAGATCTTCGGACAGGTGGGTATAGCGCTCATCGTGGCCGGCACCATGTATCTCAACCCCAACATGGTGATCGTGCAGAACCACGAAGTGATCGACTCGTCCACGCAGCGCGTGGAGCAGGTGATCTACGACGAGGACGAGGAAGTGAAATCCCCCGAGACCACCATTCCCTTCGTGAAGAACAACAACTTCAACTACTCGTGGTTTACGGGCTGGATGGGCAGCCATGCCGAGACCGGCGGCTGGGTGGTGTTTTTCATCTTCGTGATGTTTTTCGTCACGGCCACCAGCAACGGCGCCAACCTCAACGACGGCCTCGACGGCCTCTGCGCCGGCCTGAGCGCCGTGGCAGGCGTGGCACTCGCCATCATGGCATATCTGGGCGGCAACCTCATCTACTCGGCCTACCTGAACATAATGTATGTGCCCGCCAGCGGCGAACTTGTGGTGTATATGGCCGCCTTCATCGGTGCCCTCGTGGGCTTCCTGTGGTACAACGCCAACCCCGCGCAGGTGTTCATGGGCGACACCGGCTCGCTCACCCTGGGCGGCATTATCGCCGTATTCGCCATCCTCATCCACAAGGAACTCCTGCTGCCCATCCTGGTGGCCCTCTTCTATATCGAGGACCTCTCGGTGGTGCTACAGGTGGCCTACTTCAAGCGCACAGGCGGCAAGCGCATCTTCAAGATGTCGCCGCTGCACCACCACTTCCAGAAACCCGGCGACGGACGCTGGCCGGCACTCATCCAGTGGCCGCGCATGGCAATTCCCGAAGCCAAGATCGTGACCCGCTTCTGGATCATAGGCATCATTCTGGCCGTCGTAACTTTCGTAACCCTCAAAATACGCTGATATGAAGAACATCGTGATACTCGGAGCCGGCGAGAGCGGCACAGGAGCCGCCATTCTGGCACGCGACAAAGGCATGAACGTGTTTCTCAGCGACTCGGGCACCGTGGCACCCCGATATGCCGAAATGCTCGACGCCGAGGGTATAGAGTGGGAGCAGGGCGGCCACACGCTCGACCGCATCCTGCAGGCCGACGAAGTGGTGAAGAGCCCCGGCATACCGGACACCGTGCCCGTGATGCAGGCCGTGCTGGAGCGCGGAATCCACGTGATCAGCGAGATTGAATTCGCAGCACGCTTCTTCCCGGAGGGCACACGCACCGTGTGCATCACCGGCAGCAACGGCAAGACCACTACCACCATGCTCACCCACTACCTGCTGCAGCAGGCCGGCATCGACGCATCCACCGCCGGCAACATCGGCCGCTCGCTGGCATGGCAGGTGGCGCGCGAGCCACATGCCGTGTACGTGATAGAGCTCAGCAGCTTCCAGCTCGACAATATGTATGACTTCCGGGCCGACACCGCCGTGCTCACCAATATCACCCCCGACCACCTCGACCGCTACGGCTACGAGATGCAGCGCTACGTCGACGCCAAGATGCGCATACTTCGCAACATGCGTCCGTGCGACACGTTCATAAGCTGGGCCGACGACCCCGTGACCACCGTGCAGCCCGCCGCCATCCACACCGAGGCCCGGCATCTCACCTACTCCTGCACCCGTCCGGCCGATGCCTGCATCAACGACGAGGAAATCATGCTGCTGGGCAAGCCCCTGATGTATGCCGACAGGGTGCTCCTTCCCGGCACCCATAACTGCCTGAACGCCATGGCATCGGCCCTTGCCGCCACCACCGTGGGAGCCTCGCCCGAGGCTATAGCCCGGGGCCTGGAGACCTTCTCGCCCGTGGAACACCGTCTGGAGCCCATATTCACCAGCGACGGCCTCCACTGGGTGAACGACAGCAAGGCCACCAACGTGAACTCCACATTCTATGCCCTCGAGGCCATGCACGGCCCCACGATACTCATCCTGGGCGGCAAGGACAAGGGCAACGACTACTCCGAGATCCTGCCGCTGGTGCAGGACCGCGTGGTGGCCATAGTGGCCATGGGACTGCACAACGAAAAAATCGTGGACTTCTTCTCGCCCCATGTGCAGGTGGAGTCCACCCACACCCTCGACCAGGCTATCGAAACCTGCCGCCTACTGGCCCATGAGGGCGACACCATCCTGCTCTCGCCCTGCTGCGCCAGCTTCGACCTCTTCACCAGTTATGAGGACCGCGGACGCCGCTTCAAACAGCGCGTGCTCGAAACCCAACCCAAACGCTGACAACCCACATCTCTCACCCAACACACCAACGCAATCACCGCAATGGAATCCTCTCCGGCAATAGCAGCACAGGCCGACGCCATACGGCCCCGCGTGCGCACCGATCATCACATCTGGGGCATCTACATCGTGCTCCTGATCTTCTCAATCATCGAGCTGTTCAGCGCCTCCAGCCAGGAGGTGCGCCCCGACGACATCTACGGCCCCATCGTGCGCCATGCCCAGTTTCTGGTCATGGGTCTGGCGATAATGCTCGTGATCCAGCACTTCCACTACCGCCACGTAGTGCGCTTCATCCCCTGGCTCGTGGCAGGCAGCATCGCCGCCATGCTCTATGTGCTGGTGGCCGGTGTCACCATCAACGGTGCCCGCCGCGGCATGCGAATCGCAGGCATGGTGATCCTGCCCGCCGAGTTCATAAAGCTGGCCGTGGCCCTGGGCGTGGCCCTGATTATGAGCCGCTACCAGGTGAAGGGGCGACGCGACGTGTCGATCCACGGCATACGCCTGTGTGTGATTCTCACGCTCGTGTGCTCCGGACTGCTCTTCACGCAGGGCCTCACAAACACCCTGCTGCTCATGGCCATAAGCCTGGCCATGATGGCCATCGGCGGTGTGGGGTGCAAGAAATTCTGGTGCGTGGTGGGAGTCTACGCCCTCATAGGCGGAGCAGCCATGGGCGTGAAGGTGATTGCCGCCAAAACGGCCCCGCCGTCGGAAGCTGCCATAGAGGTGGCGCGGCTCAACCACGAGGAAGTGGGCGAAATCAATGAGACCGATCGCTCCAGCACATGGGCCGGACGCCTTACGCGCCACTTCCGCCTCAACAAATACAACGACCCCATCAACGACATCAACAAGCAGGAGCAGCTGAGCTACATAGCCCAGGCCCACGGAGGCATCACGGGCGTGGGCCCCGGCAAGTCGCGCGAGAACGCCCGCCTGCCCCTGGCATTCAGCGACTATATATATGCCATCGTGGTCGAGGAGTGTGGCCTGATATTCAGCATCTTCCTGCTGCTGTGCTATCTGTGGCTGTTCTTGCGCACGGGCTACGTGGGCACCCAGCTGCGGCGCACCCCGGCATGCTTCCTCATGATAGGCTGCGGGCTCTACATAGTGGTGCAGGCACTGTTCCACATGGCCATCGTGAGCGGCGTATTCCCCGTATCGGGCCAGCCGCTGCCGCTCATCAGCAAGGGCGGCACATCGGTGCTCGCCACCTCGGTGGCCTTCGGCGTGATGCTCAGCGTGAGCCGCCACGCCGCCCGCACCGGCGACAAAGACACCGAGGCAGCAACCATCGAGCTCCAGAGCCTGCCCGAAAATCTCAGAACCGACAACCCCACACAGCTATGACCAATACCACAATCAAGCGAGCAATCATAAGCGGAGGCGGCACCGGCGGACACATATTCCCGGCCCTCAGCATAGCCGGCGAGCTGCGCCGTCGGAATCCCGAAGTGGAAATCCTCTTCGTGGGTGCGGAAGACCGTATGGAGATGACACGCGTGCCGGATGCCGGCTACGACATCGTGGGACTGCCCGTGGCCGGATTCGACCGCAAGCGCCTGTGGCGCAATTTCCGCACCCTCTGGCTGCTGCAGAAGAGCATGCGCCTGGCCCGTAAGACCGTGCGCGACTTCCACCCGCAGATAGCCATAGGAGTGGGCGGCTATTGCAGCGGTCCCACCCTCAAGGCTGCCCAGGCCCTGGGTGTGCCCACTCTCATCCAGGAGCAGAACGGCTATCCGGGTGTCACGAATAAATTACTTGCAAAGCGCGCCGAGGCCATCTGCGTGGCCTACGAGGGCACCGAACGCTTCTTCCCGGCCGACCGCATCCACCTCACGGGCAATCCCGTGCGTGCGTCGCTGCTCGACTGCACCCTCACGCCCGCCGAGGCCCGCAAGCAGCTGGGATTCGATCCGGAGCGCCCGCTGGTGCTCGTGGTGGGGGGCTCCCTGGGCGCAACCACTATCAACCGCGCGATAGCCGCCGGCATCGACGCCATCACGGCCACCGGCGCCCAATTGCTGTGGCAGACCGGACGCCGCGACACCGACCTGGCCGCCGCCGTGACCGCCGGACGCAAGGACGCCCGCGCCACCGAATTCATCGCCCGCATGGATGTGGCCTACCGGGCCGCCACCGTGGTGGTGTCGCGCGCAGGCGCCGGAAGCATCAGCGAGCTGCAGCTGCTGGGCAAGCCAACGGTGCTTGTGCCCTCGCCCAACGTCACCGAAGACCACCAGCGACGCAACGCCATGGCCCTCACCGCCCGCGATGCCGCCGTGATGGTGGAGGACGCCGACGCCACCGGAGAACTCGTGCCCGCCATCACCGCTCTCATAGCCGATGAGGAGCGGTGCGCCGCCATGGGCCGCGCCATCAGCGCCATGGCATTGCCGGACGCCGCCTCGCTCATTGTAGACATTGCCGAAAACATAGTAGCCACACACAGCAAATGAATCACGAATATCCCCGAATATACTTCGTGGGCGGCGGAGGCATAGGAATGGCCGCCCTGGAGCGCTATTTTATCTCGCAGGGCCGAAGCGTGGCCGCCTACGACCGCACCCCCTCGCCCCTCACCGCAGCCCTCACCGCCGAGGGGGTGGCCTTCAGCTACGACGATGACCCCGCTCTGGCCGTGCCCGCACCCTTCCGCGATCCCGAGGGCACCCTGGTGGTCTACACCCCCGCCGTGCCCGAGACGTCGGCTCTGATGCAGTTCTTCCGCTCCGCCGGCCACCGCGTGATCAAGCGCGCCGAGGCCCTGGGCATCATCACCCGCGGCAGCCGCGCCCTGTGCTTCGCCGGCACCCACGGCAAGACCACCACATCGGCCATGGCCGCCCACATCCTCCACACATGCACCTGTGGCTGCAACGCCTTTCTGGGCGGCATCCTGCGCAACTACGACAGCAACCTGCTGCTGAGCCCCACCTCGCCGTGGACCGTGGCTGAAGCCGACGAATACGACCGCTCCTTCCACCGCCTGCGCCCGCATATCGCCGTGATCACCGCCACTGATCCGGACCACCTCGACATCTACGGCACAGAGGAAGCCTACCTCGAGAGCTTCGCCCACTTCACCGAGCTGATAGCTCCCGGCGGCGCGCTCGTGGCGCATACGGGCATGAAACTGAAGCCCCGCACGGGGCCCGATGTGAGCGTGTTCAGCTACTCGCGCAACGAAGGCGACTTCCACGCCGAGCACGTGCGCGTGGAGCCCGGCGGACGCCTCTTCTTCGACTTCGTGCATCCGGGCGGCGTGCTCCGCGATATCGAGTTGGGAGTGCCCGTAGATATCAACGTGGAAAATGCCGTGGCCGCACTGGCCGCATGCTGGCTCACCGGCAGCCTCGAGCCAGAGGCCGCACGCCGTGCAATGGCCACCTTCGGAGGCACGGAGCGCCGTTTCCAGTTCGTGCTGCGCGACGGACGCGACGGACGCGTGATCATCGACGACTACGCCCACCATCCCGACGAGCTGCGCGCCGGAATCGCCTCTGTGAGAGCACTTTTTCCCGATCGCAAACTCACCGTGGCCTTCCAGCCTCATCTCTACACCCGCACGCGCGACTTCGCCCCGCAATTCGCCGAGGCCCTGTCGGCAGCCGACTCTGTGGTGCTCACCGACCTCTATCCGGCCCGCGAGCAACCGCTGCCCGGAGTGAGCTCCCGCATCATTTTCGATGCCGTTTCGTGTGCTGATAAACACCTAATCGCCAAAGACAATTTGGTAGATTGGCTGAAAAACCGTAACTTTGACATCCTATTGGCCTGCGGTGCCGGCGACATGAGTCTGCTGCTGCCGCAAGTGGCCGAATACTACAGCGAGAAATGACGAAACGCTCCATCATAATGTGTGCCTGCACGGTAGTGCTGCTGGTGTATCTGGCCTTCGCTATGGCCGCTTCCGCCGACAGCGCGACGCACGCGCCTCTGGGCAAGGTGCACATAGGAGTATCGGACTCGATGCACACCGGATTCATCACCCCCGCCGACATCGAGCGCGACTTCACCGCCGCCATCACCCCCGGCACGCCGCGCTGCTCGCTGAGCATCTCCCGCCTGGAGGAAGCCCTCGTAGCTTCCGACAAGATCGAGCGGGCCAACGTGGCGGTGCTCTCCGACGGCAGCCTGGCCGTGGATATCGTGCCCATGGTGCCCGTGGCGCGAGTGTTCGACAGCCGCGGTGCCGATTCGTACTATATCAACGCCCACGGCAAGCGTATCAGCGCCGAGGCCCGCTACCACGTGGACGTGCCCGTGGTGTGCGGCACCTTCAACGACCGCTACACCCCTGCCCGCCTGCTCCCCCTGCTCAGCTACGTGGCCTCGCGCCCGGAGCTCGACGCGCTGGTGAGCACCGTGGTGAGCACCTCCTCGGGCGACATCATCATAGTGCCGGCCATGCGCGGCCACGTGATCAACTTCGGCGACACCACCGACATGCCCGGCAAATTCGCCCGCCTGCAGCGGTTCTACCGCTCGGTATCACCCGTGCGCGGCTGGAACAGCTACGACACCATCAGCGTGAAATGGGCCGGACAGGTGGTGGCCTCACGCCGCGCGGGCCATCTCTCCGATGTGCAGCTCGCCGTGGCCGAGGAGGAATTCAACGATGCCGATGCCGAGACCGTGCAGGGCTTCGACCCGCATGAGGCCGACAACGGCATAGTGCCCGACAATGCCTATCAATGACTCAACCACAACGAATACTAATCGACAAAACACCCATATAAATCTCTCAATGGACGCCAGATACACAGCCGTGCTTGAAATCGGCAGCAGTAAAGTGAAAGGTGCGGTGGCTCGCACCGACAGCGATGGAGCCTCCACGCTCGTGGCCATGCACCAGGTGAGCACCAACGGATGCGTGCGACATGGACGCGTGCAGAACATCCAGGAAGTGGCCGCAGCAGTGGACGAGGTGCTCCGCCGCCTCGAAAACGACCCCGCCGTGGCTCCCCGCAAGATCAGGCGAGTGAGGGTGGCACTGGGCGGCCGCTCGCTCAAAAGCGTCCATTCCGAGGCCGAGGCACGCTTCGGCGAGGAGACCGACATCACTCCCGAAACCGTGGAGCGCCTCAAGAAAGAGGCCACATTCAGCCTGCCGGCCGACCGCCAGGTGCTGGCCGTGCTGCCCCGCACCTACAAGGTGGACAACACCAAGGTGCAGAAAGCCATCGGATGCACATGCCGCAGCATCCAGGCCAAGGTGACGGTGGTGCTGGCCGACCCCTCCAACCGCACCAACCTCGACCGTGTGCGCATGACCGGCGGCGCCGATACGCCGGACGGCGAACCGGTGGCCGTGGAGCGCGTGTATGTGCCGCGCCAGCTGGCACTCGCAGCCATGGCCCTCACTCCCAGCGAGCAGCAGTTGGGCTGCGTGCTCGTGGATATGGGTGCCGAAACCACCACGGTGAGCATCCACCGCGAGGGTGCCCTGCAGTCGCTCGTGACGCTGCCAATGGGCGGACGCAACATCACCATCGACCTGGCCAACGGCTTGAAGTGCACCGAGGAGCAGGCCGAATATATCAAGACCAACCAGGCATCGGCCATAGCCGACAGTGAGTCGATGGGCAACGACGCCAAGGAAATCAACAGCTACTCCCAGGCCCGTGCAGGCGAGATTATCGCAAACGTGATGTATCGCATCGAGGCCGCAGGCTTCAAACCCTCCGACCTCCCCGCAGGTATCATACTCACAGGCGGAGCCACCGGCATGCGCCGCATGGCAGAGCTCTTCGAGACGCAGACCAAGATGAAGGTGCGCACAGCTCCTGCCGACAACCGCGTGCGCCCCGGCACCACCGGCGCCGACCCCATCACATCCCTCGAAATCATGGCCCTGGCCGCATGGCCCGCAGGAGTGGACGGCAGCGACCTCACCGCACTCCCCGAGACCGCGCCCGCACGCACCGCCGAGGAGGAAGACCCCTACGGCCACGACGGCGCCGACGACACTGACGCACGCTACGGACGTGAATACCACAACCCGCGCGGCTACGACCGCCGCCGCTACGATACCGATGACGACGACCCGGACCTCCTGGACGACGACCCGGATGACGACGACTACGAAGACGACCGACGCCGCAGGCCCGGCAAAGGCGCGAAATCGAAGAAGCAGTACGTAGACCCGGATGACGATGACGACGACTACGAAGAAGATCGCGGCAAGCGTAAAGGCGGCCGGTTCAGCGGCCTGAGCAATTTAATGAAAAAATTCGGCGACGCGGTGATAGGCACCACCGGCCCCCAAGATATGGACGATTGAATCACCCTCAACCACAATACGATATATGGCACCCGAAGATAATCAGTATCTCGACAAATACGAACAAGCCGAAACCGAACCCAACCGCATCGTGGTAGTGGGCGTGGGTGGCGGCGGCAACAATGCCGTCAACTACATGTACGGCCAGGACATCCGCAGCGTATCCTTCGTTGTGGCCAACACCGACCGCCAGGCGCTCAACTCGTCGCCCGTGCCCACGAAGGTGCTCCTGGGTCCCACCGTCACCAAAGGACGCGGCGCCGGAGCAAAGCCAGAGCGCGCCAAAGCCGCGGCCGAGGAGAGCGCCCAGGATATCGAGCGCCTCTTCAGCGACGACATCGACATGGTGTTCGTCACCGCCGGCATGGGCGGAGGCACCGGCACGGGCGCAGGCCCGGTGGTGGCCCGCATCGCCCGCGAGAAAGGGCTGCTCACCATCGGAATCGTCACCATTCCCTTCCTCTTCGAGGGCTTGCGCAAGATCAACAAGGCTCTCGCAGGCGCCGATGAGATGAAGAAATACGTCGACGCACTGCTGGTGATCCAGAACGAGCGCCTCACCGATATCTACCCCGACGAAATCTTCGAGGAGGCATTCGCCAAGGCCGACGAAACTCTGGCCACCGCCGCACGCTCCATCTCGGAAATCATCACCAACCAGGGCTACATCAACCTCGACTTCAACGATGTGGACACCACCCTGCGCGACGGCGGCACTGCAATCATATCCATAGGCTACGGCGAGGGCGAGAACCGCGTGACCAAGGCCATAGAAGACGCCCTGAACTCGCCGCTGCTCAACAACACCGACGTGTTCTCCAGCAAGCACCTGCTATTCAACCTCTGCTACTCGCGCGAGGCCGAGGTGCAGTTCAAGGCCAAGGAGGCAAAGGAATTCAACGACTTCGTGAACAAGATCGATCCCGAAGTGGAGGTGATCTGGGGTATCAAATACGACGAGACACTGGGCAACAAGGTGAAGCTCACCGTGCTCGCATCGGGCTTCGATATCACGGTGCACGAGAATGAGAACGGCGACCCCGACCTTGTGCTCACGGGCACACCACGCGACCATCACGACAAGCCGACACAACCGGGCGCCATAGATATAGCCAAGATCTCCAACCTGTACGGCGAAGAGAAGATCAACGAGACCATGCGCACCCAGGACCGCCAGCGCTACATAATCCTGGATGATGAAAATCTTGACAACGACGACGTGATCGAACGCTTCGAAAACACTCCCGCCTATAACCGAGACCGACGCCTGGTGCAGAACATCAAGGCCGCCGGGCAGCCCGTGGCTGCGCCCGAGCGCCCCGCGGCTCCCGCGCGCCCCGCAGCCGACGCCAACAGCATCAACTTCATCGACGAAGAATGAACCGCAAGCCCCGTCTCGTGATCAGCACCGGCGCAGGAATGAGCGCCGAGAGCGGCATCTCCACCTTCCGCGATGCCGACGGCCTCTGGGAGCGCTATCCGGTGATGCAGGTGTGCAGCGCCGACGGCTTCGCCGCCGACCCCGCTCTGGTCCACAACTTCTACAACGACCGCCGCGACCAGCTCGACACCGTGGAGCCCAACGCCGGCCACCTGGCACTGGCGCGCCTTGAGGAGCACTTCGATGTGGATATCATCACCCAGAACGTGGACGACCTGCACGAGCGCGCCGGAAGCACCCGCGTGCTGCACCTCCACGGCGAGCTGCGCAAGGTGCGCGCAATGGACGATCCCTCGCTGCTCTTCACCCTGCCCGCAGGCACCCGCACCACGCCGGACACCCGCATCGACGGCCACGCCGTGCGGCCCCACATCGTGTTCTTTCAGGAAGCCGTGCCGGCCTTCGAGCCCGCCGCCCGCATCGTGGAGCAGGCCGATATTTTCGTGATCATAGGCACATCGCTGAGCGTCTACCCCGCCGCTTCGCTGCTGCAATATGTGCGCCCCGGCGTGCCCGTCTACTACATCGACCCGCGTCCCGCAGCCGTGCCCGCAAGCGTGCATGTGATATCCGCCCCGGCATCAGAAGGCGTGGAACTCCTGGCCCGCATCCTGATTGACTCAGACAAGAAGTAGCGCCCCCAACGTAGGGATGCATCATGGTGCGTCCCACTCCCACCGAGTTTCTATTATCCAGTGAACACCGACACCCTTCCGCAACCCCCGCAGGCTCCGCTGCCACGCCCCTTCGACGCCTCGCTCGACCACGCGCTGGGCGCCATGGTGGAAGCGCGCCCGATCGACATGTCGCTGTTCAAGGCCTGTGCCGAGGAGGCCGCCCGCCAGTCGGCACTGTGCTCCGGGCGCCCCGCCGAGCCTCGCGTGCTACATCCGGCCCGCCAGCCGGCAGTGTTGGGAGTGCTGGCCGTGCTGTTTGTGGCTTGCCTTCTGGTCTACAGCTATTTCGGCCGGGCCATGGCCGAAAGCGTGAACGACCTGTGGAGCCTGCGCAGCCGCGAGAACGCTTTCGACGACACCGCATCGGGGCGCCGCCGCGTGCAATGGGTGCTCGCCCTGCAATACGCCGCCTACGTCGGGCTCCTGCTCTATGCCATCGTTGATCCCGTGCCGGAGGCCGACACTCCGCTCGCGATGCGCCACATCATGGCCATGATGTCCGTGGCGGCGGCCTATTACGTGTTTCAGCTGGGCGTGTACAACGTGCTGGCCTACACCTTCGCTCCGGATGCCGGGGCAGGCCACAGATGGGTGGACGGCTTCCAGGCTTCGCAAGGCATCACAGGTCTCGTGCTTTCCGTGCCGGTGCTGGCGATGGTGTTTTATCCGGATGCATTTCTGGCATGCCTGACAGCCGCCGTGACGGTATATTTCATGGGACGCCTGATCTTCATAATCAAGGGTTTTAGAATTTTTTACACTGGTTATACCTCTTTAGTGTATTTTATTTTGTACCTTTGCACTCTTGAAATAGTACCCGTTCTGTGCATTCTGGCGCTCGCAGGCACGATAGCCCGCTGATGCCGGGGTGCGCATCCACACCTTGAAACGAGCCATCGCAGTGATTATAAAGAAGATATTAGTATCGCAGCCCAAGCCCGACACCGAAAAATCACCCTATTTTGAAATAGCCGAAAAATATGGTGTCGACATCGTTTTCCGTCCTTTCATCAAAGTGGAAGGCCTGTCGGTAAAGGATTTCAGGGCCCAGAAAATCAATATCGCCGACTACTCGGCCATCATCTTCACAGCCAAGACCGCTATCGACAATTTCTTCCGCCTGGCCGAAGAAACCCGCGTGAGCATCCCGGACACGCAGAAATACTTCTGCTCCTCGGAAAGCATTGCTCACTACCTGCAGAAATACATCGTATACCGCAAGCGCAAGATCTTCGCCTCCAAGACCGGCAAGCTCGCTGACATCATCCCCTCGATGGTCAAGCACAAGACCGAGAAATATCTCTTTGCCGTGAGCGACGTGCACAGCGGCAAGGACTCGGCCATGCTCGCCGAGAGCAAGGTGAACTTCACCCCCGCCGTGATGTATCGCACCGTGAGCAACGACTTCGCCCCCGATGAGCCTTTCGACTACGACATGCTCGTGTTCTTCAGCCCACAGGGCATACAGTCGCTATTCAAGAACTTCCCCGATTTCAAGCAGGGCGACATCGTGATTGCCACCTTCGGCGCCGCCACATCCAAGGCTGCCACAGACGCGGGCCTGCGCGTGGACGTAGCCGCTCCCTCGCCCGAAGCACCCTCCATGACCCAGGCCATAGACAATTATCTGGCCGAAGTACAACCCCCGCAGACAGCCGAATGATGCCTCACGGCCTAAGACTATACAAGAAACAGCGCCTCTGTTCGCCCACAGCGATTGAGGCGCTTTTTGCCCGCACACCCGACGTGGACAGCGCCCTGGCATATCCGCTGCGCGCCGTATGGCGCCACGGAAGCGCCCGCCGCAGCGACTCGCCGCTGGCATTCGTGATCGTCGTGCCCAAGCGGCGCCTGCGTCACGCCGTGGACAGGGTGCTCATGCGCCGGCGCACCCGCGAGGCGTTTCGCCTCAACCACGCCGCTTTCCCCCTGCCTGAAGGCACCCGCACAGATGTGGCCTTCGTCTACGTAGGCTCCGGCCTCGAGCCTTACAGCGCCGTGGAGCGCGCTGTAAGGCGCCTGCTCGAACGCGTTGCCGCCTCGGCAGCCGACACCGCCACCGTTACCGACAGCCCATTGCAGCCATGAACACCCTCAGCCGCATAGCCGTAGCACTGCTCTCGCTACCCATCCACTTCTACCGGGCCGCGATATCGCCGCTGCTGCCCCCGGCCTGCCGCTACACCCCCACCTGCAGCGCCTACGCTCTCGAGGCACTCCGCCGCCACGGCCCCCTGCGCGGCACATGGCTTACAATCAAGCGCATAATGCGCTGCCACCCCTGGGGAGGCAGCGGCTACGACCCCGTGCCATGATACCACCAGGAGTGACCGACATACACACCCACAACCCACACGCTCCGACCGGTACGGCCATCGTGAATATCGAGCCCGACGCCGGCATACCGGCCGACGCACCGCCAGGAGCCCTCTACAGCACAGGCGTGCACCCCTGGCGCAGCGCCGAGGCTGCCACGCTCTGGCCCCGGGTGGAAAACCTTGCAGGCGATGATCGCATAGCCGCCATAGGCGAGGCCGGCCTCGACCGCCTCAAAGGCGCGCCGCTGTCAGAGCAACTCACTCTGCTCGAGCGCCACGCCCGCCTGGCCGATGCACTGGGCAAACCACTGATAGTGCACTGCGTGCGCGCATGGGCCGAGCTTCTGGCCCTACACCGCCGCCTGCGTCCGGCGCAGCCCTGGATCATCCACGGCTTCCGCGGAGCCCCGGCTCTGGCCGCACGGCTCCTGGAGGCAGGCATGTACATCTCCCTCGGCCCACGATTCAACCCCGCCACCGCAGCCGCCGTGCCGGCACACCGGCTGCTGCTCGAAACCGACGACAACTCCGCAGTCTCGATCGCCGACGTGGCCGCAGCCGTGGCCGCAGCCAGGGACTCATCACCAGCCAAATCGAATTAAACCACAATATATCATTACTATGACACTCAACCTCATCGCCTTCACCTCCGTGCTCCACGACGCCACCATGGTGCGCCAGTCGCATCAGGCAATCATCGACGAACTCGAGCGCACCTTCGACCACGTGGAAATCTACACCCCCGACCGTGTGGCCGAAATACCCGCCGGCAGCTTCACCGCCCTGTTCATCGCCACAGGCGGCGTGGAATGTCAGGTGAAAGACGCCTTCCACACCCTCCCC
>CAMWRI010000010.1 GCA_947176585.1 uncultured Porphyromonadaceae bacterium
CTTCTGCGCCATCTAAGCAGCTTGATGCCGAAAAGTAACGGATTTATATGGAACTTTGTCTTTCCCGGGTCGAAGAAATTGGTATTGTATTCTATATGCACCCGGCTGTCTATATTGAATGCTGGCTTGCGCTCAGGGGTGTCGGCAGTGCATAGGATAAACACATTCACATCAGGAACCCGACACAGCTCATTGGCTTTGTCGATGAGGATGCGTTGCAGCCCTCCACAAATTGATAGTGAATGTATTACGTAGGCAATGTTCATTTATGTATAGTTTTAGATTTAAGGTTGGTCTTATATTTAATCAAGGCCCAGATTAGTAGGCCGGCAGGTGTCATGGCCAGGGTCAGCCAAGGCCGGGGAGATGTGGAGAGCCATTTGCCGTCGCGCGCGATCAGGCATGAGGCCACATAGTGGGCGGCGGAGCGCGCGCGGTTCAAGGCGGTATTGTGCCTGAGCGTCATCTCCAGGCGTCGCAACTTGGCAAAGCTGCGGGGCGACGACACATACTGCTGCCAGATGGCGCCCGACATACTGTCGGCTCCCGTCTGGTAATCCACCCAGCACAGGTTTTCGTTCACCACAAGGAGCGGCAGGCGGTCGCACACCTGAAGCATCATATACACGGGGTTGAAGTTTTTTTCCCCTTCAAATCCTACTTGTGGAGCCACGGCGCGCATGAGTTCCGTGCGCATCACGGGCTTGGTGTCGGCGCGATGAATGCCACGGATATAAAGATCGAGAAACCAGCATTCTTTCAGCTCATCGGGGAAGAATCCGCCCAAAGGCTTGCCGGTATGGGCATCGAAATCGAGGCCGATAAGGCCCGCGTAGGCATCAGAACCACGCCGCTTCCAATGGTCAAGTATTATTTCTACAGCATCCTGCGGCATGTAGTCGTCGCTGTCTACGCAGCAGCACAGCGGCGATTCGATATTGGCGTAGGCTGTGTTGTAGCCGGTGTGCAGTCCGCCGTTCTCCTTATATATATAACGCACCGGGATAATACCCTCTGCCACGAATCCCTCCACCAGCCGGCGCGTGCCGTCGTTGCTTCCGTCGTCCACAACGAGCCACTCGAAGTCGCGTGCCGATTGGGCACACAGGCTCCGGTAGGTGCGCTCGAGCGTGTGGGCGCGGTTGTAGGTGGGGGTGAATATCGTGAGAGCGTACATACTTTTATATTCGTTTTACCAATAGAAGCCGTTCATGAACACGGTGAAGCCCACATAGGCCAGCAGGATATATGCGGTGCGCTTGTCCTGATCCGGCCACACTTTCATCATAATCAGCGGATATGCGAGCACGAGAGGATACATGAACCACGACAGATAGGCGAAGCGGTTTGTGAATGCCATTCGTATCACGAGCACCCAGAACGCATTTGCGAGGCAATATGTGATGAAGAGCACGCGATACCAATTGTCCACAAGTTTCTTCTTGATCAGCACCACGTATCCCATGAGAATGGGGAAGGCGCTGTACAACAGGAAGTCCCAGCGGAATCCGGTAGCACTGAACTGGTCGTTGTAATCACTTGTGGCATAGCTTTCCATGCGTTCGTCAAAGCCAAGCGTAGTGATGAGGTTGACGAAGAAATTACCGGCCAACAGCGACACCACAATAGAGCCCAGCCATATGTACACAGCCCACCGGGCATCCTTTACAATCCATCGTGCGGCAATAAGAGATGCTATAGGCAGTATAGTGCTTCGATGTATACCCATGGCAAGAAATGCCAGAATGGCAGCGGGAATGTATCTCGAATCAAAAAACAAGGCCATGGCCAGCAAGATGATATGGCAAGCCATACCGTTTCGTATGCCGTTGACACAGAATGTAAAGTACATAAGCGAGCCCCATACGAAAACCATTCCGAGCAGAGGATTGCGTGGCAAGATAATGCGCACCGCCATGAGCGCCGTAAAAGTATATATGGCTGCTGTCACGGTGAAGAATCCGTTTACGTCTAGCCCGGAGATATTGCAGAATGCCATTATGCATGCAAAAAACCATTCGCCGCTGAAATTGAAATTATATGTGTCCGGAGCGTAGTGATTGTACATATGGGCGTAGCTGATGGTGTCGCCGAATATTGAGGTGTCGTAGGGGCGTCCTCCCAGCCATAGGGTAAGTATAAGCGCTATTGGTAAGGCATACCAGAAATTGATGGAATTATTGGCGGACGTGATGCGGTTCTCGCCACCCGACATCAATAACCTGCTCCCCAGAATCAACGCAAGGGCACTCACAAGTGCAAGGAATAACGGGAAATATAGTTCGGCTTCCATGACTTAGAGTTTAAAAATTTGTTTTATACGAGCAGACAACTTGAATCCTACTGTGCGATGTCCCCAGCGCGACAGCCGAGTGCGCCAGGGTGTGACGCCGTCGCACCAGCTTTTTGCGTAGTGATGAATACTGCGCGTTTCGTCGGTGATATTGAGCCTGCCGGTGAGATCGTCGAGCGGGCAGAAATACTCAGGCGGATATATCGTTATGCCTTCCACCACCTGCCGGCGTCCATCTTGCACGTAGCCATATCTTGTGAGTACATCCGTGGTGTGCTTAACCACGGTTCCGGGCAATTGGTGCCCGTTTGCATCTGTGAAAGGCATTCCCGCGTATTCGCGGAGCATCTTGGCATAAAACGGGTGGCCAGGAGTGGAACCGGTTCCGAGGCCGGGATTTACCAGTGTACCTTCCATTCCCATGAACGCACCATGCGCCACAATGTCGTCGAAAGGTCGTATCACTTCCACGTCGGTGTCGAGATACACTCCGCCTTCGTGGTAGAGTATGTCGAAGCGGGCATAGTCGCTCACGAAGGCGAATTTACGCCGGTCGTAGGCCTGAGCGGAGTAGGGCACAGCGCGCACATCATAGTTGCTCTCGTCCCATCGCTTGATTTCCCATCCGGGGAAGAAGCGACGCCATGAGGCAATGCACCGTTCGGCATCGGGTGGCAGCGGTGAACCGCCAAACCAGCAGTAGTGTATCACGTGCGGTATGCTCATAAGCCTGCGAGTTTATAGATTTTTTCCACTTCCGAGGCATTGGAATAATCCCCGGATGCCGTATTCTGCGAAAGCGTGGCGAGAATGTCCGGAGAGCACAGCACTCGTGCAATCCCTTCGGCGCATTCATCAACTGCCATAGGCACAATCACGCCGTCCACACCATCGCGGACCTGAGCGTGCGAGGTGGGATAATCGGTAATCACCACCGGCCGTCCGAGCATTTGAGCTTCCCGTACGGTCACACTGTTGCCTTCGTAGGCCGACGGCTGAACATAGCAGTCGCAAGCTGCAATATAAGGATACGGATTTTCTTTCTTTCCCAATATATGAACCCGATCGCACATTCCCTCTTTGTCAATATTTCGGCGAATCAGATTCTCATCGCCACCGTAGCCGATGAGGAACCATTCCACGTCGAGACCCTTTTCAATCAATCGCCGGCAAATGGCTGGAATGAGGTGCATGCGTTTTACTCCGGAGAAGCGCCCAATCGTGAGCAACTGCAGGCGCCCCGGATGCGAAGGCATGTCGGCGGGGCGTTTTCCGTCGGCGCAGGAGCGGATATAACCGGCCGGGGCGATGTTGCCGATTTCAACAATCTTCCTTCGCAATTGCGGGAATAGGTTGCTGAACGTCTCCGTCACGGCAGGAGAGATCGACACGATATGGTCATAACCGTCCCAAACCGGTAGCTCAAGGGCTGCGTCAATTTCCACCCGTGAATAATCGGTGTGGATCCAGCATATCTTGCGCACGGCATCGACGTGACGTAGCACATAGTCGTGCGGAGCAAGGAAGGATATTGCCATATCGTAGCGGCCCAAGTGGCGGAGCGACGGGAGCACCGGAGCCACGCTGGAACCGATATAGCCGAACGCCGCTCCGCAGTCGCGCTTTCCGCTGCGCTGCTGGTATCGCTGTACGCGCTTGCGGGCTATCCAGCGTGCTGCCGCCACAGCAAGATGCCCATGGCGCACAATCTCCTTTACGGGTTTTTCTATGGCCGCGTACGCCGGTATCTCCGGCAGAATATTCACCCATTCTGGAACCAGTCTGAGCATCTCGCCACGATGAGCGTGCAGGAACAGATCCACGTCCACCCGATCCGGGTCGAGCGCATGCAGCAACCCGATAAGGGCCGACTCGGCGCCCCCTATCTCGAGGTAGTGCATGGATATGAACAGGCGTGGTTTCTTCATCCTTCTATTGCTTTAAAAAGATAATTTGCCGACTCAGCAGTAGCCATGTCGATAATAGGTGCGAGCACTTCGTAATCTACCCGGTCGAGAAGTTGATGTACGGGTGTGCGGGCATCAACAATTCTATCGTTCAGGTTCATACGTCCGAGAAAATCGGTCATGCGGTCGTTAAGGCCGTCTTCTCGCATTACCACAAAGAAATCGCGGTTGAAAATCATGGCGAAAGCTGTGCCATGGAAGCTGTTGCTTACAATGCAGCTTGCACCGCGTATCAAGGCCAGAAACTCAGCTGGAGATGCCTCCCGGCGGTTTTCGGAGGCGTATGACATGCGATGTGGTCCCACTGATACGATTTTGTAGCTCCCGGCTTTTGCAATCCGTTTTGCCACACGTTTCACGTCCTTACTGCGCATGAAGTCGTACACAAGAATATAAGGGCTGGCGGGAACGGTCATTGATCCCTCATCCGCGATGTTTTCCCAATAGTCGCGGGGCTGCAAAAACACCGGATCGAGAACCAAATCGGGGGTGGGCAATCCCAAATCGAGTCCAACGATGCGACGAGCAGCGCTTTCACGAACACTTATCTTGTGGAAGCCCGAGAGATGTTCGCGAAGGCTGCCGAGCAGCGAAACATCCACGCTGTCTACACCGAAACTGGCCGCATAGCTTATGCGGCGAGTGGAACGGTCTCCGAATTCCAGGAAGAAAGTTGGGTCGCTCCCATTGCGGAACTGGGGGTTCCATATTTGATCGCTACCTGCAATAAATACATCGGCCACTGGTGGATTTTCCCTCAGGTCTTTAAGATTCCTGATCTCAGGCGTGAGTGGAATGTAGCGTCGGCTGAAGTCGTCGAATAGCTCGTGACGGCGCTGCGCGTGTGTGTTGTATCGCCAGCGCCACAATTCGCGTGGCAGATTGCGCCAACTGATGTGCCGGAGCGCGGGGCGCGGATAGAAGCGCATATACCACGGGCGATAGTCCAGCACATGCACATCATGCCCCTCGTGGCACAGCCGGGCAGCCAGTGCTGCTGCCTGTAGGCGCGCGCCGTAGTTCTCGGCATTACTGCATGTCACTGTCACTATCTTCATTTCTCGCAGATTAGATCGTTCACTTTTTGGCTTTCAGTATCGGCCGTAATGTTTATTTCAGCAGCACCTTGCGCTCCTATCGACTGTCGAAGTGATTTGTTGCCGGCAAGCAATAATATTTTATCTGCGACACTTTCCGGAGTCATCTCGGCTATTAGTCCGTTGTATCCGTCGGTAATCTGGTCGCGTGCCACAGCAAAATCCGTAGTTACTACCGGGCGCCCCAGCAGACGTGCTTCCGCAAGGGTGATGCCGAAGCCTTCGAAGCTCGACGTCTGCACATATATGTCGGCGGCGGCGAAGTAGGGGTAGGGGTTTTCTTTTGCGCCTTCGAGGATTATGCAGCCTTCAAGTCCTGCCTTCTGAATGGCATCTGCAATTGCTGCACGTTCAGGACCATCTCCCACAAAGTGCCACACGAATTTAAGGCCTCGCTGTTTCAAAATAGCGGCAGCCTGCACTGCCAGAATATGGTTTTTGGGTGAAGACAAGCGTGCTACTGTCACAAAGCGCAACGTGTTGTCAGGGATTGGTGTCATGTCGCAATGTAATGTGGCCGCATTGTATATAGCTCCGGTGTCGATAATGTCATATATGGTGAGCATCTTTCTATCATCGCAGTAGCCGTCGGCCGCGATTTTTCGCGACAATGTAGCCGATACTGCCACCACGCTATCCATCGATGCGTAGAATTTGCTACAATATGCCGCGTCATAGCCAGCCGCGGCAAGGTCGGCGTTTATCCACGCGATTTTCCTTGCCGCTTTGACTTTGCGGCATACAAAGAATGTGGGGACACCCTGCTGATAAGCGATGGCTACATCATATTTCTTGCGTGGCGCAGGATAGAGCGCGCCTATAGCACCCCACTCTGTCTCTGCACCATGGCGGCCTCGGCTATGCTGCCTGATGGCCAGAGAATGCAGTGTTTTAAGTAGCACCTTACGCACACCCCTCGGCGAATAGTCCACGAAGGTCACATGCGGTGGCAGAGAAGCTTCATGAACACCACCGCGTGAGCGAACGTATAGGTCAACGTCAATCCGTGAATAGTCAAGATATCGCAGTTGCGACACAAGGCTTTTCTCTGCGCCTCCGTGTCTTAGGCTGTCGATTACTACCAGCACCTGTATTTTGTCCGTCGTGCTCATCTATTTATGGTCTTGAACGGGTGTATCGACAGCAATTTCGCGGTTCTCGACGCGATGAATGATTGCACTCCGGCACGTTCCTCAGGCGAGAGCGCTATATGCATGGCCAGCGGAATTATGGAGGCAGCGTATATAACGCAGATAATGGCAAGGCGTAGTAGCGACCGTTCTATGAGCATGTATATGCACACTACCGGTATAAGCGCCAAAGCAATTACGCACAGGCTTTTGCCCATTGTGAGGAGGAGGTGGGCCGGCCGCGCGTTCTTAATCATGCGTCGTACAACACTCACTGCGGCTATGCTCAGCGCAATATACAGGAAGGCGTTGGCCACATAGGCGCTCCAGGCCGGAGCTCCGACACTGAATAATATATATATGATAGCGGCATTGACCAGAAAACAGCAGCTTTTGTACAGCGTGATACGGCCGATGGAGGCATCACTGTAAGCCACAGTATCGAGCTGATTGCTTATGCAGGCAAGCCATCCGGCTGCGAGCATGCAGCGCAGGAATTCCACTGCCAGATGTGGCACCTGACCGAGCCAGAACTGAAGCACCACCGGAGCTTCGATGATGCACGGCACAACCAGGATCGACATTATCAGCATCGTAAACTTCACCGACATGCACGCCAGATTCCATACGGTGGGCGAGTTCCCGGCGGCATACTGCTTAACAATTTGAGGGCGGAATGCAGCCTGTATATTGGCTCCGAACAGCATCGTGATGCCGTGGATTGTGGCGGCGAGCGCTACGGCTGCATTAGCCACAACCCCGAAGAAACTGTTGATCATGAACGTGGTGCCGCTATAGCATATCATCACGCAGAAAGAGCTGATGATGGTGAACATGCTGTAACCGAAAATGCTACGGGTCGCTTTTTTGTCAAACCGTGGCACACCGCGGCACTCCTCAAAGCGCTTCATACAGTAGGCTCGGTTAATAATCAGCATAATAAGGCTCACGCTGAATCCCAAAGTCGCATATGTTATGAGCTTGTCGCCGTCAAGAATCAGTATGAGATACACGATGAGTAGCCTCAGTATCATGCCCAAGATATCAAATCCGGCATAGATACTCATGCGCTCGTACGACATTATGATAGCAGAATACGGTGCCTGGGTGACGCCAAGTGCTGCCGACATTATTGATAGTTGATACACCCATCGGGCGGCATGCATTCGGTCCGGAGGAATGTTGAGTTTGTACTCGAGGAACCACACGCCTACCGTTTCTCCCAGCAATATGATGAGCGCAGCCATTCCCAGCTGAATAAATAGTGTGGCCGAGAACATCCTGCGCATGGCATCGGCATCCCCGCGCCCCATCTCGTAAGTGATAAAGCGCGAGCCGGCACCAGCCAGGCTGCCTGTAAGGAAGTTGAGCATGCCTACAACGGAGCCGGCTACAGCATTCAGTCCGTAATCTTCCACACCAAGCACTTGAAGTACTACGCGCGAGGTGAACAATCCTATAAGAGTCGACAGCACGGTGCGTATCACGAGAAACGTGGCGTTTCCCGCGATACGACGATGCGACAGTGTGTTAGGATTGTTGGGTTGCATTATCAGGCGTTGCTTTGCGGTTTTTTCTTGCGTTTTTTGCCCACGAGGCCTTCCTCCTCTTCTTCGACGCCATAACCATAGCCATAGTTGCCGTAGTGATAGCCGTAGCGGCTGCCGTAGCGGTGGTATCCGTAGTGGCTGAAGCCGTCGCTGGTGCCGTTGAGAATTACAGTGAGGCCGGTGAAGCGCGATGTGTCGTACCATTTCTCAATATCGGCAAGAACGTCGCGGTCGAGTAGCCCGGCACGCACTACGAAGAGGGTGCGGTCCGCGTAGCGTGTGATTATGGACGAATCGGCCACAACTTCTACGGGCGGGCAGTCCAGGAACACGTAGTCGTATTGCTCGCGTAACTGATCCATCAGTTCCGAGAAGCGGTCGCTCAGCAGCAGCTCCGTGGGGTTGGGGGGCAGTTTGCCGGCTGGGAGCACTTCAATGTTTTCCAGCGGCTGCACTATTTCGTGCCAGTCGGAAATACCGCCGGCCAGGTAGGTGCTTAGGCCGGTCATAGGCGAGCCTACGTAGCGCGAGAGTGATCCTTTGCGTAGGTCAAGGTCCACGGCCAGCACCTTCTTGCCGTCTATAAGACCCATGATAGAGGCCAGGTTGGCCGATATGAAGGTTTTTCCGCTGCCGGGATTGATTGATGTGAGCATCAGCACGTGATGCTCCTTACCGTAGCCCAGCACGAGCTGTAGGTTTGTGCGCATCACGCGGAATGCCTCGTTGATCACGTCGCGCGATCCGTGTTTTACAGCCACGGTGGGAATCACGCCGGCCAGTCGTTGCTTACGGCGCTCGCGCAGGGCCGAACGTTCGTCCTTGGGTGCCTTGCCGTGCTGTGGAATTTCGCCCAGGAATGGCACGCTCAGGTTGTCGAGGTCTTTGCGGCCGCGGATGGCGGTGTTGGTGAACTCGCGTCCGAAAATCACCGCAGCCGGCACTGCCAGACCAATGATGAACGACATGAGAAGCATCGAACCTGCATTGGGCGACACGGGGGCGTTGCTGCCGTGCGGAGGCTCGATCAGCTGGTTGTTGTAGGCGGTGAAAGCCTGCGACAGTTCATTTTCCTCTCGCTTCTGCAGTAGGAAGAGGTAGAGCGATTCTTTAACCTTCTGCTGGCGCTCGACGCTCAGCAGATACTTGGCGGATGCCGGGTTCTGGGCGATCTTGGCCACAGCCTGGCCATATGTCGACTGCACGCTTCGCTTCTGCTGGTTGAGCTTGGTCATTTCGTTGTCGAGGCCCTGCATCATCGTGGAGCGCATCACGGCCAGCTCTGCGTCGAGGTCCTTGACGAGCGGGTTCTGGAGCGACGAGTTGGCAAGGTGGCTGTTTCGGCGCATCAACACTTCATTATAATGGGCGATCTGCTGTTCGATGGCTCCGTTGCTGATACCGGTGTTGGAGGGCAGAAGCTCGTTCTCGTGCATACCCTGAGTGAGGAAGTCGCGCACGTAGCGCACCATATACAGCTGGTTATCGAGCGATGTGTTCTGCTGCTCGGCGGCGTTAGCCTGGCCAAGTGCCATACTGCCCACTGCACTGACATCGGGCATGAGATGCTCGGCCTTATAGTCGGAGATGTCCTGCTCAACGTTGCCCAGTTCCTGCTCGATGATGGCCAGACGGTCTTTGATGAACTCGTTGGTGCTCACGGTGCGCTGGTTGCGGTCTTTCACCCAGTTTTCGTTGTACACGCTTATAAGGGTGTTGAGGATGTCGACGGCTCTGGCTGTGGACTCATCGGTAAAACCGATGTCGATGATCGACGCGTTTTTGCGGCGGCTGGCGGATATGCGGCCTCGCACGCTTCCGGCGGCTGCCTCAAGTGGCGTGCGGGTCACCTCGATGCGGTCGGAAGTGGTGCCGGCGATGTAGCCCGGACCTGGTTGCAGGGTCACGCGACCCAGCGGGGTGTACACCGTGCGTCCGAGGCGGGCTTTGAGCGAGCCTTGTATTTTCTGTCCGTTCAGCTGCATGTCGGAGAGTACCACAGTGCTGTCGGGTCTTACGTTCACCACCATGAACGCCGATGCGTTGTTGTCAATGCTGTCGAAGCGCACCTTTATAGGCTGTGAGATGCCGTACACCACTTCCTTATGGAATGTTCCGTCGCGGTGGTAGCTCACGTCCAGAGCCAGACGGCGCACCAGTTCCTCGGCTGTGGCCATGGTGCGGAACGACATGAGCTCGTTGGTGAGGTTCGACTGGCCCACTGCTCCCAGCTCCTGAATGATTCCTTCGGCCTCGCCCTGCACGCTTTCCTTGCCCTTGATGAGCAGGCTTGCCGAGCGCGAATAGATCTTGGGAGTGCGCTTGATGTGGATATATGTCAGGCCCACGCATAGCGTGAGCGAGAGCAGAAACCACTTCCAGTTCGAGAGGATGAGATATGTGTAGTCGCGGATGCGCAACTGGTGCTTCACCTGCGACGAGCTGCGGGTCTTGGGTGCTTCAGGCATTTGGGGCGCCGTGTTGCCGGCGGCCCCGGCGGGTACTCGTTCCATCGCTGTGTGTTATCTTACGAAGATTAATACTACTGTGGTGATCATTGAAAACATCGAGAACCAGAATGTGGGCGAGTGAGTGGAGTTTGCATTCCAGTCGTTCTCGTTGCGGCGCTTCTGGTTGGGAAGCACGTATATGAAGTCGTCCTGCTGCACGTAGTACGCCGGCGAGCCGTAGAGGCTCTCCACTTTGGTGAGATCCACTACGTAGGGCACCTGCTGCCCGTCAATGGTGCGAAGCACGAGCACATTCTCGCGCAGGCCGTTGATCGTAAGGTCGCCGGATTCGGCTATGGCCTCGAGCAGGTTGATTTTGTCGCGGGAGATTTTCTTGCGTCCGGGCGATGCCACTTCGCCCAGCACGTAGTAGCCCATGTCGGCGTAGTTGACGCTCACGGTTGGGTCGCGCACCAGCTTATTGGCGAGCAACTTGTATTTGATGAGGTTGCTCACCTCCGTGCGTGTAAGGCCGTTCACGTTGATGGGACCGAGCACGGGGATGTCGATATTGCCCTCGTCGTTCACGGTGTAGTTTGCGTGATCGTCGTCGTCGGATGCGCTGTCGCTTGTGAGGTTGAACATCGACACGATTTCTTTGTCGCGGCTATGCACGATGATGCTGAGCTTATCGCCGGGCTTGAGCCTGATGGGGCGGTCTTCCTGCAGGGCTATGAGCTTGTTGGGCTGGATATTTTCGATGTACACAACTTTTTGTTGCGAATTGCATGCGCTTAAGGCGATCATTGCCGCCGTGCATGCGGTCAGGAGCAGTTTTGATGCGGCTCTGCGCAATGTGTCGGTGTTCATATATGTTTGTTTTGTTTTTGTATCAAATCAGTGATTCTGCCCAGCACTGAGGAACTGATGGGCTGGGCCAGAACGGCGCGGGTGGAACGCAGGCGGTGCATATCGGTGCCCACGAGGTCGTAATAACCTTTCTTGAGCAGCATCTCCGCGTTGCGTTGGGCCTCCGGGCTGTAGGCGCCGGTGGGAGATGCCAGGTTGAGCTGGAATTTCACACCCATGTCGTGAAGCTCGTCGTATTCATACGCCTCCATGTACACGTAGCGCTCCGGATGCGCCAGCACGGGACGGTAGCCTGCGGAGGTGATGTCGCTCAGGATATCGCGCAGCCCGGCCGGCGGATTGAAGTAGCTTGTTTCCACCAGCAGATGTCGGTCTTCGTCCAGCGTGAGCAGATCGTCCTTTGCCAGCCGTTCGGCAAATACGGTGTCGAGCATATATTCGGCGGCGAGGTGAAGCTGCAGCGGTTTGGCACCCGCCACGCCCGCATAGGCTTCCTTGACTTCTTCAAATTTGTCCTTGAGCCTTTCCGTTTCGTTGGGATAGTCCTCCATCACGTGCGGCGTGAGCCACACCTGTGCCACGCCCTGTCTCTCATAGGCCTTTAGGGCGCGAAGAGTTTCGTCGAGAGTGCGGATGCCGTCGTCCACACCCGGGAGCAGGTGGGAGTGGTGGTCGGCAAAGCCCCGGAAGGCATCGGCGTCGGCGAGTGTTTTGCGTTTGGTGAAGGGCCACATAAGGTGCAGTCGTTAAGATTGTTGTGTGGTTTTTTAAGCTTTTTTGCCTTATAGGGCGGTTTTAGATTTCAGAGGCTGGTTTACGGTCAAATTACGATGCATAATTTTTTCATGTGCAAAAATAGAAAAAATAATTTATAAAATCGCATCATTTTGCAACGATTTAACAACTTATTAAAAATAATAAAATATGTTATGAGTTATTTCCGATTTGAATGTTTTTTTTGTAACTTTGCACGCACCAATAGTGCGCTGTCGCAAGATGGTGCCTTAACACGTTAATTTTCCAATACATACACCGCAAATGAGATTTTTCTCACTCACTAAGGAAATAGCGATCGACCTTGGCACAGCCAATACGATTATCATACATAACGACAAAATCGTCATCAACGAGCCCTCCATCGTGGCTCTTGACACCCGCACCGACAAGCTTATAGCCGTGGGCAACGAGGCTCACCTCATGGAAGGCAAAGGCCATCCCGGTATCCGCACCGTGCGCCCCCTCAAGAAAGGCGTGATCGCCGACTTCAATGCCGCCGAGCTCATGATTCGCGGCCTCGTGAAGAAGGCCAGCAGCAAGAGCAACTGGTTCTCGCCATCCCTGCGTATGGTGGTGGGTATCCCCTCCGGATCCACCGAGGTGGAGATTCGTGCCGTGCGCGACAGCTCCGAGCATGCCGACGGCCGCGACGTCTACATGCTCTACGAGCCCATGGCCGCCGCCTTGGGTATCGGTCTTGACGTGGAAGCGCCCGAGGGCAACATGATCGTGGATATAGGCGGCGGCACCACCGAGATCGCCGTGATTTCCCTGGGCGGTATCTGTTCCAACAAGAGCATTCCTATCGCCGGCGACGACCTCACAGAAGATATTCAGAACCACATGCGCCGGGCCCACAATGTGAAGGTGGGCGTGCGCACGGCAGAGCAAATCAAGATGAACGTGGGTTCTGCGCTCACCGAACTTGAGAATCCGCCGGAGGACTACATCGTACATGGCCCCAATCTCATGACAGCGCTTCCGATGGAAGTGCCCGTGAGCTATCAGGAAATCAGCCATTGTATTGAAAAGACCATCTCCAAGATCGAGGCAGCCGTGCTGGGTGCGCTTGAGCAAACTCCCCCCGAACTCTATGCCGATATCGTGCGCAACGGCATCTATCTGGCCGGCGGCGGTGCGCTGCTGCGCGGTCTCGACAAGCGCCTCACCGACAAGATCGGAATCCAGTTCCATGTGGCCGAAGACCCCCTGCTGGCCGTAGCCCGCGGTACGGGCGTGGCGCTCAAGAACATCGACAAGTTCTCCTTCCTTATCCGGTAAAATCAAGCCACTGCCGTGCACGAAGTCTTTGCATTTTTCGCGCGCAACAGCAAGTGGCTGGTCTTTGCCCTATATGTGGTGCTGTCGGTGATGCTGCTGGCCGGCGGCGATCCATATCACCGCCATCTATATCTCACATCGGCCAACAGCGTCTCGGCCTCCATCTACGATGTCACGAGCAACGCCACCGCCTACTTCAACCTGCGCGAGCGCAACACCGAGCTGAACCGGCGTAATGCCGAACTCCAGAGTGAGCTGCTTGCGTTGCGTGAGCAGCTTCTGCGCATCGACGAGCAGCGGAGCACCGACACGCTGGTGCTCGACTCCGGGGTGCCGCCTTTCCGCTTTATCGTGGCCCATGTGATCAACAACAGTGTTGCACGCCCGTTCAACTATCTCACCATCAATCGAGGCGAAAAAGACGGCGTGCGTCCGGAGATGGGTGTGATAGATGCGTCGGGCGTGGTGGGAATAGTGAGCGTGGTGGGACCGCGCAGTGCGCGGGTGATATCGCTGCTCAACCCCAATTTCCGTCTGTCGTGCAAGCTCAAGGGCTCCGACAATTTCGGTTCGCTGGTGTGGGACGGCCGCGATCCTGGAATGGCGCTTCTCGAGGAGTTGCCGCGCCACACGGTGTACACCCCCGGCGACACCGTGGTCACCTCCGGCTATTCGGCGGTGTTCCCCGCCGGACTCCCCGTGGGCGTGGTGATGCCCGACAACTACAACGACCACGAAAACTTCTTCACCCTCAAGGTACGTCTGCTCAGCGACTTCACCGCGCTCAACAATGTGCAGGTGGTGGTGAGTTCGCTCAGCGCAGAGGCATCCGCACTCGAGGAAGGAGAAGATCAGGATGAAGAAAGAGCAAAAAAAGCATTTAACTGAACTCGCCGATGAGCAAAACCATAATCAACGCCCTTTTGCTGCTGGTACTTCTGGTGCCGGCCCAGGCCGTGATTTTCAATAATCTGGCCCTCTTCGGCGTGGCGCTTCCGCTGGTGTTTATCTATGTGCTCATATCGCTTCCGGTCACGTTGGGCGCCAATTGGGCGATGACCATCGGTTTTATGTCGGGGCTTGCCGTGGATGTGTTTTCCGATACTCCCGGCCTTAACGCCCTAAGCTGCACTGTTCTGGCGTTTGTGCGCCGTCCTGTGCTACATCTCTATGTGCCGCAGGACGAGGAACTCGGGCCTGCATCCCTGGGCCTGCAGTCGCTCGGACAGGAGAACTACCTCAAGTACATGATCACGATGGTATTGATTTATTGCACCCTCGTGTTCACCATAGAAACCTTCGAACTCTTCAACCCGCGGTTGTGGCTGCTGCGCATCGTGTGCAGCTCGCTCTATACTTTTGTTTTCGTTTACGCTTTCGCAAGCCTCGCAAGCCGCTCTTCCCGACGTGAGAAAAGATTATAATCTCGAAAAAAGAAAATACATAATCGGCGGTTTCATCCTGCTCATCGCGCTGGTCTATCTCGTGCGGCTGTTCGACCTGCAGATCAACGACAGCAAGTATAAGCAGAGTGCCGACAGCAACGCCTTTCTCAAAAAGACGGTGTATCCCTCGCGCGGCCTTATATACGACCGTAACGGTGAGCTGGTGGTGTATAATCAGCCGGCCTACGACGTGATGCTCATTCCCCGCGATGTGCAGCCATTCGACACTCTCGATTTCTGCGCCACGCTCAACATCACTCCCGAGCAGCTTCGCCGCCGCTTCGCCGATATGCGCGACAAGCGGCTGAATCCGGGCTATTCGTCGTACACCCCGCAAAAGCTCATCACTCAGCTTTCTTCTCAGGACTACGGGCGCCTGCAGGAAAAACTCTACCGATTCCCGGGGTTCTTTATCCAGAAACGCATACTCAGGCAGTACAACCATGCCTCGGCTGCCAATGTGCTGGGTAATATACGCGAGGTAAACGCCAATGATATCGAGAACGACGAATATTACGCTCCCGGCGACTATACCGGCGACCTGGGCGTGGAGAAAAGCTACGAATCATATCTGCGCGGCCACAAAGGAGTGGAAATCCTCATCCGCGATGCCCGCGGCCGCATCCAGGGCCGCTTCGAGGACGGTGCGCGGGATGTGGCACCCATAGGTGGCCGCGACCTCCGGCTAAGCATCGACATCGGGCTGCAGGAGTACGCCGAGTCGCTCATGGTGGGCAAGAGAGGTGCCGTGGTGGCGATCGAGCCTGAGACGGGCGAGATACTGTGCCTCGTGTCGTCGCCCACATATGATCCCCGCCTGCTTGTGGGACGCCAGCGTGGCGAGAACTACCGCAAGCTTGTGGCCGACGAGGCATGGCCTCTCTACGATCGCGCCTATATGGCCGCCTATCCTCCGGGTTCCACATTCAAGCCCACCCAGGGACTGATATTTCTTCAGGAAGACATAATCAACCTCAACACCACATACCCCTGCTATCACGGCTATATCAACGGAGGCCTGCGTGTGGGCTGTCACTCCCACGGTTCGCCGTTGCCGCTAAAACCGGCCCTCCAGACGTCGTGCAACGCCTTCTTCTGCTGGGGATTCAAGGCCATGATCGACCGCCGCAGCAAATACGGTTCGTCGGCAAAGGCCTTCGAGGTATGGAAAAACCATCTCGTGAGCATGGGCTACGGCTATAAGCTGGGTCTCGACCTGCCCGGTGAGAAACGCGGATTCCTGCCCAATGCGAAGTTCTACGACAAATTCTACTCCGAAGGGCGCTGGAGCGCGAATACCATCATATCCGTGGCCATAGGCCAGGGCGAGATTCTTGCCACGCCGCTGCAGATTGCCAACCTATGCGCCACTATCGCCAATCGTGGCTGGTTCATCACTCCCCACGTGGTGAAGGAGATACAGGATACCGTGATGCCCGCCGGGCTCCTCGACGTGCGCCGCCCCACGATCGACAGTCACTGGTACGACGACATCGCCGAGGGCATGCGCATGGCCGTGACCGGCGGCACATGCCGCCGCGCCGCGCTCCGGGATATTGCCGTGGCCGGCAAGACCGGTACCGCGCAGAACCCGCACGGCAAGGACCACTCCGCCTTCATGGGCTTCGCGCCCTACGAGAAGCCGCGCATAGCCGTGGCGGCGTATATCGAGAACGCAGGCTTCGGTGCCACCTACGGTGTGCCCATCGGCAGTCTCGTTATGGAAAAATATCTCACGGGCTCGATAGCGCCGGAGCGCAAGGCCATGGAGGAACAAATGCTAAACAGTTCGCTTGTCTATGCTGCCCCAAGAAAGAAATAGTCTGGCCCGCACGTTGCGAAATGTCGACTGGCTCACGGTGGCCATATACCTGCTCATGGTTGTGGCGGGCGCTATCAGCATATATGCTGCGAGCTACGACTTTGATGATGCAAGCATATTTTCCTTCGACGAGTTTTCCGGCAAGCAGCTGCGCTGGATAGGCCTCTCGATGGCCATAGCCTTCGTGCTGCTCCTTGTGGATGCGCGCATGTACGAGACGTATGCCTATCCCATATATCTCTTCATGCTCGTGCTGCTGGCTATAACGCCGCTTGTTGCCCCTGACATCAAGGGCTCTCATTCCTGGATAGTGCTGGGCCCTGTGAGCCTGCAACCTGCCGAGTTCGCCAAGTTTGCCACTGCGCTTGCGCTTGCAAAGCTGTTCAGCGGGTATCACTTCGCGCTCAACGCCAAGCTCTCCAACTATGCACGTGCCGTATCGATTATTATTGTGCCGGTAGTGCTCATCCTGGCCCAGAACGAGACGGGTTCGGCCCTCACGTTCATGGCCCTGTTTTTCGTGCTCTACCGCGAGGGAATGAGCGGTCTTATACTTTTTGCCGCGCTTCTTTCGGTGGTGATTTTCGTGGTGGTGGCCAAGTTTGCCGATACTGCGGTGATGGGTGTGCCCACTGGAGAGTTCGCCGTGCTGGTCATCGCGGAGGTGATGCTTGCAGTGATGGCTGTGGTCTACAGCAAGCGTTTCGAGATAGCCCGCAATCTTGTGCTGTGGTTTGCCGGCACGGGGCTGGTGCTGTGGCTTATTGCCGGACCGTGCGGAGTGGCTGTGCCGGGTATGCCTGTGATGCTCGGTATCCTCGGCGTAGCCGCGGTGTACGTGGCCTTCGAATCGGTGCGTTATCGTGTGCCCGCCGTACTTATTGCCGTTGGCGCCGCGATGTATGCCGTTGTGTTCATGTTCTGCGTGCACGTGGCATTCGACCACTTGCAGCCCCACCAGCAGATGCGCATCAAGGTGGTGCTGGGTATTGAGCAGGATTTGCGCGGCGCAGGCTACAACGTGAATCAGAGCAAGATTGCAATAGGCTCCGGCGGCCTCACCGGCAAGGGCTTCCTCAACGGAACTCAGACCAAGCTGAAATATGTGCCCGAGCAGCACACCGATTTCATATTCTGCACCATCGGCGAGGAAGAAGGATTTGTGGGCTCTGTAGCCGTCACGGCTTTGTTCCTGGCCCTGATATTGCGCACCATCACCATTGCCGAGCGGCAGCCGTCCACCTTCTCACGCGTATACGCATATTGTGTGGCGTCGTATTTTATATTCCATTTCTGCATCAACATAGGCATGGTGATAGGGTTGTGTCCGGTCATTGGCATCCCTCTGCCATTTTTTAGCTACGGCGGCTCGTCGCTGTGGGGTTTCACTATCCTGCTGTTCATCATGCTGCGCTTAGATGCTGCCCGCCGTGGCAGGGGATAGGCCCAAACAAAAAGGCTTGCCGGATTGTTTCATAGTTAAATATTCTTACAGCTATGAAATTTCAACTATTTGCCGCCGCAGCTCTTCTTGCTGCGTGCACTGCCTGCTCCGGAGGCCCCGATATCAACGGCGCGTGGACCTCTACCCCCACCCGTATCGACAATGAGATAGCGATAGCTTCGGATGCTACCAGTGTGCTCACAATGGATTTTGATGCGCCCAAGGGCGCCAAATCCGGAGATGTCACTCTATCGGCCGTGATCAATGCCAATCAGCCTGTTGAGTCCGGAACCATTGCCGGTTTCGACGAGCCGTATGAGGTGAATGTTACGGCCACTGCCACGATCAACGGAAAATGGAGCTACGACGACGGCGACCGCGATGATATCGTGATATTCCTTGACCGCAGTACCCTCACCGTAGCGGTGGATCCGGATGGGGTGGTGTATTCGCAAAATCTTCTCACGGGGATGGAACAGCCGCGCGTGGATTCGCTCACAGCGGTCACTGCGGATAGATGGCGCTCGGCGGTGCGGAGTGCGGCCACAGGGCAGTTTATATCTCTCGACAAACTCGACGACGTGAAAGTGACCGGCGATATCCTGTCGTGCGAGGTGGGCAAACGCGATCTCACGTTCCACCGCAGCATGTAAGTATCGCACGAAACAGAGCATAGGCCCCGTTCCCCGCGTTAACAGATATCGGGGAACGGGGTCTGATTTCCGTGCACAGCTGTGCGGATTTTTTTGCAGACACGGTGTAATTTTCAGGAGCTTCGTGCGTCTAATAAATGGTATGACGGAAAGCATGGCCAGGCAAAAGCAGTTTGAGGAACTATTGGACACTTATAAAAGTCTGATAGTTAAGGTCTGCTACATCTATTCCTCGCCCCAGGCCACCGTGGACGATCTCTATCAGGAAGTGGCCGCCAATCTATGGACCGGCCTCTCGCACTTCCGAGGCGACGCGAAAGTATCGACATGGATCTACCGCACCGCCATCAACACCTGCATCACGTGGGTGCGACGCAACCGGCATGCATCGCTCAACACTTCGCTTGACGGAGCCATGACCATAGCCGACGACACTGCCGAAGGTATCGAACGCGAGCGGCGCTTCAAGATGCTCCACGACATGATTGCCGATCTGCTGCCAATAGAAAAAGCTATCGTGACAATGTGGCTCGACGATAAGCCCTACAGTGATATCGCTGCCGTCACGGGCCTGAGTGTGGCAAATGTGGCCACACGCCTTCATAGAATTAAAGAGAAACTCTCCAAACGCGCAAATACACAAGAACAATGAGCGAAAATAATCTTGACGATATACGCCGCGAGTGGCAGTCGCTTTCGGCAGATACTAAAAAGCTCGCCGAGGCCAACCGTATCCTCGTGGCCCGTCTGGCCGCCGAGAAAGCCACCTCGAAGCAGCAGAACCTGCGCAGGCAATACCGCATATTTGCCGTGGTGTCGTTTCTGCTTCTTCCCGTATTGGCCTACACCGGTCTTTACAAGATACTCGAAGCACCCCTGTGGATGTGTCTGCTCTATACCGCCGGAGGCATCTTCTTCGGCGTCGCCGACCTGTGTTTTGTGCGTATGATAGGTTCTGTGGACTATATCGGCCTGCCCACATGCGAGGCCGTTGCCCACGCCTCGCGCATGATATTGTGGCAGGCGCGCCTCAGAGCTATAGGTATCGCTGTAGCCGCGGTGATAGTTGCCCCGCTCTTTGTGTTTATGTACCGCATGGGCAAACCCGATGTGCTGATTGGAGGAATCGCAGGCCTCGTCATAGGCGCCGTGCTGGGTACGCTCAAGTACAACAGCATGAGGCGCATGGCCCGTCGTATGCTTGCCGATCTCGAATCCTGAGCCACAGGATAAGATTTGTAATATCTATAGCAAATATCTGTGCCGCGGCAATTTTTTAGCCGCGGCATTTGCATAACTAAAAAATTAGTTATATCTTTGCGGTGTCAACTAAAATATTAGTTATGCCAAGAACGAAATCGAAATATCCGCGGCTCACCGAGCGCGAGGCCGAAGTGATGGAGCAGTTGTGGGAGCACGGCGCGATGACCGTGCGGCAGTTGCTCGACACCTATCCCGATCCGCGGCCGCACGTGAATACCGTGTCTACCACTGTGCGCATTCTCGAAGACAAAGGCTATGTGTCGCACGAGCCGGAATCTCCGAAGCCTTTCAAGTACTTTGCAGTGGCGCAGGCCGCCGACTTCGCCGGGCGCAGTCTCGCGCAAGTGATCAAGAGCTATTTCAACAATTCCTACACATCAGCCGTCTCAGCCCTCGTTGAGGAGGAGAAAATTTCAGTGGACGAGCTGCGGCAGATAATAGATATGATAGAAGGCAAGGACAAAAATCAGTGACTCAATGGGAATATTCGCAGCATATACATTTGAATCCGGCATATATCTGCTCGCCGGGTATCTGATATACAAGTGGTTGCTCTCCACCGAGAATCAGCCGGCGTTCAACCGTGTGGCGCTTCTGTCGATTTACGCGATAGCGTTTATTGCTCCATTGCTGCGTTTGCCGGATTTCGGGCATTTTGCGGATGAAGTGCGACCGGGAGTTGTCGAGGCCGGCCCGGTCGTGGTGGAGGCTCTGCAGGCCACAGTGGCGGCGTGGGCGTGGTTCTGCGTAGCGGCATATTTCGCGGGTGTGATTGTGGCTGCGCTTTTTACCTTAATCTCGTTTGTGCGCCTTTTCGAAATTCTCCGTAAGGGTGAGAAACAAATTGTCGGCAGATACTCCATTATATTGCTGCGCGATACTAAATTTGCCACATTCAGCTGGGTGCGCTATATCGTGATGAGCCGTGCAGACTACGCGGAAGCGGGCGAAACCATCCTTATGCATGAACGCGCCCATCTGCGCCTGCTCCATTGGATAGACCTGCTGCTGGCGCAGCTTGTGGTCATTCTCCTATGGTACAACCCCGCATCGTGGCTCATGCGAACCGAGCTGCGCAACGTGCATGAATACCAGGCCGACGATGCCGTGCTGCAAAGCGGAGCGGATGCCCGCCAATACCAATTATTGCTCACAAAAAAGGCTGTGGGCCAGAGATTCCCGTCGCTCGCCAACAGCCTTAACCACAGTAAACTTAAAAACCGTATTACTATGATGTGTAATCAAAAAAGCAGCCCGGCGCGCCGCTTGCGCGCCCTGGCTATCGCCCCGGCCATCCTTCTTGCGGCCGTGGCCGTGAACAACCCTTCGGTGGCCCATGCCTTGGGCACAGCCTCCTCTGTGCAGCTCAACGCCCACAAAGTTAGTGAAAATGTTCCGGCTGTGCAAACGGCTTCGGCTGCTGCCTCCACCAATGCCGAGGTGCCCGTGGAGCAGCCCGAGGTGATGCCGGAATATCCCGGCGGCATGTCAGCAATGTTCAAATTCCTCGTGGATAACATAAGCTATCCTGCAGCCGCTGCGAAGCAAGGCGTCCAAGGCAAGGTGCTGGTGAAGTTTGTCATCAGCACGAGCGGCCGGCCCATCGACGTCCATGTTGAAAACCCGGTGTCGCCCGAACTCGATGCCGAGGCCATTCGGGTTGTGAACGCTATGCCGGCATGGACGCCCGGCAAGAAGGAGGGCAAGCCCGTGCCCTGCAGCATGGTTTTGCCCGTGAATTTCAAGCTGCCCAAGAGCGAGGGCAGGGTGGTGAAGCACGATACGGCCGAAGCTTTGGAGACTCCCTCCGACCCCTCGGAATTATATCCTCTCCAGGTTGTGGCCTACGGGGCCGACTCCGAGTAAGACCCATTCATGCAATAACGAGCGAGGGGCGTACCGTGAAAGTACGCCCCTCGTTGTGGTATCGTGAAAGTTTATTTCACGAATATCGTGCGGGGATTGTCGGCAAATTTCCTGAATGAAGCCTCGGCCGGGTGGCCGGGGTAGGGCACGTAGTAGTGGCGGGGAGAGCGATAAGCGTTGCGCCACACCACCACGTAGGCCACGGGATTGGCCTCAAGCAGGGGAAGCAGGTGGGAGTTGTACCAGTCGGGGATGGTGAGGCTTTCGAGACCGGTCTCCGTGAAAGCGGCAATCTTGCCTCTTTTTGCGGCTTCGGCGCACGCGATACCCAGCGTGGTGCCCGCGCAGCGGCGATACTCTTCCGAGCCTTCTTCGTTGTGGAAGTGATATACGTCGGCTCCTAAGATGTCCACATATTCATCGCCGGGATACCGCTCCATGTACATTTCTGCATTCTCGCATCGGTCCGGGGAATATGCCCAGAGCACGTTGTCCACGCCGCGGGCGTCGAAATGTGCTCTCATCGTGCTCCACAGGGCTTTGAAATCTTCGGTGGAGCAGTTGTCGCGTCCCCACCAGAACCAGCTGCCGGTGTGCTCGTGCCAGGGGCGGAAAATCACGGCCACTTTCTCGCCGTTCTCATCCTTAAGGCTGTTGAAAAAGTCGCAGAGATAGTCGAGTTGCCGGGCGAATGCCGCGCGTCCTTCCTCTGTGTGGAGCAGCACGGCCACCTGTGTCTTGTCGGCCGTCTTCCAGCTGTCGAGGCCCGTCAGGGGATGGTCGCAGTGCCAGCTGAAGGTGCTGAGTCCCCCGCGCTTGTTCTGCACGATCACTTCGCGGCGTATCAGGTCGAAGGGCACACCGTCAAGATCTCGGTCTTTACCCCATTCGAGGTCGCCCAGGTCCCAGCTCATGATACCGGGGTAGCTCCCTGCAGTCTCTTTCGTGTCGCTGCGGCCGTCTTCACCGGTCCAATTATGGCCGTAGGCGGTGTCGTCGTGGTGCCCGAAGTAGGTTTTGCCGCTGTTCACGGCATCTATGAGAGCGGCACGCAGGTCTTCTCTCGTACCGCCGAATGCTGTTGCAGTAGCGGCCAATGCGCCGGCGAGCAGCAGTAGTTTTGCGTTTTTCATTGTGGTGGTTATTTATCCCAGTCGTCGGTGCGGAAAGGTACGATGGGCATGCCCAGCATGTCGTGCACGCGGCCGATGGCGAAATTTTTGAAGCAGTAGCGCACGGATTTGATGTCGGCCACCTCCGGCGAACTCACCGTGAGGTAAAGCCCGTTGCGGTCGATTTCGGCCACCGCGGGATGAAACACGCGGTCTTCGCCGGCCACTTCAAAGCCCTGCAGGTTCTCGTTGGGGGTGAATCCCTGCCACATATCGTTGAACCACACCAGGGCTTTGTCGCCCTTGAGGTCTACGGATTTGTAGGAGGGGAAGCGGTGAGGGATGCCCTTGATGCCATACGAGTGCGTGGCGGCGCACGCGGCCAGTCGCTTGCCTATGTCGCGCTTGTTGCGTCCGTGGATGTCGTCGGCTTCGTCCGGGTACACGAGATCCGATGTGCACACGATATGTGCACCCTCAGTCTCCCTTGCTGCCTTGTGCTGGGCTTCCCTGAAGAGGGCTGCGCCGGTTCCTTCGGCATCGCCGTAGTCGTAGCCGGGAAGCTCCACGAAGTAGAATTGCATCCCGGGGTCGCCCCATACCTTGCGCCAATGTGTGATCATGTCGTTCTGTCGCGCGGGATACACGGCGTGGCGTCCCACGTTGGACTCTCCCTGATTCCATATGAATCCGCGAGCGGTGAACCCTGCAATGGGATGAATCATGGCGTTGTACATAGCTCCGGTGCGGTCCCAGTTGCCCACCGTGGAGTCGTTTTTCTCGGCCTGATAGTCGCAGTCAGGGTAGCCGGCGAGGATTTCCTCCGGCACCCATGCTTCCACCTTTGAGCCTCCGTAGGCAGCGTTGATTATGCCCACGGGCATATCAATGATGTCCTTTAGGCTGCGGGCGAAGAACCACGCGAGAGCCGAGAATTCGGCAGTGTTCTGCGGGTTGCTCGTCTGCCACGAGGCGTCAATATCGTGTTGAAGGGTATAACTCTGGGTGCGCGGCACGTTGAGGAATCGGATGCCGCGGCCGTTTCTCGCGGCGAACGTGATTTCGTCGCCACCGCCCTCCACGGGCTGATGCCAGTAGCCTCGCAGCGGCATATCCATATTGCTCTGGCCCGAGGCAATCCACACCTCGCCGGCAAGTACGTTGTTGAATGTCACGCTGTGGCCGTCGGACTTATCGGTCACGGTGAGGCATAGTGCCTCATATGATGCTGCGGGGGTGGCGATTCCCAGTTGCCAATGACCCGAGCTGTCGGCCTTGCATGATGACTCCGCTCCCCAGGAGCCTGTGGCGCTAACCAGTGCTCCCGGCTCTGCATGGCCCCACAGGCGTGCCACGGTATCGGCTTGAATCACCATGTTGTCGCTGAACAAGTGGGGCATACTCAGCTTCGATGAGGCCACAAAAGGTATCCCACACGCCAGTAGCGTGATTATCGAAATCTTATGTTTCATCAGTTATTTGAAGTTACGTGAAGCGAATGGCAGGGAGGTGTAGAGCGCTGTGGTCCAGTATTCCCAGTTGTGGCTGCCGTCACGCACGCGCAGCTGGCAGGGGATTCGTTTCTTCCGCATCAGTCGATAGAAATCCTGGTTGATGTCAAGCAGAAAATCGTCGTCGCCCACGTCTACGTACCATGCCAGCGACCTGAGACTGTCCGCGGTGCCGGCATCGGCGTTCTCCAGAAAGCCGAGGCAGCTGTGGTCGGCCACGGAGCGGCGCACCACGGCCACTTTGTCAGCAGCGTCCACATTCTCGGCCTTCTCGTTGTGAAGCCAGCCGCTCATGACATACGCGGAGCTGAACATATCGGGGTGGCGCTGGGCATACGACGCGCATCCGCCTCCGCCCATCGACAGACCGGAGATGGCGCGGTGCTCCTTGCCGGGCTTCACCCTGTAGTTGCTCTCGATATATGGTATGAATTCCGTGAACATGAAAGTCTCGTAGTTCCACCCCGGCATGTCGAAATAGCCGTTCCAGTCCACACCCGGCGTGCCGCCGGCGTTGGGACTCACGATGATCATGGGCTGAACTTCGCCGGAGGCTATGAGGCGGTCGGCCACGGTGGCCAGCGGAGCGTTGTGGAACCACGATTGGTTCGTGTCGCTGAATCCGTGCAGCAGATACAGCACGGGATAGCTGCGGGTGGTGTCGGTGTCGTAGCCGGCAGGCAGATACACGGTGAACTCTCTCGGGGCTCCGAGCACCGTGCTGTGGAGCGTATCGGTCTCCACAGCGCTCGCGCCTCGCACGCCGCCCGTGCGGCTCTTGGCGAAGCCGCAGAACGAGGCGAGCGCTATAAGGGAGATACCTAAAACAATCTTTTTCATCTTATCGTGGCACGGTTTATTTCACTTCGGTGAGGCGCAGCACGCGCGACGAGAAGTCGGTGTTCTTGTGGTAGTCCACGCGATAGGTCAGAGGAATGTCAAGACCGTTGGCCATGAGGAATTTGCCGGTGAACTCCTTGCCCTCGAAGGGGAGGGGACGGTTGTCGATGCGGTTAAGCTCCGTCACCTTGTATTTCTTGTCGGGGTCGAGGCCGGCCATGGGGATGCGGGGCAGCTGCTGATTCATGAATGTCTCCGTCTTCCACCAGAAGAACACGGCGTCGTCCTTCTCGGGCGTGACGTACATGAGCGAGGCCACGCCTTTCTTGTCGAAGGGCGACTGCAGGCGGTACAGATCGCCGAACTGTACGATGGGTCGGATCTTCTTATAGTCGGCGATAGCCTGAGCGCAGATGGCACGGTCTTCATCGTTCATGTCCTTGGGTTGCATCTCCAGTCCCAGGCGTCCGCTCATGGCCACATCGGCACGGAACTTGGTGGGAATGCGGCGGAAAGTCTGGTGGTTAGGCGAGGCCGAGATATGTGACGCCATGGCTATGGCCGGGAAGAAGTAGCTGGTTCCCCACTGCATGTAGATGCGTTGCAGGGCATCGTTGTTGTCGGAGGTCCAGAATTCGTCGAACCAGGGAAGAACTCCCCAGTTGGCGCGGCCGCCGCCGCTGGCACAGGCCTGGATGGTCACGTGGGGATGTGCGGCGCGGATACGGTCGAGCGTCTTTACGAATCCCTTGTGATAGTCGATATAGAGGTGGCTCTGGTTGTCGGCCGTGAGATACTGCGAGCCGTGTTCCATCACGGGAGCGTTGGCATCCCATTTGATATAGTCGATTGCGGGGTATTTGGTCATGAGCGTGTCCACGATCTCAAACACCAGATCCTGCACCTTGGGGTTGGACATATCCAGCACCACCTGTGTGCCTCCGCGGCCCTTTACAACGTCGCGCTTGGGAGCCTTGATGATGTACTCGGGATGTTTCTCGTAGAGTTCGCTCGTGGTATTGGCCATTTCGGGCTCAATCCATATGCCGAAGGCCACGCCGTTTTTCTTGGCCGTGTCGAGCAGTCCGTTGATGCCGTGTGGCAGCTTGCGGGTGTCGACAACCCAGTCGCCCAGCGACGAATTATCCACGTTGCGGGGGTATTTGTCGCCGAACCAGCCGTCGTCCATCACAAAGAGTTCGCCGCCCATGGACGCGATATCCTCCATCATGCCGGCCATCACATCCTCGTTGATGTTGAAGTAGACGCCTTCCCATGAGTTGAGCAGTATCTTGCGCTCCTTGTCGCCGGCGTGCAGGCGGTTGTCTCGGCCCCATTTGTGGAAGTTGCGGCTCGCACCCGAGAGGCCTTCGTGGCTGTAGGTGAGGGCAAGCTCCGGAGTGGTGAATGTCTCGCCCTTCTTCAGATGATACTCGGAGTTTTCCTCGTTGATGCCGGCATAGAAATGATGCGTGTCGCTGTCGTCCGTGTCGATGAATAGCTTGTAGTTGCCGGGGTAGCACAGGGCGGCGCCTATGACGCGGCCGGTGTTTTCCTGCGGCTTGCCGTCAAGCGACAGCATCACCTCGCCGTGGGCTGTGTGGGAGTTGCGCAGGCCGTCTTTGTTTTTGATCATCTTTACGCCGTGCGAGAGGGGTTCCTCGGTGACGTTGGTCTCGTTGGCCCAGGTGCCGTAGAGGCTCGACAGCCATACGTTGCCGTAGCGCACGGGCAGGTAGCCCGACATGAAACGGTTGAGCGTCACGGCACCCTTCTCGTTGTTGGTGATATCCACCCAGGTCTCGATCACGTCGTAGCCGGGACGGACTCTATAGTTCACGTTCACGTCGAAGGGATATACTTTGTCGCGCATGGCCACGGTGGTCACTGTGGCGTCGCCTTCCTGCTTCGTCTCCACACCCGTGATTTCCACCTGCGTGGTGCGGTTGCCGTCGGCGTGCGTCACGCTCAGGGCAGCTTCGCCCTGGGGATACAGGCCGTAGACGGGGTAGGCGTCGCGGTAGTACAGTGCCGACGAACGGAGTGCGGGGATTTCATCGTCGGCCACTTTCTCGCCGTAGTAGAGGATGCGCAGGGGCTGCCCCACGCTGGCGTCGAGCACCAGGGATGTGCCGGGGGTAGTGAGGTTGATCACCTCGGCATTGATACCGTGCCATGAGCCCATGGCTATGGCTGCGGCAAGAACTGATTTTGCAATATTTTTCATGGCTGGAGGTTATTGAACGTTTATCTTGATGGCATCGGCGGCCACGCCGTCGGCCGATACGGTGAGGATGCCTTCGCCGTCATCACCGTCGGATTGCACGAGAATCTGAGCAAGACCATTGAATGTCTTGATGCTGAATGTTTTCGCGGCAGCGTCGACCGGCCGTTCAGCAGCCTGGAAGGCGGGATCGCCGTTGCCTGCACCGAGTATTCTCACGGGGCCGTCGGCGGCTATGTTGAGCTCGATATTTGCATCCGGCACGAAGCGGCCTTTCTTGTCGAGCACTTTCACGGCCACTACGGAGAGATCCATGTTGTCGCCCTTGATTGTACGTCGGTCGGCAGTGAGATTCAGGCGTGCGGGCTCGCCGGTGGTCTCGATTTTGGTTTCCATAGCCTTCTTGCCGTTCTTGTAGCCCACGGCTTTCACGGTGCCGGGCTGATATACGGCATCCCAGCTCAAGTGGCCGTTTTTGGGCATGGACTTGCGGCCCAGGCTCTTGCCGTTGACGAAGAGCTCCACTTCGTCCATGTTGCTGTAGGCCCATACATCCACGTTCTCGCCCTCGTGGCCTTTGAGGTTCCAGTGGGGGAAGATGTGCAGCACGGGTTCGTCGGTCCACCAGGATTTGAGGTAGAAAGCTTCGTCTTTGGGGAAACCGCAATAGTCAAGCACGCCGAACTGCGAGCCTGTGGCGGGGAACGACATGGGGTTGGGCTCGCCGCGGTAGTCGAAGCCGGTCCAGTAGAAGAGACCGCCCAGCCAGGGGCGTTCGTCGTAGAATTTCCAGCCTCGTTCGATGGCGTTGTAAATGCTGTCGGGGCCGCTCTTGGAGCGGTTGATGGCTTTCATGTAGCCGTGTGCGTGGTTGTCGTAGTACACACCGCGCGCACCGCAGCCTGTAGTCTCCTCGGAGCCCACGGCCTTACGGTCGGGATAATCCGCGCGATGGCGGTCGATAGGATTCTGCACTACGTAGTTATATCCGGCCACGTCCACAGGCACCACCACGGTGGGACCGCCGGAGGTGGCCATACTCATGGGACGTGTGGGGTCGAAGCGGTGGCAATATTCGCGCATGGTCTCGGATATGCGGCGGCCGAAGTCGTTCCACTCCGTGCCCCATTCCTCGTTGCCTATGCTCCACAAGATGATGGAGGGATGGTTGCGGTCGCGTTCGATCATGCGCCGGAGCAGGCGTATGTGCTCGTCGTTCACGCCCGTGAGGCGGTTTTCCTCCATCACGAGTATGCCCAGCGAGTCGCATGCGTCGAGCATGGCGGGTGTCATGGGATTGTGGCTTGAGCGGTAGGCGTTCACGCCGTATTTCTTGAGCTCGCGCAGGCGGAAGGCCTGTAGAGCGTCGGGGATGGCGGCGCCCGTCCCGGCATGATCCTGATGCAGGTCCACACCCTTGATTTTCACGTTGCGGCCGTTGAGGAAGAAGCCCTTGTCGGCATCGAAGCGCACGTCGCGCAGGCCTGTGGTTGTGGTGCGGGTGTCGACCACTTCGCCGTTCTTCACCACCTCGGTCACGAGAGTGTAGAGCTGCGGATTGTCGATATCCCACAGTGCGGGATTTTCCACAGCCACATTCACCGAGGAGAGGCGGTTGCTCTTGGGCAGCACGCCATGTTCCTTAGATACGGGGAATACTGTTTTCGTGCCGTCCGGAGCCACGAGGGTGTTGCGTATTTCGTAGTCGGCGGTGTCGAGGCCCATATTGTCGACGGTGGTCTCAACCGTCACGATGGCCTCATTGTAGGGAGCTTCAAGAGCGGCATGCACGAATGTGCCGAAGGGAGCCACATGCAGGGGGTCGGCTTTGTCGAGCCACACGTGGCGGTAGATGCCGGCGCCTTCGTAGAACCAGCCTTCCTCAAGAGTGGCATCGGCGCGTACGGCCACCACATTCTCGCCGCCGTAGTTGAGATATTCCGAGATGTCGTAGACCTGCGTGGCGTAGCCGCTGGGCTCGCTGCCCAGGTAGAACCCGTTGACCCACACTCGCGCGTCGCGGAATATGCCGTCGAATTGCAGCGAGATGTGTTTTCCATAGTCATCTTCCGGCACGAAGAAGGTCTTGCGATACCAGCCCACGCTGGTTTCGGGGTATTTGTAGCCCACGGTCTTGTAGCCGTGGCTGTGGCTGGCTTCTCCCTCGAAAGGCAAATCCACCACCCAGTCGTGGGGCAGAGTCACGTCAATCCACTCAGCGCCCCAGCGCTCCGGATTGAATTTTGGGCTGTAAGGGCCCTCGTTGTGAATCGAATTGGCTTTCGTGAGGTAGTTGAAGTATTCGGTGCCGCAGCCGAAGTCCTTCGCCGGATCCGATGCGTTGCCGAAGGCAAACTTCCAGTCGCTGTCGAATAGCTGCCTCTCAGCTGCCGATGCATCGGCAAACGCTGCAGCCGCCAGGGCCAGGAAGGGTAGAATTACTTTTTTCATCAGGTATTATATTATTGAGTTTTTTTCATGGAAAGCAGGGTCATTCCTCCTCGGTTTTCTTGTCGTTGTCGATGCCCAGCGAGCGTATGTACTCGCGCGGTGTCATATTGTACTCCTCCTTGAAGTACTTCGACAGCAGGCGGGGATTGTTGAATCCCACCTTATAGGCAATTTCCGAGATATACATCTGGCTCTGTGCCAGATATTGGGCCGCCCTCTTGAGGCGGATGAGGCGGATGAACTCGATGGGCGTCTTGCCGGTGATGCAGGAGAGCTTCTTGTAGAGGTGGGTCCGGTGCATTCCAAGATGCGTGCTCAGCATCTCCACGGAGAAGTCGGGGTTCGACATGTTTTCTTCCACCACCTTGATGGTGTCGGAGAGGAATTTTTCGTCGAGCGGCGTGATGGTGATTTCTGAAGGCGATATATCCGGAATGCGCCTGAATTTCTCCTGCGAGCGCCGGTTTTCGTCGATCAGCTTCGATATTCGCTGGCGCAGGATGGGCATGCTGAAGGGCTTGGTGATATAGTCGTCGGCACCGGATTCCAGACCTCGCATTTCGTCCTCTGCCAGTGATTTGGCAGTGAGCAGTATCACGGGCACATGTGATATGCGTATGTCGGATTTCACAGCCTTGCACAGCTCCAGACCGTCCATACGGTCCATCATCACATCGGAAATAATAATATCCACGGTCTCGCTCTCGAGCACTTCGAGCGCCTGCTCGCCGTTGGATGCCTTGAGTACGTTGTAGTCGTCGGCCAGCGACTGTTCCATGAAGTCTATGAAATCCTGGTTATCTTCCACGAGCAGGATTGTGGCCCTCGACTCCGTCACCGGTTTTCCGGATGCAGGCAGTAGAGCACGCGTCTCGGCGGCGGGTGTCTCAGCGGCCTGCGCCTTCTCGCTCTCAATTGACCTGACCACCGGTAGTGTAACCACGAAGCGGGTGCCCTGCGGTTCATTGTCCTGCACTTCCACGGTGCCTCCGTGGAGCTCCACGAATTCCTTGACTATGTGGAGGCCTATGCCGCAGCCCATGGCCGTGTGCTGGCGGTTGCCCGACTGATAGAAACGGTCGAATATGCGGGCTTTATCAGCGTCGGGGATGCCCCGGCCGGTGTCGCTCACGCTTATCTCCACGTTGTCGCCGGCCGTGTTTATGCCTATGGCCACCGCTCCGCCTTCGTTGTTGTATTTGAAAGCGTTGCTCAGCAGGTTCATCATAATCTTGCCCAGCTTGTCCTTGTCGAAGTACATGTTGAGCGACGGCAGTGACGTGTTCACTTCCAGCTTTATGCCGCTGTCTTCAGAGAAAAGATTGAACGAAGCGCATATCTCCTTAATGTAGCTCACTATATCGCCGTACGACAGATGCAGCGGCACTCCCGTCACATCGAGCTTGCGGAAATCGAGAATCTGATTCACCAGGTTGAGCAGCTGCAGTGCGTTTTTGTGCACGGGTTTCAGGAATCGTTTCGTATCGCTGTCGCTGTGGCTGCCCAGATATGCCTCCAGGGTGGTGATGATGATCGAGAGGGGCGTTCGGAAGTCGTGGCTGATATTGGTGAAGAACTGCAG
>CAMWRI010000011.1 GCA_947176585.1 uncultured Porphyromonadaceae bacterium
CCCCAGGAGGGACCCCAGCCGCCGGCCCAGCTCCAGTACGGGTCATACCAGCCGCCCCAGCCCCAGCCGAAGTTCCAGTTCCACGTGGGGCCCCAGCTCCAGTTGTACCAGGGGTTCCAGTACGACGAATACCACATCGAGGGTGAATACCACGAGTAGCGCGGTCCCCACCAGTCCCAGGGATTGATGTCGATCACGTTCACGTTGAGCACCACGGGATCCGTGGCATAGTAGTATTCCACGAATTCGTCGTCGTCGCTCTCGGCCACGATATCGGGATTGTGGAAGCGCTCGATGCGGCGCGTGTAGGCGAATGCGTCCGTCTCGGATGCAGCGCTGTCGGCGGGAGCGCCGGCGGCGTAGGCTCCGCGGCGGTTGTATTCGTCCACGCTCATGTTCAGCCCGCTACCGGCAGCGGGCGTATAGGTATCGGCTGCGGGATAGTCGGCAGAGGCCGGCGCTGCTGCCGCATTGCCGGTGATATAGGCATTGCTGCTCTTGGGTGCGGCGTTTTTTGCCGCAGCGGCCTTGCGGGCCTTGTCGGGGTTGTAGTATATGTCGTCGTCATAGTTCTGCGCGGCTGCGGGAAGCGCCAGTGCGAGCGACAAAACCACAGGGATGTAGAATCTTGCTTTCATATAGAGAGATGTTTTTCTTTTAGACAAAATTATGCCTAAAAAGTTTAAGAGCCCGTTCCGCAATATCTGTTAAAAACAGGGCCGCATATCGCGGAATAGATTTTGTGGTGTGTCGATGGAGCAGTGCTGTGGCACTGTGACTGATACACACCGCAAAAGATATCCGTGAGATGCGCTCTGCCGCTAACTTATATTGAGTTACCGGGTGTTATTTATGTGATTATATTTAACGTTCATTCTATTTCTATATTGTAAAACGGGTCATGTTTCCGTCGCCTCGGCCATCCATTGATGCTTTTATCCACTTGTATCAGTCGTTATGCAACCACATAACTCCTTCACTGCGTGAATAAAAGCATTCAATGCCTGACCGCCCTGTTTTTAACAGATATTGCGGAACTGGCTCTAAGTCTACAAAAATAATGATTTTTTCTAATAAATTCTATAAATCTGATAAATCTTATATTTTTTAATTTTTTTATACCTTTGCACCCGCTATGTGGATAATCCTCGCTCTTGCTTCGGCCCTCGGACTGGGCTTCTACGACGTGTTCAAGAAACTCTCGGTGCGCCGCAACGATGTGCTTGTGGTGCTGATGCTCAACACCGTATTCGGCACCCTGCTCATGAGTCCCGTGCTCGTGCAGTCGCTTGCCGCGGGCCATTGGGCGCCCGGCGACTGCGCCGCCGGCCACCTCCACATCCTCGTCAAGGCATTCATCGTGCTGGGCTCGTGGCTCCTGGGCTACTTCTCCATCAAGCACCTGCCGCTCACCATTCAAGGCCCCGTCAACGCATCGCGGCCCGTGATGGTGCTCGTGGGCGCGCTGGTGGTATTCGGTGAGCGGCTCAACTGGCTGCAGTGGGCCGGCATCCTCACGGGATTCATCTCCCTCTTTCTCATCTCGCGCATTGGCGCCGCCGAGGGCTTCTCGCCCCGCAGCTCCCGCTGGCTATGGATGGCCGTGGGCGCCACGCTCCTGGGCGCCGTGAGCGCGCTCTACGACAAATACCTGCTCACGCGCTACCGCCCCCTCGACGTGCAGGCATGGTATTCGCTCTATCAGTGCGTGATAATGTGCCTCGTTGTAGCCGCCCTGCATCGCGGCGACCGCCCCGGAGCCGACCGCTTCACATGGCGCTGGAGCATACCCTGCATCTCGCTCTTCCTCACGGCCGCCGACCTCGCCTACTTCTACGCCCTCTCGCTCCCCGGTGCGATGATTTCGGTGGTTTCGATGATACGCCGCGGCAGCGTGCTCGTGAGCTTCTGCTACGGCGTGTGGGTGCTCCGCGAGCGCCATGTGCGCGCCAAAGCCCTCGACCTCCTCGTCCTCCTCATGGGCCTGGCCCTCCTCGTGGCCGGCAGCCGATAAAAGCCTCACGCCAAGAAATTATTGATTACCAAGCAGTAGAGACGCTTTTCAAAGCGTCCTCCCCATAATATATAAATCTCATAAGTCATATACGATTTATACGACTTATAAGATTTATAAGATTTATCCCCCAAAAAACCTCTGCGCCTCCACGCGAGATTTCCCTGAAGCCAAAAAACACCGCGACGCCGTACACTCACGTGCGCGACGTCGCTATCAATAAACAATATGCTTGGCCCCTTTCGGGGTGTTGGCTCTTTTACTTAACCAGTTGCTTCACGACCTTGTCGCCGCGACGCACCAGGTAGATGTTGCCGGCCTGGGGCTCGGCCACGCGCACGCCCTGCAGCGTGAAGTACTCGGCAGCGGCAGCTGCTTCAGCCGATACCTCCTCGATGCCGGTGGTACCGTCGGTAGTGTAAGTAGCAGTGTGGGTGTGATCAGCCTGCAGCTCGCCATTGTGGCTCAGGGTCACTTCCACCTGATGTTCCTTCTCGGCACCAGTGGTGTTAATATTGGCAGCCTCGATAGCACCGGTAGCAATGTGGGTGGTAGGGTTGGCGGGAGATACGCGCATCATGGCACCCTGGGGAGCTTCTACCACGCTGTACTCGTGCTCGGTGCTCTTGTGGCTCACACCGTCAATCTTGAAGTCAACCTCGTAGGTTTCGCAATCCATGTGGTGGTTGATGTAGATGGTGTAGTAGAGCTTGGCAGAGTTGCCATACATGTGCACATTGTGCTCGAAGCCGGCAACAGTGGTGTGGATGTGCTTGAAGTAAACGGTAATCTTCTCCCAAGAGCGGTAATCGGCTTCGTCACCTTCAAAGGAGAAAGTCACGCTGTTGTTCTCTTCAGTACCGGCAGTCCAGTCGGAGAAGTCGGTATTGAACTTACCATAATCAGCTACAACACGGCCCTTTTCAATAGCATAATCAGATACTACGCGAACGAGAGCAAAGCCTTCGGGTGCGCTGATAACCATATTATTGCCGGGATAGAGGCGCATAGCCTTACCATCCTTCGTTTCCACGTAGCGGGGTGCGGGCTGCTCATATTCTTCTTCGGGATCGTCTTCGGGACCCTGATTGAACGTAATCGTCACGATATTGTCGGATACAGCGGGAACTTCCTCATTTACCTCAAAGCCAAGTGTGCTGAATACAAAACCTTCATTGGTCTTCTGAGGATCGGATACGTGGAGCGTGAACACTGCATCTTCAACGGTAGCAAAATCTGCAATCGAGGTAGGAGCCTTTGCGGTGATAACGGCAGATGCGTCAATGTTGCTATTGAAAGTAAAAGTACCGTCGGCGTTAAACTTGATGAGTTCCTCGTTGTCGCTCTCATAGGTCACGGCAGCAAGAGCTTCTGCGCTCTCTTCGCCATCAACGGTGGCAATCAGTTTGGGCAGTTCGGTGAATTCTTCACCGAGATGGAGTACCACGTCGTCCACTTCCCAGGTGAATTCAACGTCCTTGGCTGTTTCAGGAGCAGTCCAGGAGAGCTCGTAGATACCAAGACGGTCGGCATTGCTCGTTTTAGATGACGGACAATTATTTACAACTTCAATCACAAAGTTTCCTTCTAAGCCAAAGGCATCCGAGGTAAATGTCTCTGAATAGCCGGTAGACGTTGATTCCGAGCTTGTGAATTTCTGAGTTTTTACGGTTGTACCACCCTGCTTGATGTTAAGCGTGAAATCCATGCCATTTTTATCCGAATAGGGATATATGCATTTAATGGTGACTACGTCTACACCACCTGTAAGAGAGGGCGAAGTGAGCTTGCCACTTGCTGATGTTTTGCCATTGAGAATTGGAATGACATGGTCAACAGGCAGACCGGACATGCTGTTATAACCATTCTTTGCAACCATCGAATATGTTGCCGTCCAGTTTTTAGTGGTCTGGTAGGTACTATACGAAGTAGCACCCTTTCCACCATTCAGAGTCTCAAGGTCGGCAGAACCCTGAGCCTGAGCCATGAAGCCGAAACTCATGGCACAGAGAAGAGAAAGTAGAAGTTTTTTCATAAGAGATTGTTGATATTGGTTGGTTTGTTGTTTTTGGGTTGGTTCAGGAGAGAGCGCAAAAAGGCAATGCCCCGACCGTGCCTGAGGGCACAATCGGGGCATTGTTATGCGCATTTGCAGCTAAGCTACTATGTATTAATAAATTACATTGGGGGGGGGTAATTCCGAGGCGCACCTTACCCATGGGGGCGGAAGAGAGTAATATGGGTGCGCTGTGATTCATGCCGCAAAGGTAGCTCTTTTGCACGACCTGTGCAAGTCTATTTTGTTAAATTTCGCCACGCATGACAAAACTCGCGCAGAGGCGCAGAGAATCTATTGATTTGAGGCCTATTATAGAGACCCCTAATTCTCTCTGCGCCTCTGCGCGAATTTTCCTTTAACCCAAACGCACAAAAAACTTTTGTTCCTTCCGTCTCTTTTGTCCTTTTGTATCTTTCCCCTCTGCGCCTCGCGCGAGATTTCCACATAAAAAAACTTTTGTCCTTCTGTATCTCTTCCCACACAGTTCCTCGCAATATTTTCAAATCCGGCAACACACATTTAAATAATATATTATTGGGGGTTTTGCGAAAAAATGGCTAACTTTGGGGCAAAATTGCACAGGATGGACGTACTCTACGAGGATAATCATATAATAGTGGTGAACAAGGCGCCCGGCGAGATAGTGCAGGGCGACAAGACGGGCGACACGCCGCTCAGCGAAATCGTGGCAGCCTGGCTCAAGGAGAAGTACGCCAAGCCCGGCAACGTGTTCGTGGGCGTGGCCCATCGCCTCGACCGCCCCGTGGGCGGCGTGGTGGTATTCGCCAAGACCTCAAAGGCCCTGGCGCGCCTCAACGAGATGTTCCGCCGCGGCGACGTGCACAAGCGCTACTGGGCAATCACCCGCGGCACGCCACCCGAGCCCGCCGGAGAGCTCACACACTATATCACCACCACCGAGCGCAACAACAAGAGCTACGCCTCAACCACCCCGCGCCCAGGAGCCAAGGAAGCGCGCCTGCGCTACTCCACCCTGGCCGAGGGCGACCACTACCGGCTGCTGGAAGTGGAACTGCTCACCGGCCGCAAGCATCAGATACGCGTGCAGCTCAGCGCCATAGGTTGCCCCATTCGCGGCGATCTCAAATACGGCGACCGACGCAGCAACCCGGACGGCTCCATATCGCTGCTGGCACGGGAGATACGCTTCACGCATCCCGTGAGCGGAAAGGAAATACACGTAACGGCGCCCTTGCCCCACAATCCGCTGTGGGAGGCTCTGGCCGATAAAACTCCCGGTCATGGCGATGCGTGAATTGCTCGCAGCCTGCGTGCTGCTCGTGATGGCGTCCTCATGTGGCGGCAGCCGCCCGCAAGACGAGTGGGCCGACACGGCGGTGTATCCCGATGCCTCGCTGGCCGAAATCCTCTCGCCGCCCGCCGTGAATCCCTGGGAGGCGCACCTCGACTCGGCCCCCGACGGCGGATGCGAGCGCATTCGCCTGCGCCACATCGGGCCGCTCCCCCCACTTTTCAACGATAGCAACCGCGTGCAGCTCGAGGCCGCCCGCGCCATAGGAATCCGGCCCATAGAATCCGCGGCCGATGCCTGGCATCTCTCGCGTCCGCTCGTGCCGGTGCGCTCCTGCCGCAACTACTACGTGGACGAGTTGCGCCACAGCTATCCCTATCTTGTGCCCGAGGCCGCCCGGCTGCTGGCCGACATAGGCCGCGCATTCAGCGACTCGCTGCAGGCACGCGGCGGCGGAGCCTACCGCATGAAGGTGACCAGCCTGCTGCGCACCCCTGCCACCGTGGGGCGCCTGCGCCGCGTCAACCGCAACGCCACGGGGGAATCCACCCACGTCTACGGCACCACTTTCGACATCAGCTATTCACGCTTCATATGCGACAACGACAGCCTGCCGCGCACCTTTGAAGACCTCAAGAACCTCCTGGGCGAGGTGCTTCTCGATTTCAAGCGACAGGGCCGCTGCTACGTGAAGATGGAGCGACGCCAGGCATGCTTTCACATAACCACCCGCCCGCAGTCATGAACCGGAATTCCCCCTCCCGCAGCCACTATCCCGTGTGGCGACGAATCATTAAAATAGTGTTGTGGACCGTGATGGCCCTGGTGCTCCTTGTGGCCGGAACGCTCATCTGCACCGTGAGTCTGCTGCGCCCGGCGCATCTCACGCCGCTGGTGGAGCGGGTGGCCTCGTCGCAGCTGCGCGCCGATGTAACGGCGGGGCGCGTGGCCCTGGGCCTGCGCGCCACCTTCCCCTTCCTCACCCTCGACGTTGATTCCCTCACGGTGATAAGCCGCGACATGCGCGACGCCCCCGACAGCCTGCGCGGCGCCCTACCCGCCTATGCCGACACACTGCTCACTCTGCGCTCCCTGCACGGCGGCATAAGCCTCACGGCCCTGGCCGGCGGCGAGATAAGCCTGAGCGACATAGTGCTCGACGAGCCTGCCGTAAACGTGGTGCTGGGACCGCGCGGCCTGTGCAACTACAATATAGTGGAAAGCGACACCACCGACACCACTGCCACGGAGATTCCCGCACTGCGCATCACTCGCTTCGAAATACGCCGGCCCAGGCCGTTCCGCTACTACGACGGCAGCGACCCCGATGCGCCGGACAGTCTCTCGGTGGAGCTCCGGCCCGCCGACCTCACCTCGGAGGGCACGCCGCAGTACACCCTCGACTTCGGCGGCAATCTCCACATGCCCATGCTGGGAGAGTACAACCTCTGGGAGCTGCCCTTCTCCTTCGACGGCGGCCTGCGCTGGGATCCCGCCGATCCTTCGCGCCTGCGCCTCGACAATGTGAGCGCCGCGGCTGCCTTCGTGCGCTCGCGCTTCTCGGCCGATGTGGACTTTGCCGAGCCTCTCACTCTCCACGAACTCGACTTCGAGCTGCAGCCTGTGCCGGTCGACACACTGCTGAGCTGCCTGAGCGATAGCCTGCGCACGGCTTGGCCGGCACTGGCCGAGGTGCACACGGATGCCACAGTGGCACTCGCGGTGAAGCTCACGCGGCCCTTCAACACCCTCACCGACTCCATTCCCTGGGCCGATGTGGCCGTAGACATCCCGCCGTGCCGCGCGTCGATGGGGCGCGCGAGCTTCCACGACGTAGAGGCCCGCATGGCATGTAGCCTGCGCGGCAACGACCTGAGTGCAGCCACACTCGACATCAACCGCCTGCACGTGGCCGGACCTGCCACCAAACTCACCCTTTCGGGCACGCTTAGCGACATCACGGACGACCCCTACTTCGACGGACACCTCGAGGGCTACTCCGATCTGCGCCGGCTGCCCCCGCGCCTGCTCAACCTCATCAACGGCTCGCTGCAGGGTACGCTGCGCACCAACGTGCGCCTGAGCGGCAGACCCTCGATGTTCAGCCGCGACAGCTTCCACATGCTGCGCGCATCAGGGCAGATCGACGGCCACGAAATCTACTGGCTGGGAGGCGACACCGCCCGCGCGGCCTATGTGCGCCATGCAGCGTTCGACTTCGGCACATCCGGCAAGAAGGGCGATGCCGACAGCCTGCTCCACGCCACCGTGAAACTCGACTCAGCCAGCTATCTCGACCACGGCATAAGCGTGCGCGCCACTGGTCTCAGCCTGGGCGTTGCGGCGTCGAACCGCCGCCGGAGCGCCGACACCACTCTGATCGTGCCTATGGGCGGCGGCCTGTCCATAGCCTCCATGCGCGTGCTCAGCATGGGCGACAGCGCCGGTATGGTGGCCCGCAACCTTAAAGGCCGCGTGATGATGCGCCGCTACAAGGGCGACGGACGCCGCCCGGAATTTTCGGTGGATATGAACGGCGGACGCATTGCCGCCGGATCGCCCGACGTGCGCTTCATGCTCACCGACGCCGTGATCCACGCCTCGGCCCACGAACTGCCCCTCACCGGATTCCGCAAGCAGGTGCGCCACACCGCCGACTCGCTCCGGCGCTGCCACCCGGAACTCCCGCTCGACAGCGTGTATGCACTCGCCGCCAGGATGCACCGCCGCCGTCCCCACAAGATACCCCGCGTACACCCGGAGATCATCGACGACGACCGCGAGGTGATCGACTGGGGCACCAGTCGCGGACTGCGCCGGCTGCTCACGGGCTGGGACCTGCGGGGCAGCGTCACGGCACGCCGCGCCGCCCTCTACACGCCTTCCTTCCCGCTGCGCAACCGCGTGCGCAACTTCAACGTCACGTTCAGCACCGACAGCGTGCTGCTCAACAACGTGGAGTACAAGGTGGGACGCAGCGACTTCACCATGTCGGGACGCATCTCCAATATCAAGCGCGCATTCACCTCGAAAGGATGGAAGCAGCCGTTGCGGATGCACTTCGACGTGGCCAGCGACACCGTGGACGTCAATCAGCTCGCGGCAGCCGTATTTGCCGGAGCGGCCTACACGCAGCGCAAGGAGCAGACACACCTGCGCGAGCATCTGGGAAGCCTGGAAATGGATCTCGAGAATGAGGAACTGCCGCTCACTCAGCACCCCGACTCGGCTGCCGGCCCGGTGCTGATTCCGGACAACATCGATGCCGAAATAGTGATCAATGCCCGCAACGTGCTCTACAGCGACCTGCTGCTGCACGGTCTCACAGGCAGCGCGCTGATGTACGACGGACGGCTGAATTTCCATAACCTGCGCGCTGCCGGTGACCTGGGCAGCATCGACCTCTCGGCTCTCTATTCGGCACCCAAGGCGAGCGATATGCAATTCGGCTTCGGCCTGGTGCTCGAGGGCTTCAACGTGGAGCGCTTCCTGCACCTCGTGCCTGCCATCGACAGCATCATGCCTCTGATGCGCGATATCAGCGGCATCATCGACGCCAATATTGCCGCCACCGTCGACGTCAAGCCCAATATGGACCTCGACCTGGGATCGCTCAACGCCGCCGTGCGCCTGCAGGGCGATTCGCTGCGCCTGCTCGACGGCGAGACACACCGCACGCTGGCCAAGTGGCTGATGTTCAAAGACAAAAACAAGAACATGATCGACAGCATGAGTGTGGAACTGCTCATCGACAAGGGCATGATGGAGCTCTTCCCCTTCGTGTTCAACTTCGACCGCTACCGCCTGGGCGTGCAGGGCTACAACGACATGGCCCTCAACTTCGACTACCACATTGCCGTGCTGAAATCGCCGTTGCCGTTCAAATTCGGAATCACTATCAAGGGCAACCCGGATAAATACAAGGTGCGCCTGGGCAAAGCGCGCTTCAACGAACGCACGGCATTCACGCAGCCGGCCATCGTCGACACCACGCGTCTCAACCTGCTGCGCCAGATCGAAGGCGTATTCCGCCGCGGTGTGAAGAACTCGCGCCTCACGCCGCTGCATTTCGCCACGCGTCCGCAGGCCGTGACAATCGACCTGCAGTCCGACACCCTCACCCGGGCCGACTCTCTGGCTCTCATGCGCGAGGGACTTATTCCCGAGATGAAATGAACTATACCGAAATTATCGAGCGCTTCCGGCAGCAGCGCGGCTACTCCCGCCTGGAGCCGCGTGCGGCTCTATTCGACATGGACGGCACGCTGTACGACTCAATGCCCCACCACGCACGCGCATGGATGGAAATGTGCCGCGAAGCGGGATTCGAGGCCGAGCCCATGGACTTCTTCATGGCCGAGGGGCGTACAGGAGCCGACACCATAGAGATGCTCATGATGCGTAGCCGCGGGCAGCACGCCACACCGGCCGACGTGGAGCACTTCTACTCCATCAAGAGCGCCAATTTCCGCTCTATGCCCCCCGTAGAGCTCATGCCCGGCGCGCCGGCCGTAGTGCAGGCGTGCATCGATGCCGGGATGGCTACGGTACTCGTCACCGGCTCCGGCCAGACATCGCTCATCGAGCGCCTGAGCCGCGACTATCCCGGAGCCTTCGGCCTCAAGGTGAGCGCCCGCGAGGTGGCCCACGGAAAGCCCGCCCCTGAGCCCTATCTGAAGGCCATGGAGATGGCCGGAGTGGAGCCCTGGCAGGCCATAGTGGTGGAAAACGCACCTTTGGGCGTGCGCAGCGGAGTGGCAGCGGGAATATTCACCATAGGAGTGGCCACGGGCCCGATGCCGGCCTCTGCGCTGGCCGAAGCCGGCGCCACCCTTGTGTTCGACTCCATGCCTGCCTGCGCGCAGGCCATGCCGCAATTGCTCAGATGTCTGAAGTGACCACACATATATATTATTGCGATAATCCCGCACACGCGATTGAGGATGCACTCGCTTCCGCCGGCGCGCCACAGCTCTTTGTGGTGGCCGACGACAACACCGCGCGCATGTGCCTGCCATTGCTGGCTGCCGCTGTGCCCTCCGTGGCAGCCGCCACCGTGCTCACCCTGCGGCCCGGCGACGAAGCCAAGACTCTCTCCGCCGCCGAAAGCCTGTGGCGGCAACTCACGGATGCCGGCGCCACGCGCAAATCGATGATTCTCAACCTGGGCGGAGGCATGGTCACCGACCTGGGCGGCTTCGTGGCCGCCACTTTCAAGCGCGGCATGCCTTACATCAACGTGCCCACCACGCTACTGGGCACCGTCGACGCCGCCGTGGGCGGTAAGACAGCCGTGAATTTCGCCGGACTTAAAAATCAGGTGGGAGTATTCGCTCAGCCCGCGGCCACGTTTATCAGCACATGTTTCTTCGACACCTTGCCGGAGCGCGAACTGCTCTCCGGCTACGCCGAGATGCTAAAGCACGCCCTGCTTGAGGGCCCGGAAGCCCTTGCCGCGGCTCTGGACTGCGACATCATCGCCCTCGACCCCGCCACTCTGCTTCCCCTGCTGCGCGAGAGCGTGGCCACCAAAGAGCGCATCGTGGCTGCCGATCCCACCGAGCGAGGCCTGCGCAAAGCCCTCAACCTGGGCCACACCGCCGGGCACGCCATCGAGGAACTGGCCCTGGAAAAAGGCGCCCTCGTGCCCCACGGCTATGCAGTGGCCTGGGGTCTCGTAGTGGAACTGGTGCTAAGCCACACCGAATGCGGCATGTCCACGCAATGGCTCTACCCGGTGGCCGCATGCGTGCGACGCCTCTACGGCTCCATGCCCGTGGAGTGCAGCGATTATCCTCGCCTACTCGCCCTCATGGCCCACGACAAGAAAAACACCTCCCCGGACACCACCAATTTCACCCTCCTTGAAGCACCAGGCCGTCCCCGCATCGACTGTACGGCCGCCCCCGAAGCCATCACCGCCGCCCTCGACATCGCCCGCGACCTGATATAATTAATCCCCGAAATAACTAACCCCGATTAATCAAGATAATTCCCGATTAATCAAGATAAATCAAAAAACAATGCCCGTAGAAATCAAGTTCTCTCAATCATATTACTGGCTGAGCTCCTGGATTCTGGCCAATGTGATTCAGCTTGCCACTCAGGATTTCTGCGACCGCTTCATAGACCATGGTATAGACCCCGGACGTCGACTTTACGACCAGATGGTGATGGCAGCCCGCTGCGGCGTGGCAAATATCGCCGAAGGCTCCGCGAGGCACTCCACCTCGATTGAAACAGAGATGCGCCTACTCGACGTGGCCCGCGCAAGTTTCGACGAACTTCAGGGCGACTTTTTCAACTTCCTACTGCGCAGGCGAGCCGAGGTATGGGCCATAGGCAATCCCCACAGAGAAGCCGTATGGCAGATGAGGCTCGACACACCCCGCTACTCCAACAGTTATCTCCACGACGCAGCCCTGCACATCCTTGCCCAAAAAGCCAAATTCGGTGCGTGGCTTGTCGGCTCCGATCCCGAAATCGCCGCAAACGCCCTGCTGGTACTATGCATCCGCGAAAACAAGATGCTTCAGGCCCAGATTCAGAACCAGCTCGAAAGCTTCCGCGAAACCGGAGGCTTCTCCGAGAATATGACCGCCGAGCGCCTCGAAGCACGCAAGGCCTGCGCAACTGCCGCCGGCGCCCCCGCCTGCCCCATCTGCGGAAAACCCATGCTCAGGCGCCTGCAAAAGCGCGGCCGGCTGCAAGGCCGCGAATTCTGGGGCTGTAGCGACTACCCCAGTTGCAACGGCACTCGCCCGATAAATCAGAATTAATCGGGAAAAATCCCGATTAATCCCGTTAATTCCCGATTATTCCCGATTAATCGGGAAAAAATCGCTATATTTGCTAAAATATTCAAGCTTCACGTCATATGCTGTACTCAATGACAGGCTTCGGCAAGGCAAGCGCCGAGACCGACGGTGTGAAAATCACCTTTGAAATAAAGACCCTCAACAGCAAGCAGCTCGACCTCACCATGCGCCTGCCAGGTGCTTTCCGCTCGCGCGAGGCCGCTGTGCGCGACCTCATCAGCTCTTCGCTCGAACGAGGAAAAATCGAGGCTTCGGCCTCTATGGAGCAAGCCGTAGGCGCGGCATCGGTTGAACTCGACCTCGACACTCTCGCAGCCTACAAAGCTCAGATTGAGCGCACGTCGCAAGCACTGGGCATAGCGGTGCCCGACAATTGGTACGGCATCCTGCTGCGCATGCCCGACGTGTATCGCGCCGTCACTCCCGCCGACAGCAGCGAAGCCGAATGGACGGCCCTCACCACAGCCCTAGAGGCTGCCGCAGCTGCATGTATGGCCCACCGGCGCGCCGAGGGCGAACGCCTCGAAGCCTTCTTCACGGAGCGGATCGACGGCATCGCCGCACTGCTGGCGCAGGTGGATGCCTTCGAGGCGGAGCGGGTGCCCCGCATCCGCGCGCGTATCGAGGAAGGCCTGGGCAAGCTCGCAGGAATCGACTACGACCGCGGGCGTCTCGAGCAGGAAATGATTTTCTACATCGAGAAGCTGGACGTAAACGAGGAAAAACAGCGCCTGACGCAGCATCTGCGCTACTTCCGCGACACTATGGCCGCCCCGGGCCTCTCCCACGGCAAAAAACTGGGATTCATAGCCCAGGAAATGGGACGCGAGATCAACACCCTGGGTTCCAAGAGCAACCATGCCGAGATGCAGCGCCTGGTGGTGGAGATGAAAGACATTCTCGAACAAATCAAGGAGCAGGTGCTCAACGTATTATGAACAAGCAAGGAAAAATCGTGGTGCTCTCCGCTCCCTCCGGCTGCGGCAAGAGCACTATCATAGGCCGGCTGCTGCAAGAGCCCGATGCCCTGCCGCTGCAATTCTCCGTATCGGCCACCAACCGCAGCCCGCGCCCCGGCGAGACCGACGGCGTGAGCTACCATTTCCTGTCCACTGAGCAATTCCGCGATGCCGTCCGGGCCGGCGAGTTTATCGAGTGGGAAGAAGTCTACCCCGGCCGCTACTACGGCACCCTGCGCAGCGAGATCGACAGCAAGATAGCCGCAGGCCACAACGTGGTGCTCGACGTAGACGTGAAGGGAGCCCTGAGTGTAAAGCGCATATACGGCCCGCAGGCCCTCACGCTTTTCATCCAGCCCCCGAGCGTGCAGGAGCTCCGCCGCCGCCTCGAAGCCCGCGCCACAGACGCACCGGAAGTGATAGACCAGCGCGTGGGCAAGGCCGAATATGAGCTGAGCTTCGCACCGCAATTCGACGAATCGGTAGTGAACGACCATCTCGACACAGCCGTGGAAGAAGCAAGAACTATAATCACAAACCACCTTAACAGCTAATGCCTACACACGAAACCATAGGACTCCTGGGCGGCTCCTTCAATCCCGTCCACGCCGGCCACATGATGCTGGCTTCATACCTCACGCAGTGGGGCTACGTCGACAAAGTGTGGCTCACACTCTCCCCCCGCAATCCCCTCAAAGATCCCGCCGGACTGCTGCCCGACACGCGCCGCCTGGCCATGCTCACCATAGCCACCAAGGGTGCCGACCGCATCGCCACATGCGACATCGAGCTGTCGATGCCGCGCCCCAACTACACCATCAACACCCTCGACCTCCTGGCGCGCCGCTATCCCACAAAGCGCTTCAAGCTCATCATCGGCAGCGACAACTGGCAGATATTCGACAAATGGCGCGAGGCCGAGCGCATCCTCGATGAATACGGCGTGATCGTATATCCTCGCCCGGGCTATCCGGTGGAGGAAGGCAACGTCGACGGCATGGAACTGGTTTCGCCCATCACGGCCGACATCAGCAGCACGCAGGTGCGCGACGCCATCGCACGCGGCCGCGACATGACCTACTTCCTGCCACCGGGCGTGTATAAATATATCGTCGACAACAAGCTGTACAAGAAATGAGCATCCTTCAGCCCGGCGAGCTGGCCTTCCTGGCCCTCGCCAATGAATACTGCGCCACCCTCGAAAGCGCACGCGAAACCGACCGCGACACCTTCATCGCCGCCATGCTGCGCCTGCTCCCGCGCATCTATATCGCTGCCGCCGACCTGCGCCGCGACGACACCGCCATCACCGACGCCGCCGTGGCCGACGCCCTCGACGAGGAATACTACGATGCCGTGCGCGACTCCGTGGCCGCGCTCATGGCCGAGGACGACACCTATCTCGAGGTGTTCGAGGAGGATATGAAATACAGCGACACTCCCATCGGCGCAAGCGTGTCGGAAGGCCTCGCCGACCTCTTCCAGGTGCTCTTCAATATCGTGCAGACGGCGCGCGATGCCACTCCGGAACTAATCTCGGAGCTCATGCCCGTAGTGCGCGAAGATTTCGCCGCCTACTGGAGCCAGACGCTGTGCAACGTGCTCCGCGCGCTCAACAAAATACACTACACCAACGCAATATGACACACTCCGGCATTATCGACGACCTCAAAGCGTTTCTCGACGCATCGCCCGTGAATTTCCTGGCCGTGGCCGAATTGCGCCGACGCCTCGAAGCGGCAGGATTCACCGAGCTGCGCGCCACCGACCCGTGGACCGTCCGCCCGGGCGCGCGCCACTACGTGACCGCCAACGGCTCGGCCCTCTTCGCCTTCATCGCCGGCGATGCTCCGGCCCATGTCGGCGTGCGCATCATATCGGCCCACAGCGACTCGCCCTGCTTCCGCGTGAAGCCCGCATGCGAGATAGTGTGCGACGGCGGCATCGTCAAACTCAACACCGAAGTGTACGGCGGACCCATTCTCTACACCTGGTTCGACCGCCCGCTGTCGCTGGCCGGCCGCGCCATCCTGCGGGGTGCCGATGTGCTGCATCCCGTGCATCGCACGGTGATGTTCCGCCGGCCGCTACTCGTGATTCCCCATCTGGCCATCCATTTCAACCGCGCCGTGAACGAGGGCAATCCCCTGAGCCGGCAGAAAGACATGTTGCCCGTGCTGGGCCGCGTGGACAATCCCGCTGAGGCGAAGGGACTTATACGCCGCATGGTGGCCGACGAGCTGGGCGTGGAACCCCAAGACGTACTCGACTTCGACCTCTCGCTCTACACCGTGGAAGGCGCATCCCTTGCCGGCCTCAACAACGAATTCATCACCTCCGGCCGCCTCGACGACCTGAGCATGGTGCATGCGGCCCTCTCAGCCCTCCTTGCCTCGGAAGGCAGCGGCGCCACGCGCGTAATGGCCATCTTCGACAACGAGGAGACCGGATCAGGCACCAAACAGGGCGCAGCTTCGCCCGTTCTCGAGCAGCTCCTGCGCCGCCTCTGCGCGGCCCTGGGCGGTTCCGACGAGGATTTCTACCGCTCCATGGCCGACTCGTTCATGGTATCGGCCGACAATGCCCACGGCGTGCATCCCAACTACGTGGAGAAATACGACCCCACCAACCACCCCGTGCTGGGCGGCGGACCGGTGATAAAAATCAACGCCAACTGCAAATACATGACCGATGCGGATTCCGCAGCCGTCTTTGCCGGAGTGTGCGAGCGTGCCGGAGTGCCCGTGCAGTATTTCGTGAACCACAGCGACGTGGCCGGTGGCTCCACCCTGGGCAATATACTCACCTCGCAGATTCCTCTGCGAGGAGTGGATATGGGAGCGGCAGTATGGGCCATGCACTCGGCGCGCGAGACAGCCTCGGCGGCCGACCACGTGTTCACAGTGCGCGCATTTACGGAATTTTTCAACTGCTGAGTCAAGAAAAAATGCTAAATTTGCGAGCGTGAAAACCGATGATGAAATACGCCGGATGAGTGTGTACCGCCGCGGCGCGCGCGACGGCGCGTGGATGGGACTGGTGCTCTGCGGGCTCTTTGCGTCGTGGGCGCTGTCCATGCGCTTCCCGCCGGCCGCTCTCGCCTTCCCGATTCTGGCCATAGCCGTGCCGGTGCTTGCCTGCGTGCAGTTGCGCCGAAGCTACCGTATCGACATGGGCATGAGCACCCTCTCGGCCCTGTGGATGCAGGGTATCTGCACCTTCTTCTTCGGCACGCTGCTCATGGCCGCGCTGGCCCTCGTGTGGCTGCGCTGGTGGGAGCCGGGTCTCATTCACGACTCGCTGCTGCAGGCTGCCGACGTATACACCACAATCGACAATCCCGACGCCCGCAAGCTCGCGGCCGACGTGCACACCCTCATCGACAAGGGATTGGTGCCCCGCCCCGTCGATGTGGCTCTGGCCCTGCTGTGGGCCGGTATCTTTTCCGGCTCTGTTCTATCGCTCGTGTGTGCCGCCGTGCTCCGCGCAGTGGGATTCAAAAAATAACGCAATATGGATATATCAGTTGTAGTGCCCCTTTTCAACGAAGCCGAATCGCTGCCCGAGCTCGAGCAGTGGATCCGACGCGTGATGGATGAGCACTGCTTCAGCTACGAGATAATATTTGTGAACGACGGCAGCACCGACGATTCATGGCAGGTGATCGAGCGCCTCGCGGCAGACAATCCCGCCGTGCGCGGCGTATGCTTCCGCCGCAACTATGGCAAGAGCCCGGCACTCAACGTGGGCTTCCGCAAGGCCAAGGGCGATGTGGTCATCACCATGGATGCCGACCTGCAGGACTCGCCCGACGAGATTCCCGAGCTCTACCGCATGATCACCCGGGATGGCTACGACCTCGTGAGCGGATACAAGCAGAAGCGCTACGATCCCCTGAGCAAGACCATTCCCACTAAGCTCTTCAATGCCACGGCGCGCCGTGTGAGCGGCATTCACAACCTGCACGACTTCAACTGCGGCCTCAAGGCCTATAAGCGCAAAGTGGTGAAGCACATCGAGGTGTACGGCGACATGCACCGCTACATCCCCTACCTGGCCAAACTGGCCGGATTCAACCGCATAGGCGAGAAAGTGGTGCAGCATCAGGCACGCAAGTACGGCAAGACCAAATTCGGCCTCGACCGCTTCGTCAACGGTTATCTCGACCTGATGACGCTGTGGTTCACGGGCAAGTTCGGAGGCAAGCCCATGCACTTCTTCGGTCTCGTGGGCTCGCTGATGTTCTTCCTGGGCTTCGTGGCCACGGCCATCGTGGGCTTCGGCAAGCTCTACCACATGCACGCCGGCCACCCCTATACCCTCGTCACGGATTCGCCCTACTTCTACCTGGCCCTCACGCTCATGCTCCTGGGCTCGCAGCTTTTCCTCGCAGGATTCGTGGGCGAACTCGTTGCACGCAACGCTCCGGGCCGCAACCACTACGAAATAGATTCTGAAATCAACACCGAAAAAGAATAATGGAACTCAACTCATTCGCACAGTTCGCCAGCCTCGTGGATTCACGCCACAGCTGCCGCCGATATAAAGACACTCCCGTGGGACGCGACCTCATCCGCACCGTGCTCGACACGGCTCGCCTCGCCCCCTCGGCCTGCAACCGCCAGCCCTGGAGCTTCATAGTGCTCGAAGGCGAGGAGGGACGCGCCATTGCCTACGACGCATACCGCCGCGACTGGATCAAGGAAGCGCCGGTATTTATCATCGTGTGCGGCCACCACGACGAGGCATGGCACCGACCCGCCGACGGCAAAGACCACACCGACGTGGACGTGGCCATAGCCACGGAGCACATCTGCCTCACCGCCACCACCCTGGGCCTGGGATCGTGCTGGGTGTGCAACTTCGACCCCGCCGTGCTCCGCGCAGCCCTCGCCCTGCCCGAAGGCGTGGAGCCCGTGGCCATCATTCCTCTGGGCTATCCCGGCTACGACGAAAAAGCACCCGCTCGCGTGCGCAAGCAGCTCGACGATATTGTGCAATGGGGTATAAAGAAGGACTGACAGCTCTCGCAGCAGCCCTTGCCCTGGCGGCGTGCAACACCAGCGGATGCCTCGACAACCGCAGCGCACTGCCCCTGGCCGAGTTCCGTTCCTCGGCCACAGGCACCGCCATATCCGTCGACTCCCTCGAGATAGCCGGCGTGGATGCCCCCGAGGGTGCCGTGCTGAGCGAGTTCACCACCCGTAAGACCCAGCTCTACCTCCCCATGCGATCCACTGCCTCGTCCACTGCGTGGCGCTTCATCTACAGGCAGAAGGCGCTCGACTTCGAGGAACTCATCGACACCGTGGCCTTCCACTACGCCAGCATCCCTTACTTCGCCTCCGAGGAATGCGGGGGCACCTACCGCTACCGCGTGGAGCGCGTGGCCACCACACACCACCTCATCGACAGCGTGGTGATGGCCGATTCGCTCATCACAAACGTCGACAAGGTGAGCATCCTCGTCTACTTCCGCACATCCACCGGGGAGGGTGAAGCCACGCAATGAAACGGCTCGCAAGCATAGCTGCCCTCTCGGTGCTGTGCCTGCTGTGGGTACTCCCCGCAGCAGCTCAGCGGCGCATCACGCCCGTCAATACTGCAGCCACGGCCACGCAGAGCCTCAACGAGCTCAAGGACGACACCGCACACATCAACGCACGCCGCCGCGCACGCTCCAGCAGCTACGTGAACGATGCAGGCATGGTGGTGTGGGTCGACACACTCACGGGCGACCAGTGGGTCGACTCAATGGCTCCGCGCGCAGGCATCCCCAAGATGCAGTACGGGCTGCTCCACTCCGTATCGGTGGGCGTCGACATCTGGGACGCCGCCATGCGCCTTTTCGGCCAGGATTTCGGCCTCGTGGGATTCTCGGCCGAGCTCAATATGCACAATCGCTACATTCCGGTGTTTGAGGCCGGACTGGGCACTGCATCGCATCGTCCCTCCGGCATGGGCTACAACTACCGCTCGCCCATGGCGCCCTACTTCCGCATCGGTGCCAACTACAACTTCCTCTACAACAGCAACCCCTCCTACATGTTTGTGGCAGGCCTGCGCTATGGGTTCTCCGCTTTCAACTGGGAAGTGCGCGACATTGATGTGGAGTCTTCCTACTGGGACGAGACCGCCGTGGCATCCATTCCGTCGCAAAAAGCCACAGCGGGATGGCTAGAGATATGCTTCGGGCTGCGCGTCAAGCTCGCAGGTCCCATATCGGCCGGCTGGATGCTCAAGTACCACAGCATGCTCCACTGCTCATCCGGCACACACGGCTCGCCCTACTACGTACCAGGCTACGGAGCCCGCAACGGTGCCCTCACCGGCGCTTTCTACATCACATACACACTCCCCTTCCGCCAAAAGCCCAAAGACCCCGCGCCGGAGACCGATATTGAAAAATGAATGAAATAATAATATATCAGCCGGATGACACTCTCGCTCTGGATGTAAGAGTGGAGGATGAATCGGTGTGGCTCACCCAGGCTCAGATGGCTGAGCTTTTCCAAGCCACGAAGCAGAATATCAGTCTGCATATCAGGAATATCTATAAAGAACAGGAATTAGGGGAAACGGCAACCGTCAAGGAATACTTGACAGTTCAAAAGGAAGGCAAACGCAAAGTTCGGCGCAATATCTCATATTATAACCTCGATGTGATAATCTCTGTCGGGTATAGGGTAAAGTCGTTGCGAGGCACCCAATTTCGTCAATGGGCCAATAAGATATTGAAGGAATATCTCCTGAGAGGCTATTCCTTCAATCAGCGTTTGATACAGCTGGAAGACAAGATTGACCGACGGTTTTCCGAGTACGACCGTCATTTACACGAGATCGACGGAAAGGTTGATTTCTTCGTCAGGTCGTCTCTGCAACCCAAAGAGGGGATTCTTTTCGGCGTATAGGTCAAATTGCAGGCTGAAAACGTTGTAAACGACAGTATTACTGATTCTTATTTCAAAGCATTTGAATACGTTTTGAGTCAGAGTAAATGCTGCTATAGGTCATTTTGCAGGCTGATTTTTACGACCATATTTGCTATAAGACTCATCATTTTTTTCGATGGTCAGATTTTCGATGCTTATGCTCTTATCGCCGATTTAATCCGTGTGGCTAAAAACAGGATTGTGGTTATCGACAATTATATTGACGATACCGTATTGAATCAATTATCAAAGCGCAGTCCCGGCGTGACGGTAGATATTTACGATGGTAAAATCTCGGGGCAGCTGCGTCAGGATGTAGAGAAACACAATGAGCAATATCCGGGCGTAACTCTTCACAAATACACCAAAGCCCACGACCGATTCCTGATAATTGATGAAGACGTATACCACATAGGTGCGTCCTTGAAAGACCTTGGCAAGAAGCTATTTGCCTTTTCAAAGATGGAAGTAATGACGGGATCGGAACTTATAGCGAGACTATAACCATCAAAATACTGCCTGCATCCTATTCCACCTCGAATATCGAGAAATTCACCGAGCCGTAGGCGCGGTGCTCGCGGAATCCGGGAAGACCGGAGAAATCGTGGCTGCGGTTGTGCTCCACGATCACTATCGTGCCCGGATGTAGCATCTTCGAGCCTAAGATGGCGCCGGGAACCTCGCCGAACCCGGGCATATCGTAGGGAGGATCGGCGAATATCACGTCGAATGTGGCGGTGCAGGTCTCGATGAAGCGCAGCGCATCACCGCGCACGAGCCGCAGATTGGAGGCATTCAGCTGCTGCGCCACCTTGCGGATGAAATTGTACTGCACGGAGGCTTTCTCCACGGCTGTGACTTCAGCGCACCCGCGCGACAGGAACTCAAAACTTATAGCTCCCGTGCCTGCAAATAAATCCAGCGCGGTCGCCCCCTCGAGGTCTATCATATTGTCGAGCACGTTGAAGATATTCTCGCGCGCGAAGTCGGTGGTGGGTCGCGCCGATATATTGCCGGGCACGTCGAAGCGCCGGCGGCCATATTTGCCTCGTATTATTCGCATAACGGAAGAATTATCAAGGGGAAAGGAGTGTCGTCACCGGCTCCCTCGGCCGGCATTCCGGCAGGTATCACCCATGGGGCCACATTAGGCGCGAACTCCCGGAGAGCACCGGCCATAGCGTCGCGCGCACCGGGATTGCCAGCCACGAAAAATTGCAGTTCGCCCGACACGATGCCGCACACCTGTGCCAATGCGCCGGCATAATACGCCATATCCGCCGCGGCGGTGCAGCCGTACGATGTGGCTCCCAGCAGGGCGCCTTCGGCCGAGAAAGCCATGAGATCCACGCCATCGGGCCCCGCTGCCGCACACACGCGGGCAGGCGCCCCATGGCGCGCCTTGGCGGCAAAATAAGCGGTCTCGGGCACAAGGGCGTGCATCACCCGCGCATCCGGAAAAGTGCGTCCTATGAAAGCGGCCACATCGGCGGGCATCGCCGTCACCACCGCCGCATCCGTACCCTTCACGGGCGAGGTCACAAGCCTCCGGGGATGTTCGGGCTGCGGCCATAGCAGGCCCGCGGCAGCTTCAAGAGCATCTTCCTCGGCGGCCAGCGAAGCCGGGAGCACCGAGAAATGCGGGGTACGCAGCAGCAAGGTCACGGCATCGAAATCGGCCAGCAGCAAGGGATTGTCGTACACGGCCTCCTCAAGAGCGCGCAGCGGCTCCTGGCTCTGCTGCAGCGCTATGCGGCGGCACAGCATGGGCTCGTCCTCCACGGTGCTCACGGCCACCACGTCAAGCATGGCGGCATCAGCATCGAGCAGCATCCCCAGGCGCCACAGGCGCGGATTGGCGATGGTGGCCGTGGATAGTATTTCGGGCCTGTCGCTCATCAGTATTGCTCGGAAGCGTTGGGGAAATCGCCGGTCTTCACATCGTCTATATAGCGGCCCACGGCAGCATTTATGGCGCTGCCCAGGTCGGCATAACGCCGCAGGAACTTGGGCGAGAAGCCCTTGTTGAGACCAAGCATGTCGTGCACCACGAGCACCTGGCCGTCGCAACCGTTGCCTGCTCCGATGCCAATCGTGGGAATGGTGAGTTCCTCCGACACGCGCGTGGCCAGCGCGGCAGGGATTTTCTCAAGCACCAGCGCGAAACAGCCTATTTCTTCCAGCATGCGCGCGTCGGCAATGAGTTTTTCGGCTTCGTCGTCGCTCTTGGCGCGCACGGCGTAGGTGCCGAACTTATTGATGCTCTGCGGCGTGAGGCCCAGATGGCCCATCACGGGAATACCGGCGGAGAGGATGCGCTCGATGCTCTCGCGGATCTCGGCGCCGCCCTCAATCTTCACAGCCTCGGCACGACTCTCCTTCATGATGCGCACTGCCGAGTGCAGAGCCTCCAGAGGATCGCCCTGATAGGTGCCGAAAGGCATGTCGCACACCACGAGAGCGCGCTCCACGCCGCGTCCCACACACTGGGCATGGTATATCATCTGGTCGAGAGTCATGGGCAGCGTGGTGGCATGGCCGGCCATCACGTTGGATGCGGAGTCGCCCACGAGGATGGCATCGATGCCGGCCTCGTCGAGCAGTTTGGCCATGGTGTAGTCGTAGGCCGTGAGCATGGATATCTTTTCGCCGTTCGCCTTCATGGTGGTGAAGCGCGAAGTGGTCACTTTCTTCTTGTCGTCGGTGGTGTTGGTAGACATATTATAAATGATTTATCTCGGCAAAATTAGCTATTTTTTCGCACTAATCAGCCTATATAAGCATTTTTTTGCGTAACTTTGCGCAATCGCAATACAGCGGTTGCATAATATTCAAAAAAATGCAAGTAACAAATTTTGCCGAGACACCGTCGCTGCTCAGCCGCTACATGATGGAAATGCGCGACGCCTCCGTGCAACGCGACCCCCTGCGCTTCCGTCGCAATCTCGAGCGTGCCGGCCAGATAATGGCCTATGAGATAAGCAAAACGCTGCGCTACCGCAAAGAAGAAATCCACACCCCGCTGGCGCCCTGCACCTGCGACGTGCCCGACGAGCAGGTGGTGCTCGGCACCATTTTCCGTGCCGGCGTGCCCTTCCATCAGGGTTTCCTGCAGTATTTCGACTATGCCGAGAACGCTTTCGTATCGGCCTATCGCAAATACAAGGAAAAAGAAAACTTCGACGTGCTCATTGAATACCTTGCCTCGCCCCGCCTCGACGGCAAGACCCTGATTCTGTGCGACCCCATGCTGGCCACCGGAGCATCGATGGAGCTCAGCTTCCGCGCGCTGCTCACCAAGGGCACTCCCGCCCATGTGCACGTGGCATCGGTGATTGCGTCGCAAACAGCCGTGGACTACATCAAGCGCACCTTCCCCGAGAACACTTCGATATGGGTGGGTGCCATCGACGAGCATATCAACGACCACAGCTACATCGTGCCCGGCCTGGGCGACGCAGGCGACCTGGCCTACGGCACCAAGGACTGACGGCGCACCACCGCCAGACCATCTGACGCTGCAAGAATAGCGAAGCACCTCGCGGATCCTCCGGGCGCCGCGACGGAGGCTTCGTTTTTTTCATCTCCGAGCGGCAAATGTATGTCGCGGCGGAAGTCGAGTCCGGGCGTAAGGGCGGCTTTATAGAGCGCTTCCTTGAGCGTCCATGCCTGAAGCAAGCCCTCGGGCGAGCGGCCGTAGATGTCCAGTTCCGCCTCAGACAGAACGCGAGGTGCCACCCTCGCGAGCTGCGCCCGCTGAGTCTCGATATCGATGCCCACCGGTGCGCCGGCACACACAGCCAGCGCTGCATGCGTGCGCGAATGTGAGATGGAAATATAGGGGCCGCCGTCAATTACCGGCGCACCCTCGGCCGTGTGGATCATCTCCGCGCCGGGCAGCACATGCTCGAGAAGAGCCGCCACGGCTGCCCGCTCGGCCTCGCGCCGAGTACCCTCCTGGGGCAACGCGCACATCACCACCAGCACATCGCCATATTTCCGCTCCGTAATCATAGCTGCTGATAAGACATATAAGATTTATAAGTTTTATAAGACTTATAAAATTTATAATTCCGTTGCGCCTCTGCGCGAGACTTCCCCGAATCGACAGTCATTGCCGGAGGTTTTTTAGGGCGTGGATGATGTCGCGGCGCAGAGCGGCGAGGATCGGGCGCACGCTGTCGTGGGGCGCCGTGCCAGCTGTTGAGAGCTGCGCCACTCCGCTCACCAGGCGGCGGTAGCCGTCAGTGGCAAGGAATTGCAGCGGCGTGCCGGTGCCGGGAGCCTCAAGCAACACGCCTTCGAAGCTGCCGTCGAGCGATGTGATATGCCCGGTAGAGGCCGGAGCTCCGTTGAGGTTGAGACTCATTCGCTCACGCCGGTTGTCGATCATGGCAGCCATCCGCTCCTGGTCCGGAGCCTCGGAGAGCGTCACATAAACAGTGGCGCCATAAGCGGGATACGAGAGGGTGATCCACCGCCCCGCGCTGTCCACCTGCGCCTGCGCGGCTGTGCAGGCCTCAAAAGGAATTGCGGCACCCGGCACGGGGGCAAACACGCTGTCGGCCACGGCGATGCGGGGATAGGCGCGCGGCTTGGGCACGGCATCGCGCCCGTCGCTGCCGCCACATGCAGCAAGCATCGCCGCAAGAATCGCTATCACAGCTCCGCGCTTCATTCCTGCACCTCGGGCATTATCTTCACGCGCACCTCGGTGATGCGGTGGTCCGTGACGTCGAGCACCAGAAAACGGCAGCGGCCATATACCAGCGGCTCCTTATCCTTGGGAAAGTCGCCCTTGATGGCCAGCAACATTCCCGCCAGCGTCTCGGCATCTTCCGTGACGGCCTCATAGTCGGCTTCGTCAAGACCGGTGATGCGGAAAAAGTCGGTGAGAAGCGTGCGGCCCTCAAACACGTAGGTGTTGTCGCGCAGGCGCTTATACGTAGCCTCAGGCTCGTCGTATTCGTCATCGATGTCGCCCACGATTTCCTCCAGCACATCTTCCATCGTGACTATACCCTGCGTGCCGCCGAATTCGTCCACCACTATGGCCATGTGGATCTTGAGCTTGCGGAAGTCTTCCAGCAGGTCGTCGATCATGCGGCTTTCAGGCACATAATACGGCTCGCGCAGCAGTTTCTGCCAGTCGAAACCCTCGGCGCGGCGCCCCACGTAGGGCAGCAGGTCGCGCGAGTAGAGCACGCCTCGGATATTGTCCTGCGTACCGTCGTAGACTGGCAGGCGCGAGTAGCCGCTCTCCACCACCACCTGCATCACCTGATCGAACGTCATGGCCACGTCGAGGCCGGTGATGTCGATGCGCGGCGTCATGATCTCGGAAGCGGCGGTGTCGCCGAACTTGATGATGCCCTGCAGTATCTCCTTATCGTCGCCGGCCTTCACATCGGTGATATCGAGAGCTGTGGAGAGCTCATCGGCGGTCACGCTGTCGGGATGCTTGTTGACGAAGCGCTTCACCAGTCCCGACGACTGCACCAGCACTCCCGAGAGCGGCGAGAAAAGACGCATGAAGAAGCTGATTCCTCCCACGGCGAAGCGGGCCCACCGCATGGGATAGTTGCTGGCGTAGATCTTGGGCATGATTTCGCCGAAAAGCAGGATTAGGAAGGTGAGTATCACCGTCTGGAGCACGAAGCTCCAAAGCGCCGGCATCCCGTCGAACACGGGTCCAAGGGCGAAGTTGCATAGCACCACGATGGTCACATTCACCAGATTGTTGGCTATCAGGATGGTGGCAAGCAGCCGCTCAGGGCGTTCCAGCAAGCGCCGCACGGCAGGGCCGCAGGGCTTCTGGTCAAGCTCCTCGCACTGGGCATTGGTGAGAGAAAAATACGCTATCTCGCTGCCCGAGACAAAGCCCGAGACCACCAGGGCCAGCAAGGCCACCGCAAGGGCCACGGCCTGTCCGGCAGTAAATGCGGGCAACGAGCAAATCAGGCAGGGCAATAATTGCACCGGCAGCATGGCCGGCAAAGGCTCTAAATCCAAAGTGAGTGTGTATTCGTTAGACATGGCCCGCCTCGCGGGCAATCGCTGCAAATTTACCACTTTTCAGCCACATACGCAAAAAAATCTCCACACCCGCAAAAGTCAGACCCGTCCGACTTGTCGGACTTGTCTGACGAAAAAAGTGCCGGCTTTCACAAGCAGGCACTTTCATGGCCACTGAATATGAATTTGGAAGTTACAGCGGCCTGTGTTATCCTTATATCCTTATTTAGCCGTAATTTTGCCAGTCACCGGGTAGTAGTGCCACAAGGGCTGCGACAAGGGTGCCGTAAGCCATGTGTTGAAGCGGGGATAAGCATCGCTTATCTTGGTGCGCTCGGTGGGCCACTGCCAGTCGCCGCCCATAAAGAGCAGCTGCGGGGCGATGGTGCCGTTTTCGTCGGGGCGGCCTATCATATATGTGTCCTTGCCTATCTGAATATCGGGCATGTGCACGTAGCCACCGTTGCCGCGGGCGTCGATCTGAAGCTTATTCTCGCGGTCCACGAGCAGAGCAAAGCCGTAAAGCGGCAGGTTGTTGGCCGAGGCGAGAGCGCCATTGCCGTATTTATCCATATACCCGGTGCTATAGAACATATCCTGCTCCGGATCGACAGCGAAGACCACTTTTTGTGCGTTCGTGGCCTGGCGCTTGTCGCCCACGTTGACAAAAGTGGTGTGGTTGGGCGCGCCCAGCCATTTGTGCACCTCTGTGCCCAGGATGAACGTGCCTTCGGAGTAGGAGCCACACGTGGCGGCGATTCTTTCGTTCACCACGCTGAACATCTCATCGCCCCAGTCGGGGATGTCGCAGGGCTTGCCGATGCGGCCGGTGAACGTAACGTAGATGGGAAGCGTGCCGCCCGTGGCCACCGGCTCGACGGTGAATACGCGCACAGGCTCGGCTGCATTCGTTCCGCTCCACATCGTCACGGAGTTGTTGCGGTTGACAGTGTTGAGATCCGCCAATTCCTCATACACATGGAGCACCGCATCGTTGAAGTCCCAGTCGTCGGTAGCTCCCAGGTCTTCGGCGGCCACAGTCCAGGGATAAGGCTCGGGCAAATCCTGGATATTGTAGAGCAACTCAAGACCACGGGTGGGCAGCACGAGCAATATGAGGTTGGTATAATCACGGGCAGCGGTGTCGCCGGGCCTTGAGGGCGCCGAGTTGAAGCCCACGATTATGGGAAGGTCGCAGTAGCGGGGATCTGATTGCCCCTCGTTGTTGTTCACGCGATAGTTGAGCACCTCGAAATTGCGGCCCTGCAAGGGCAGCTGCATAGTGCTCACGGTGGAATGAATCAGGTGCTTGAGCGACACGTCGAAGTATTTTCCACCCCACACGATATTGTTCCAGTAGGGCACAGTGCTGCTGTAGTTGGAATTGCCGCTACCGCTGCGCAGATCCATACGGATGGCCGTCTGGTCGTAGGGGTCGTAAGTAAAGTTCACTTTTAGTCCTTCGGTCACTACGGTGCGTGCCGTAGCGGGGTCGTAGGCCTGCGTGAAGGAGCCGTCATCGTAGGTGAAGTCGGCCTTGCGGGCGAGCACATCCTCGGGAGAGATTTCCTCGGTGCTGTAGCCCAGCGCGGGGAAAGGAGCCATCCCCTCAACATCATTGAAAGATGCGAGATAGCCGTTATTTGCCGAATCATATTGCACGATTTTCAGCTGATAGTCCTTATTTCCGTCATTGTCCGCACGCCACCACAACGGGAAAATCATATATTCGAGACTGCCGAAGCCCCAGGCTCCGTTGTCGTACTTAAGGTCAGTTGCGCCCAGGCCGGTTTCGCCGTAATACACATGGATATCGTCGCTGATCCATGGGTCTATCGTGCCGTCGCCCGTGTCACATCCCAAATACCAGAAGTCAGTGCTCTCCTGCCCCACGGGGTGCGCCGCGAAATACTCGTTGAGGAAGTCTTCGGGGCGGAATGTGAGCACGGGAGCCTCATCGTCGTTGACGGTGAAGCTCAGAGCCACATTCACGTCGGGATTCTCGTCGCGCAGGTCCCAGCCGCGTCCGGAGGGGATGCCGGCGAGCTCGTCGAGGTCCACAAGGTCGTTCACTCCGGCCTCGGTCTCGGACAAGCCTGTCTTGATTTTGACGCGCTCCACGCCGGCGGGCACCGTTATGGGCAGAGAGTGGGTGCCGGGGCTGAGCGTAACGTGGGCGAAGCGGTATTCCTTGCCGTCTACCTCGGCCGTGACGAGAACACGCGCGGTGGTGTTGGTGGTGACGCGCAGCCCGGCACGCACGGCGGTGGCATAGCTGTGGCCGGCGGCGGGCACGCCGAATTCCTTGACGAAGCCGCGATCGTAGATCTCGCTCTGCGATGGCTGCTCGGGCGCGTCCTGACTGCATGCCGCGAGACCCAGAGAGAGCATGGCGGATGCAAGTATATGTATTTGGTTTATTTTCATATGATTTACTTGCCTGTTACTTTAGAATTGTCTTTGTTCTTGTGCCACTCGGGGTTAGCATCCGGGTTCTGAATCCAGGAGGCAAAAGAGGGATAAGCCTCCTTGATGTTGACGAGCTCGGCTGGCCATTCCCAGTCGCCCTCTACGAGAATCATCTGCGGAGCAGTAAGGTTCTTATTATCAGCCGGAGCACCGATGAGGTAGCTGCCCTGACCCAATTGCAGCGACGGGATATGGCGGAAACCGCAATCCTGATCGTTGAATGTATCGATATTGAGAGTGTTGTCTTTGTCAACGAGCACCGAGAAACCAAACAGCGGACGGTTTTTCTCGGAAGCGGCCGTGAGACCTTCCTTATAGCCCAGCAGATCTTCGTCGGCAATATCCAGATTGGTGGGTATCACAAACTCCACAGTCTTTGGTGAAACAGAAGTACGCTTTTCACCCACGTTTATCTGCTTGGTGTGGGTGGATGCACCCAGCCATTTGTGAAGCTCGCATCCTATGACGAAAGTACCTTCTTCGCCTTTTTCATCAAGATAGTTTTTAAGGGCCGCATTCACTTCGCTGAACATACCATCACCATCGGAAGGCAGATAAGGCATGGTTTTCACACTCGTACCCGTGTATGTGATATAAATAGGCATCGTACCGCCGGCAGCTTTGGGGGTTACGGATATCACGCGAACAGCCTGTGCCCATGCCGGGCCGTCGAGCATCGCAACGGAAGAGAAATGATTTGAAGACTTGAGATTACGGATAACGTCGGTGAAGGTAAACACAACGTCGTTGAAGTCCCAGTCGAAACTGCCGCCGAGGTCTTCCGCAGCAATAGTCCACTGGAAAGGCGTGGGCATGACTGCATAGCTTGTTTTGTAGATAGTAGTGTTCTCCGCGTGTGGACAAATCAGGAAAAGCACATCACCGAAGTCGCGCGGCGATTTATCCGCTTCGCTCGATGCCGGAGAATTGAACGCCAGAATTTTATTAAGCGTAACATCATTGCGGTTAAGGAAGTCTCCCTCCTGCTTGAACTTGGCAATATAGCTTTTAACCGAACTTTCAATATAGCCGGGATTATTCTGCGCCCATTCAGGCATGGCATCCTTATAGGCTTGTACCAGCTCGTCGAGGTTGCCGGTAATGAATACGTCTTTTTTGTTAAGCGTGGTACACTTCGTCGCAGCCTGGGCAAGATAAAGATTGTGAATCGACACATCGAAATATTTACCGCCCCAGAAGGTGGTATTGAAGAAAGGCGACGACGACACAAAAGATTGGGCTGTGCCATCAGCTCCATATCCGCTTGCAACGGCAAGTGCCAGTGACGGCTTATAGCTGCCGCTATTCTTAAATTTAATTTTTATACCGCGCGATATAACCATCGAAGCCTGCGCCGGGTCATAAGCTTTGTCAAACGAACCATCGTCGAATGTGAACTGGTCGCTGAGGTTGTCAAAGTCAATTTCGGTGCGCTCGGTTACGGTGGTGGAATAACCAAGATGCGGGAAGGGATTATTTGCCGAAGTCTCGCCGGCTTCGCCGAATTCCACATCGGTCTGTCCATTGATATAGTAGTAGCCCTCGCCTGCACGGTGAAGCATCGTGCGATAGTCTTTGTTGCCATCCTTGTTCTTTCTCCAATAAATGGGGAATACATAGAAGGTATTAGGCTGGCCATCGCTGCGCGCGGCAGTCCAGAAGAGGGTCTCATGCGTGGCTTTATCGGGGTTCAGAATACTTTGGATACCATAAGGCGTGTTTTGATTCTTTTTATTGATTTCGTAGTCCACATTATCCTGACCCTCGGGGTTGGCGGCCAAATATTCGGTGAGAAATTCGCCCGGCTTGAACGCCAGGTAGGGCTGCTCATCTTCCGTCCACACGAAGGTCATTTCGTCGTTCACACCTGTAGCGGTGACGAAAACATTGTTGGCCGCACGACCATCTGCCGGGGCCGCGTCAATGTCGACGAGTGCATTGGGAGCAACGTTGTGAACGCCGTAGTAGGTGGCCA
>CAMWRI010000012.1 GCA_947176585.1 uncultured Porphyromonadaceae bacterium
GCAGGTCGATCTGGGTGGCGTCGCCGGTGATTATCATCTTGGCGTTCATGCCCAGGCGGGTGAGAAACATCTTGATCTGGTGGGTGGTGGTGTTCTGCGCCTCGTCAAGCACGATCACGGCGTCGTTGAGTGTGCGGCCGCGCATGAAGGCCAGAGGCGCGATCTGTATCACTTTGCTCTCCATGTATTCGCGCAGCTTGGCTGCGGGAATCATGTCCTCGAGGGCATCGTAGAGCGGTTGCAGATATGGGTCGATCTTGTCCTTCATATCGCCGGGCAGGAAACCCAATTTCTCGCCGGCCTCCACTGCGGGGCGCGACAGGATGAGCTTGCGCACCTCGCGGTTCTTGAGGGCGCGCACGGCCAGCGCTATGGCCACGTAGGTCTTGCCCGTGCCGGCGGGACCCAGGGCGAAAGTGAGATCGTTGGCCGTGAATTCCTCCACGAGCCGTTGCTGGTTGGGGGTGCGGGCGCTGATGGGCTTGCCGTTGATGCCGTAGATGATCACGTCGTCGCGCTTGAGTTCCTTGGGGGCGTCGCCCTTCACGATGTCGAGAATCACGTCTTCGGTGAGGGCGTTGTGCTGTGCGGCATATTCTTCGAGTTCCTTGATCTTGCGCTCGAACTCGGCGGTCTCGCCGTCCTCGCCTATCACCTTCACCACGGAGCCACGCGCAGCCACGCGCAGCTTGGGAAAGAGGTTGCGGATGAGCTGCATGTTGCAGTTGTTCACCCCGTAGAAGCTCACCGGGTCGGCCCGGTCGATGATGATTATTCGTTCTATCATATATTTAGTAAAAGAGAGAGTTGTTTTTTTGATTTATCCTGCCGTGAGCCCTCCGTCGATCTTGAGCAGCGCGCCTGTGGAGAAAGTGGCCTGCACGGCCAGGAAGTATATGGCTTCGGCCACCTCCTCCGGGCGGCATGTGCGGCCCAGAGGGAAGAGCGAACGTTCCTCGGCCCACATGGTGTCCACATCGCCGCCTCCGGCGGCGTGTGCGTCGGCGAAGATTCGGTCCACGAACGGGGTATCGACGGTGCCGGGGCACACGGCATTGACGCGCACGCCGGCGGGTGCGAGCTCCAGAGCGGCGGTGCGCGTGAGTTGCGCTATTGCACCTTTGGTGAGCCCGTAGCCGAAGTTGCCGGGCTTGCCAATGAAAGCCTGGTCGGACGCGGTGATCACGATTGAGCCGCGTCCGGCGGCGGCAAAGGTGCGGGCGGCGGCGCGCACGGTGCGCACGGTGCCGCGCACGTTCACGTCGAGCAGGCGGTCGAGGGCCTCGTCGGTGATATTAAGCACGGTGTTGCGTGCGTGCACTCCGGCATTGGCCACCACCACAAGCAGCTCGCCGTGCCGCGCGGCTTCGGCTATCGCCTCATCCACGGCACCGGGGCGGGTGATGTCGCATGTGATAGCCGTGGCATCCGGTTCATGGCGGAAGGCTGCGTCGAGTGCCCCGCCATCTACATCGGCGGCCGCCACGCGCCAGCCTCGGCTCAGAAACAGCCGCGCCGTGGCGAGTCCGATGCCTGATGCGGCTCCCGTGATAAATGCAACGTTCATATCTTGCTGTGCTATAGTGGTTTCGTTAATAGGAAATCTCTCGCAGAGGCGCAGAGATTTTTTTATTTATATTTAGTTACTTATCAATCTGTTTATTGCCCTTTCTTTCAAATTCCTCTGCGCCTCTGCGCGATTTTTTATTGACCGGCTGTTTCTTTCCACGCAGCTCGTGGAATGCGAGCGGCAGGAGCCAGGGGAGCGTGGCGAGGGCAGTGAGCCATGGGCCCAGCAGATCCTTGAGAAGCACCGCTGCAAGGCACAGGAGCGTGGCTCCGGCGCACAAAAGCACCGGGCGCAGGCTCATACGCAGCCCGTAGCGACGGATGGCAAGGAGCACCACGGCCGAGTAGAGCACGTATTCCACAACGTAGCCGGCGCCCAGTCCCGGGAAACCGCCCATGCGGTAGCCGATTATGCTGCACGCCAGGCCGAGCACCGCACCGGCGGCTTCCGTGGCCACAAACACGCGACCATCGCCGCGCGCCAGTATCACGAAAGCCATGCAGTACGAGAACGCTCGCGGGAGCACGCCGCAGATACCCAGATCCACATACGGGAGCACAGCCAGGAAGTCGCGGGAGTAAAGCAACCTCACCACCGGCTCCGACAATACCACGAACGAGACCACTACGGGCATCAGCACCCATGCCGCTACCTTGAATTCGCCGCCGGCGAAGGCAGCGGTGCGTATCCCCGAAGAGGCCACGGAGGCCAGGCGGGGATAATATTCATTGGTGATGGCCGAGAACACCACGAGCACGTAGGTGTTCACCAGCATGAAGCCCGATTGATACAGGCCCAGTCCTCCCGTGCCGTCGGTGTGGGTCATGAACACCACGAACAGATACGATGCCAGCTGCGTGAGCACGGCGGCAGCGGTGAGATAAAGTCCCAGACGAAGCTCCGGAGCCATGACGCGCCATGCCTCGCGCAGCGGTACGCGCGCGGGACGGGGGCAGAACCTGCGGCGCTCGCGGGCCGCCCATAACGCGTAGGCGTAGGTCATGATCAGATACACGGGAAGCACAGCCTGAAGACGCAATCCGTAGTAGAGCGGCACGGCCACCGCCGTGGCCACGAGTGCCGAGAGCAGCGTCACACGCGCCAGTGGGGCTATGTGGCCTTCGCCCTGCAGGGCGGCCATATCGCACTCGAGCCATATCGCTGCACCCACCGATGTGGCCAGCAGCGCGAAGCACCACCATTGGGCAGTGGTGCCCATGGTCCAGTAGCTCAGGGCAGGGGAGAGCAGCAGGGTGATGGCGGCTCCCGCGAGAGCCAGGGCGGCCGAAACGCTGCGCACGGCGCCTTCTATGGCGGGTCTTTCCGGCACAGGGGCTGATGCTATCTCGCGCACCGCGCCGGTGCGCAGGCTCAGTCCGGCGCCTGCCTGGATAAGGTCGCGGGTGGTGGTGTAGATGGCGTTAAGGCCCACACCCGCAGGACCCAGCCACAGGGCCATGAGTTTGTTGCGGAGCACGCTCATAGCCACGACGGCCACCTGCGTGCCGCCGAAGATGCCCATGGCATGAAGGATTCTTCGCGACAGCGTGCTCACGGTTTCACCCACTCCGATGGGTTGAGTTTTTCTTTTTCGTGGCGCAGCTCAAAGTGCAGCACCGCGCGGCCGCCGTCGTCGGGGTCGCGGTAGATATGGCCCAGGGTCTGGCCGGAGCGCACTTTGTCGCCCTTGCGCACGGCGATGTTGTCGATGCCGGCATAGACGGTGAGGTATTCGCCGTGGCGCACGATCACGATATTTTGGTAGCCGTCGATGCGGAACACCGAGCTCACCGTGCCCTCATACACGGCGCGGGCACCTGCATCCTTGGCTCCGGCCTCAATGTCGATGCCGCTGTTCTGGATCTGCACGCCCGGAATGCGCGGGTGGTCGGTGCGCCCGAAGGCGCTTACGATTCTGTATGGTCCGGCCACGGGGAAGAGCAGGCGTCCCTTGTTGCTGCGGAATGTACCGCTCAGGGCACGCTCGGCTGCCGCTGTGGCCTCATAGGTTGTGGGCGCGGGCTGTGTTGCCGGTTTTGGGGCGGACGGCTGCTGCGCAGGTTGCTGCGGCGCCGGCGTGGTCTTTTTGGAGCCCTCGGACGCAGCTTTGGCGCGGGCTTCCGCCTCGGCGCGCGCCTTTGCTTCGGCTGCCGCGCGCGCCTTTGCCTCCTGTTCCTCGCGGCGGCGCTGCTCCTCGGCACGTCGCTGTTCTTCGGCTATTATGCGGTCAAGCTCACGGTCGAGCTGCTGTGCCTGGCGGCGCTTTTCCTCAAGAGCTTTCTTGAGCGATGCGCCCTCGCGTCGCAGGGAGGCCACGAGCGTATCGGCCTGCTGCTGGCGCGTGCGCAACTGCGCCGTGGCCAGAGCCATACGTCCCAGTTCCTCGCGTCGCTCGCTGTTGAGGGCATCGAGGGATGCCCGCTGAGCGGCCAGGGTGTCGCTTTCGGCCTTCAGGCGCCGGCTCTTGGCGGCATGGGCGGCAGAGAGCTCGCGCAGATAGCGCGTGCGACGCCACGCCTCGCTGATACTGCCGGCACCCAGCACAAATGCTATGGGACTCAGACGCGTGCGGCGTTCCCGCTGCGCACGCAGGCTGCGCGCATAAGCCGCGCGCATCGCAGCCACGCGGGCAGAGGTGCGGGCGATGCTGTCGTTGAGGGCGGCGATATCCAGTTCCAGGCTGTCCACTCCGGCCTGCATCGAAGCTATCGACTTCTCGCTGCGTCCTATCTCGGCGTCGAGGGAGGCCAGGCGGTTGAGCTGTCGCCGCGTCTCGCGGGTGTTGTCGTCGATGCGGCGCTGCGTCTTTTCAATCTCTCCGGCAGTGCGTTGCTGCTCGCGGCGAACGTCGCCGGCAGTGCGGGGAGCAGCTTTGGTGGCCGCGGGCTTGGCCGCAGGTTTTTTCTTGGCGGAAGCGCCCTTGCGCGCCGATGCGGAATTAGCGGCGGCAGAGCGTGGCTTGGCCGCCTCGGCTGCAGGAGCTGTTGAGGCGGCCAAAAACAGGGCGATAAAAAGTAGTTGTATTATTCTGCGCATCACTTACGCTCCACCTTGCGGGCCAGGAGCACCTCGGTGGGGAAGTGGTCGGAGAAGCCGTTGAGATAGCTGCCGGCTGCGAACGTGCGCTTGGGATAGCCCACGCGCGAGCCTTCCTTATCTTTCAGGAAGTCGTGGTTGTGCACGATCGAGCGCAGGAAGTGCCAGCGGTTTTCGGGAGCCGTGGCCAGGTTGCCGGAGATTATGATCTGGTCGAAGAGATTCCAAGAGCTCTTGTAGGCCAGGGTGCCGATGCCCTTTTCAAGCATCTCCCAGAAGGGATTGTAAAATCCGTGGGGCTTTGCGTCTTCAATCTTGCGCTTGCCGCCCAATACCACGGCGCATGCGCGGTCCTGGGGATCGTCGTTGAGGTCGCCCATCACGATCACGCCCATCTCGGGGTCAACCTGCCACAGCGAGTCGGCGATGTTCTTGCTCAGAGCTGCAGCGGCGCAACGGTTGGGCTCCGAACGCTCCTGACCACCCAGACGCGAGGGCCAGTGATTGACGATCACTGCTATGCGTTGTCCAAGCAGCGAGCCCACCACGCACATCTGGTCGCGGGTGCGGAAGGGCACGGCGTGCAGGCGGTGGTTGGTCACGTTCTCCACCTTGAAGTAGCGGGGATTGTAGAGCAGGCCCACATCCACGCCGCGGGCGTCGGGCGAGTCGTGGTGCACAATCTGGAGGTTCCAGGCCGAGATTGCGGGATTGGCCACGAGGTCTTCCAGCACGCTGCGGTTCTCGATTTCGCTCACGCCTATGACTGCGGGGCCGTAGGGCGTGGTCTTGGTGGTGAACTGCGAGATGGCGTAGGCCAGGTTGTTGATTTTATTGCGGTACTTGCGGCCGTCCCATTGGCGCGAACCGCCGGGAGTATACTCCGCGTCGCGTCCCTCGGGATTGTTGGGGATGGTGTCGAAGAGATTTTCGAGATTGTAGAAAGCGATGCCTGCAATCTGCACGGCCTGCTTGCTCTGAGTCTGAGCCTGTGCCGACCATGCTACGGCAATGGCGGCGGCAAGAATGAGCACAAGTCTTTTCATTGGTGGTATAGCGCTATTTTTTGAGGTTTTTCACTTACTGCGCAAAGGTACAAAAAAATCGACACATTAATAATATTTATAAGATTTATAATTGCGCGGAAGACGGCAAAATTGTAATTTTGCGGCAAATGAGGAGTTTACTGCACATCGTGTTATTGCTGGTGCTGGCAGGTTGCGGGGTATCGGCCTCGCGGCCGGCTGCGCTCGACGAGGCGCGCCGTCTCATGACCGAGGACCCCGGAGCTGCCCTGGAGAGGCTCAACAGCCTCGACCTGGCCGTGATGGACGATTCCGCGGTGATGGCGGAATGGGCGCTGCTCTACAGCGAGGCCCTTGTGGCCAATCGCCTGACGGCGCCAAACGACACGATAGTGGGCATTGCCATTGATTATTACGGTCGCCGCGGCCGCACTCAGGAGCTCCGGAAAGCATCGGAGCTCAAGGCCCTGATAAACGGCGGCAGCCGTCGCGACGAGCTGGCCACTGCTCTGTATCTCCAGAAAGAGAAAGAGTTTTTTCTATATAAGGAACGTTCGGCGCGCGAGCTGCTGATGCTGGCCGTGCTGCTGATCATTGTGGCCGCAGCATCGGCAATAGTGTGGATGCGGCAGAGGCTCAGGCTCAAGCAGGCGCAGAACGAGGCGCTGATGGCTGAGGCCTCGGGGCTGGAGTCGAAGCTGCGAGGGATGCTCGACAACCGATTCGGGCTCATAGATTCGCTGTGCCAGACCTATTATGAGTCGCAGGGAACCAAGACCGAGCGCAAGGCCGTGGTGGAGAAAGTGAAGAGCGAGATCGAGGCCGTGCGCAAGGATTCGCTGCCGCGCATGGAGCAGGCCGTGAACGATTGCCGCGACAATCTTCTGAGCAAGGTGAAGGAGTGCTGGCCTGATATCAAGCCCGACGATTACCGGCTGCTGGTGTACCTTGCAGGCTCGCTTTCCACGCGCACAATCAGCCTGCTGCTGGGCGAGAGCGTGGACGTGGTGTATAAGCGTAAGTCCAGGCTCAAGGCACGCCTCAAGGAGCGGGTGGCGCCCGCATTTCCGGCCGTGATGGAGGTGTTTTGAGTCCCTGTCAGGTTTTTGGCGATTGCGTTGGTGAACCTTCCTGATTATTAGCGTTTTGTAATTAAAGCTGTCAGGCCTATTTTTTGCATCGGAGGGGGCTTGGTGAGTAATTTTGCAACAAAAAATCACTCACATGAACGCAAGAATCTACCTCTTTGTAATCGCAATCTTATTTGCTTCTCATCCCGGCTATGCTCAGGATTCCGGGCAGCCCGACAGCCTCACGCAGGAATTGCGCGAACTGGTGGTTACGGCCCGCCAGCCGGCCACGCGGCTCGAGGGCTCCACCCTCGTATCCACAATTCCGGGCTCGAACCTCGCCGATCTGGGCAACGCGCTCGATGTGCTCGCTCAGCTTCCCATGATCAAGGTGGAAGACGGCTCTGTGGCCGTTACAGGTAAAAGCAGCGTGGAGATATACATCGACGGGCGCCCCATGCGCGATGCCGTCGAGCTGCAGCAGATCCTATCGTCGAATCTGAAGAGGGTGGAGCTGCTCATGGCTCCCGGCGCGGAATACGCCAGCACCACCGACGCAGTTCTGCGCATCACCACGCGGCGCATTTTCGTGCAGGGTCTTTCATTCACGGATCAGCTGAGCGTGCGGCGTCACCGCCGGTGGAGCGCGATGAACGATCTGGCGCTTAGCTTTCGCGCAGGAGGCTGGGAATTCTTCGCCAGCGGCACCATAAACCACGACAATCCGTTGGCCAAGGGCACAACCACCAATACGCTGATGTACGATGGCCGGGAGACGGTGGTGGGTAGCAGTCAGCGCAACGCTTATCCCACGACCGCCGGAGTGGTGAAAGCCGGCTTCAACTACACTGACGGAGCCGCGCAATCGCTGGGCGCCTATTACCGCTACAATCCCGAGCGCGGCGACTTCAGCAACACCGGCGCGGAGTGGCTCGACAGCGAACCGGCCATAACACGCGTGATTGACAAGGCGATACGCGCCGGCAGCCACCTCGCATCCGTGTACTACGAGAATACCTTTGCCGGAAAGTACACGCTGCATTTCGACGGCGACTTCCGCAGCGCATCCTCCGACGATGCCTCGGCTACGCAATATCCCTCCACCGCAGGACTTGCAGCCGTGCGCTCCACATCGCGGCGCCGCTCCACTCTCTGGGCCGGCAAGCTCTACACGAGCTTCCCGCTTGCGGGCGGCGAGTTCAATGCCGGCACGCAGGACAGTCACACCCGCACGCGTCTCGACTACCGCATGCTCAACGCGGCCGTGGCTGGCTACATTCCCTCCACACGTACGGATGCCCGCCAGACATCGGCGGCGCTTTTCGCCTCGTGGTCGCGGTTTTTCGGACAGCTATCGCTCCGGGCCGGCGCGAGATATGAATATGTGGACTACGACTTCCGTGTGGAAGGTGTGCGCGACACCGACGCCTCGCGCCGCGATCATTTGCTCACGCCCGACATCTCCCTGAGCTACTCTTTCGATGATGCGACGAGCCTGAACCTGAGCTACCGCATGGCCACCGTGAAGCCGCCTTACGCGCAACTCTCGGATGCGCTCACCTACACCGGCATGCACGAAATCGAGGGCGGCAACCCGGCCTTGCGCGACGAGCATATGCACGATCTTCAGCTCATGGGCATGTGGCGCGGATTCATGTTGCAGTGCGACTTCACCCGCGCCACAGACACCTATGCTTTCGTGAAGCAGCTGTATCCCGCGCCGGATCTGCAGCTGCTGATGCATCCGGTCAATATCGACGTTTCGGCCCTCAGCATGTATCTGATGTGGAGTCGCCCCGTGGGCTGCTGGACGCCCGAGGCAACCGTGGGCCTCTATCGGCAGTGGCTCGAGCTGGACGGCGTGCGCCACAACAAGCCGATCTTCACATACTATTTCGACAATACTGTCGCGCTCCCGCACGGATGGAGCATCACGGCCAACATCAGCGGACAGTCGAGAGGCGACATGCACACAAACCGCTTCGGCACCACGCCTTTCACTATGGATGCGTCGCTGGGCAAGACTTTCCTGAACGATGCCATCACGGTGAGGCTCGCCGCCACCGATATATTCGGCACGGCCTGCAACGATTGGACGATGCGCACCGGCGGCATATACGTGGAAAAGCGCCAGAGCTACGACCGCCGCGGCATAGCCCTCAACGTGATTTACCGCTTCCGGCCCCGCCGCAGCGCCTACAAGGGCTCCGCCGCAGCCGAAGCCGAGTTGCGCCGCCTGTGAATATCAGCACTATACGGCTTATACGTCTTGTGAATCCTATAAAAATTCGTCCACTTCATCCATTTTAGGTGCGCGCTTGGCATATTCGGCCGAAATTGGTTAAATTTGCGGCCGATATGCCGCACCACAACGAAATACTATCACGACTGAGCCGCAAGGCAGGCCTGCAGATGAACCGCAGCGCCGACTTCGACGTGCTGTCGCAGGCCATCGCCGACGAAACGGGCGAAAGCCTGGGTGTGAACACGCTCAAGCGCCTCTTCGGTTTCAAGACAGCCACAGTGGTGCCCCGACTCTCCACGATGGATATCATCGCGCGCTATCTGGGCAGCAGCGACTACGACTCGCTGATGAAACTGCTGGGCAACGATGCCGATATATCGATGTTCACCCCGGTGGCCGGTATAGATGTGCAGGAGCTTGAGAAGGGCGCGCAGGTGCGCGTCTCCTATGATCCGGGGCGTGTGTTTCTGCTTACCTATCTTGGCGATTTCCGCTTCATCGTCAATGAGGTGGAGGGGAGCGTAAATATCCGCCGCGGCGACATCCTCACTATCACCCAGCTGGCCGCGGGACATCGCCTGATAGTGGGAGCCGTATGTCGCGACGGTGTGGACTTGGGTGCCTACGAGGCCGCCCGGTATCGGGGCATCAGGGCCGTGGATCTGCTGTGATTTTTTCGCCGGCAGCAGTTATCCGCCGCTCAAGTTCGTGGCCGAAGTCGCGCATCTCCGGGGTGGCGCTGCGGGTGTAGCCCGTGTAGACTTTCGATTTGCCCATTACGCGCCATTTCTCGCGCTCGCTCAGACCCGGAAAGGTCTCGTTCAGGATTTCAAATGCTTCTGAAATATATTCGTCGGCGCGGTCGTCATGGGCGCGGATACTGTCGAGCATCTGCCACCCCGAATAGGTGGAATCGTTCTTGATGGCCGCGAGGCGGTCGAGGCCGGCATGCAGTTCATTGAAGGCGGGCGCGATGCGCTCGTCCAGCACTGCGGCCATTCGCTCGGCCTCGTCGAGCAGTTCCTCCTGCTTTATGGGGATGGCAATCGTGTGCTCGACCGTGTCGCGTAGCTGCTCTTGCGTGGCTGGCGCTATAGTGTCGGCGGAATCTTCTTTTTCAAGCGATATATTATATAAGTACGCGCATATGCCTACGGCTGCCGGAACCGCCGCAACTGCAACCGGCCATATGCGCCTGCGCCCGTTCAGGATTTCCGACAATCTCTCGCAGGAGGCTTGCGGGGCGAGGCACGTCCGCACGAAGCGCTTGCGGCCTGGGAATTGCAGCTGCTCCGCCACCAGGGCTATGCCGCGGAAGTCGAGCTCGCAGCTTCCGGCATCGCGTGGGTGCAGCCCGTAGCGCGCCGGGTCGCCGCAGGTGTCGTTGAGCGCGTCGGTGTAGCTCTTGTCGAAGTCGATGAGCACCAGGTGCTTCGTGCGCGCCGTGATCATGATGTTGTCGGGCTTGATGTCGCAGTGTGCCACGTTATGGCGGTGCAGATAATCCACCGCGTCCACCAGCTCCCGCAGCATAGCCCTGACGTTGCGCGGGCGCGCCAGCCACGGGTCGCCCTGCCGCATCATCGAAGCAAGCGTGGAGCCGTCGATGAAGTCCATCACGATATAGTCGCGATGCAGCTCGCGGTATTCAGGCAGCGACGGATGATGCAGCGTCACCCCCACCTCGAACTCCTTCTCCATCGCGTCGAGATACAGCGGCTGCGTGCGGTACACCTCCTTCAGTCGCTTCACAAACACCTCGCGGCGCTGCCACCGCGTGCGGTATAGGTCGCACGTGGTCCCTCCGCCGGGCAGCCTCCGCGCCCCGCCGAAGTCAATCTGCGAGCTCTCCCGCTCTCCTGTGTCAATGAATTGCGACATAGCCGGATGCAAAGATAATCATTTTTTATTCAAATCCTCCCGTTTGCACAAATCGCAAAGCTACTCCGGCCCGTGGCCACCGCCGCCCCCACGTCTTGGGGTAGCAGGGGTGCAAAATGGATGAAGTGGACGGCGGGATTTTCGGCGCGGGGTGGTATCTTTGTGGCGGCAAGGGAGAAGACCCGCGCGAGAGCCGGCGATTTGTGCCTGCATTTTTTGGCTGAATCAAAAAAACGTCGTAAATTTGCGATGTCTTCAGGCCTCCAAGAGTGGATTTGCCTGGCGGCTTTTTTCTAAATAGAGCGTTACTACGACGCTTCTGTTCTGATGTCTTGGAACTTCGCAACTTCTTATGCATCATCGGAATAGAGCACGGTAGCGACACAGTTATGTGTACTTCACGCCACTCCTGTATCTGCGCGAGCAGCTGCCGGGGCGGGTGATTGCATATAGCGTGGGTCTTCTACTTTGCTTGTTCTATGATGCAGGGCATTGCGAAGGCCTCAAGACGTGGAACGAGCGAAGAGTTCGGCACCACGCTTTTCTTTTATAACGGTCCGTACAGGTGCTCGGGCGGCCAGGTAAATCAATTATTCTATGATGAAGAAATTAGATTGCATTGTGGGGGCTGCAGCCTTGCTGCTGGGGCTGGCTTGCGCAGGATGCAACGGTGTTTCAAAGGAATCTGAGTTTGTGAGCGTTCAGCTTGACGACTCGAAAATGTGGAGCCTTCTCGATATTAACAATGGAGAGATGGTATTCACAGATGAATTCTTCGCTCCGGCCACCAACATTGTAAACGGCGCGTTTTTCATGCAGGCTGATAACGGGACTTTTGATGTTTACACCATATCCGATACGAAGAACAAACTAAACCGCGACAGTTACACTTTTGTGAGTAACTTCAACAAAAACGGTTACGCTATCGTAAGGGTTAAAACGGAGCCGTGGCAGATTATCGACACGAAAGGTGCGACCGTTGCAACCCTCGACAAAAATATCAACATCAAGGGTGGTTTCAGCGACGATGGCCTGGCTCTATTGGTGAATAAGGACGGCCTGTACGGCTATGTGGATGAGAAGGGCCAGACAGCCATAGCTCCTAAATATAAGGCAGCCAGAGCATACTGCGATGGCGCTGCGGTAGTGCTTACCAAGACGGAGGATGGAAAGTCTTATTTCGAAGTAATTGATTCGAAAGGTGAGGTGATGTTTAAATTCAATACTGGCCAGTATAGCAACATCTCTGATTTTAACGAAGGACATGCGTTTGCAGTGGAAGGAGATCATGTGGTGCTTTTGGACAAGCAGGGAAAGAAAGTGGCTGCAGTGGGTAACGGAACCGATCTTACGCGTCTGTCATACTCGGATGGCAAGTTTATCTATTCGGATGGTGAGTTTTATGGTGTAAAAGATGTGGAGGGTAATATTCTGCTTCGTGCCAAGTATGGCTCGCTTCAGTTTATTAGTAAGGATAAGCTTCTTGCCGTAAGCTCGAGCCGTAAATATGGCGTTGTGAATACAAACGATGACGTGATATTACCTTTTGAATATGATGATCTTATAGCACTCGATTCCGATAGGTTTCTTACCAATTCGGGCAGTCTCAAGGTGCTGATAAACGACAAGGGTAAAGATGTGTGCAAACAAGCATTCAAGAATGTTGTGAACCGCAACGAGTCTGAAAACCAGAATGCGCAGACGGCAATCATCAGCTCTGAGAACAATAATGCGTCGTTTGATTTTGATAAGTCGATGAATCTTGAGGCTATGATTAACAGTTCTTTCGACGGATTTGGCTATGACATGAGTCGTTATGGTGCCGTTGAAGAAGATGAAGTGATGGAGCCTCATATTGCCGGTGCTACAATGCATTTTGAAGGAGCTGTGGGAGATTATCCGGTTGAAGTAACTCTTACGTTTGATTCAAACGGTCAGGTGTCCGGCGTCTACAAATACACCCGCACCGGTAACGGTGACTCGATGGCTCTTGATGGAACCTACACGCTCACAAGCCAATATCAAGCTCAAGTGACTCTCCAGGAGAGATATAATGGAACAGTCTCGGCCACCTGGACACTGGATGTGGTTAATGGCGGAGATCCCATGGCAAATGGTAATGTGGTCACATCTGCCGGCAAGAATTTCAAAGTGAGACTTGAGATGCCTCTTTAAAAGCGGTAGCTTATAGCATTTTCAGCAGCGAGAACCGCAAATAATCAGCTACTCGCGTGTTTGGATATGTTTTAGTTTAGCGCTTATACTACACATATCTTTTACCATGGATTACGATGACACCAACCGTAGACACGGTAAAAGATGTGATTTATAAATAGTGGAAAAAGGAGGCATATTCCCTGTTGCCGGGAAAAATTACTTGATCTGATATAGACACCAATGGTGAAAACACACAAGGCATTAGCAGGGCTAAATGATTGTGTTATGCTTCCGGGGCTGCGTCATGTGGGCGCAGCCTTTTTCTGTCGATATTTTTTGGCTCAATCAACAAACAGAACGTACATTTGAGTTAGCCACAAGGTGTGAAGTGTTATACTATCCGAAACGATGTACTACATTATTCAACAGCTAAATAATAATTACGGGACAATTTGACAAATTAAAAAATATCAGGCAATCTCAGTGTAGAGAAAGTTCAAGACATAGCGGAAAAGGTGGGATCTTTAGATGCCGAGGATATAATGTCTTCGGCTTCTTCTTTCGTGAACCTCTCTTTTATTGATAAATGTACCTCTGTATCTGATAAGGAGGAAACCACATATGAAGAGGGTAAATGAATCAGTTGAGGAGGAAGCTGAGAATGGGACCGGGTATATGGCTCACGATGAAGAGTGCAAAGCCGATGATTATGACACGGATGATGATTGCTCCGATGATAAGTCAAAGGCCAGGAGGAAAAGACGCGGCAATAAGATGGCAAAGAGATTGACCAAGGGAGCGATAGTTTTTTAGCTGGTTTATATTATCACTCAAAGAAGGGCCTGGTTCCGGCTTTGCTTTTCTTCATTAATTGAAGAAGTCAAAGACTGTTGGCGAGCTCTTTGAAGACAAGAAGTAAGGTGCCAAGGAGAAGGAAAAGAATCACTCAAATGGTAAGCGGCTAATTACGAATACGTCTGTCCTAAGAATGTCGGAGTCTTGTCGTAGATGTTACAGGATTTGGAGCTCCGAACCTTGATGGTGTCGGTTGCTCAACGAGGGAAGAGGATGTCGAGGCTATAATGAAGGCTACGAAGTTAAAAAAACTATAGTTGAAGGGATATGAAAGGAGTAAATTCCCTGGTCTAGTGCAAAGTATAGTAAACGTATATCAATAATGGTAAACCCGGAGGGACGGTAAAGTATTGATACGGCGACTGCCAATATAATACAAGATGCGCTTTTATGGCACGTCTTTTTTTCGCTGTTCTCTGTTTTGGGAGTAAATGGATGAAGTGGATGGCGGTAATTTCGGCGCGGGGTGGTATCTTTGCGGCAGCAAAGGGGAAGGCCCGCGCGATGAAGCCGCAGATTTGTGGTAACTTTTTTTGCTCAATCAAAAAAAGGTGGTAAATTTGCGGTGTCTTCAGGCCTCCAAGAGTGGATGTGCCCGGCGACATTTTCTAAATAGAGCGTTACTACGACGCTTCTGTTCTGATGTCTTGGAACTTCGCAACTTCTTATGCATCATCGGAATAGGGCACGGTAGCGACACAGTTATATGTATTTCACGCCACTTCGGTATCTGCGCGAGCAGGAGCGGGAGCGGGTGATTGCATATAGCGTGGGTCTTCTACTTTGCTTGTTCTATGATGCTGGGCATTGCGAAGGCCTCAAGACGTGGAACGAGCGAAGAGTTCGGCACCACGCTTTTCTTTTATAACGGTCCGTACAGGTGCTCGGACGGCCAGGAAAACAATTATTCTATGAAGAAAAAAATTGATTGTATCGTGGGGACTGCAGCCTTGTGGCTGGGAAAAATTCCAAGGCAGTAGTCGAGGATAACTGCCAATCAAGACTCGACAAAAAAACGAAATAGTGATATTTAAAAAATAACCGACGTGCGGGACTGACATAAGTAATCGGAATATATCCCAATCACCCTCACCGTCAAGTTAATAATCTAACCCAACTAAATCCTTAAAATTATGGAAATGGCTTTATTTGGCCTATTTTGGATCCTGATCGCAATTGCGACAGTAGGCTGCTTCATCAGTAGATTCCCCGGTCCTATTCTCGCATTCGGCGCTATCTTAATGGCTAAGCTGTTTATGAAAGCCGGAGTAGCAATTGAATGGTGGAGCATAGCTGTAATAGCAGTGCTCGTAGCCGCTAGCTGGTGGGTCAATCGCATGTTGCCGAAATGGACCTCCAGTCTCGGAACTTTCGGTAAAGGTGCAAAGACGGGCACTATAATAGGCTCTCTGATTGGCTTATTGATCGGATGCGCAATGGTCGGTAGTGCTAGCAATGACGCAGTTGGCATGGTATTGTTGATTCTATCCCTGCTTGTATTTACCTACATCTTTGCCGTAGCCCTGGAATACTTCAACGAGAAAAACCTCAACATAGCACTGAAAAATGGAGGTATAGCAACGATCGTCTACGCATGCTCTACCGCCATTAAGCTTTTGATTGTGCTCTACTCGGTTTATCTGATGTTCTGTCATTAATCTACGGCGCCAGCGCAGATTTGTGGTAACTTTTTTGTTCAGTCAAAATAAGGTCGTAAATTTGCGGTGTCTTCAGGCCTCCAAGAGTGGATGTGCCCGTCGACTTTTTCTAAATAGAGCGTTACTGCGACGCTTCTGTTCTGATGTCTTGGAACTTCGCAACTTCTTATGCATCATCGGAATAGAGCAAAGTAGCAACATGGTTATGTGTATTTTACGCCACTTCGGTATCTGCGCGAGCAGATGCACATGCAGGGGCAGAGATTGCATATAGCGTGGGTCTTCTACTTTGCTTGTTCTACGATGGAGTGTATTGCAAAGGCCTCAAGACGTGGAACGAGCGGAGAGTTCGGCACCACGTTTTTTTATTTCCAATCAGCACAAGGTGTCTGGCTGATATACAACATTTATCAAATTGCCAATGTGAAATAACCAATTGACGACACGTAACGAAAAAACAGAAGATTAATCATTAAAAAAACTAATCATGAAATTTAAATTCAACCTATTCCTCGCGGTTATCGGGCTGATAACCGCCATCTCAATGAGCTCTTGCTCGAAATCCAATGAAGAACTCATCTCTGATTACCAGGAGCTTTGCGGGAAAGTGGAAAAAGCCATCAAAGACGGAGATATGGCCAAAGTGGCCTCGCTAAGTGAAGAAGGACAAAAACTGGGCGAAGAGCTTGACAAACGCGAGCTCACCCCCGAACAGCAGGCAAAGGTGCTGGAAATCACAGCCGATTTAATGAAAAATTCGACTGTCAACATAATGGAAAATGCACAAGACTTGTCTTCTGAGTTAGAAGGCTTGTTTGAATAAACCATCCACATTTTAATAATGTCTGTGACTCAGCGAAATAACTGAGATGCGCGAGCCCGGTTTTAGTGGATTGGGAAAGCAGGCTATACAGCGCATGAATTCCACCCATTTTTAGAGGGCCCGTGTGGTATAAGGTTTGTTAACAATAGGCCCGTTAGGGTTGATGAAAGCGAGGGCTGTGCCGCGGCACAGCCCTCGTGGTGTTTTTAGGGAGAGTCGGACCCGTCGGACTTGTCTGACAAGTCCGACGGGTCCGGTAATGCTTCAGAGCAGGTCGTGGAGGGGAGTGTAGGGGAGGTCCCAGGCTTCGGCCACGGCGGGGAAGGTGACGCGGTGGTCCACGATGTTGACGCCGCGGGCGAGGCCTTCATCGGCGCGGCAGGCGTCGCGCCAGCCGTGGTCGGCGAGGCGCAGGGCGTAGGGCAGCGTGGCGTTGGTGAGGGCCATGGTGGAGGTGCGGGGCACGGCTCCGGGGATGTTGGCCACGGCGTAGTGCACCACGCCGTCCACGGTGTAGACGGGATCGGCATGGGTGGTGGCGTGGGATGTGGCGAAGCAGCCGCCCTGGTCGATGGCCACGTCCACCATCACGCTTCCGGGCTCGAGGAGGCCCACCATGTCTTCCGTGACCAGCTTCGGGGCCTTGGCGCCGGGAATGAGCACGGAGCCTATCACGAGGTCGGTGCGGGGCAGTTCCTGCTCGATGTTGTGGCGCGAGGAGTAGAGGGTGTGCACGTTGGCGGGCATCACTTCGGCCAGGTGGCGCAGGGTGGGCAGGGAGATGTCGGTGATGGTCACTTCGGCGCCGAGGCCTGCTGCCATGAGGGCTGCGTTGCGGCCCACCACGCCGCCTCCGAGCACGAGCACGCGGGCGGGACGCACGCCGGGCACTCCGCCCAGGAGCATGCCTTTGCCGCCCTGGGGCTTCTCGAGGAAGCGGGCACCCTGCTGCACGCTCATGCGGCCCGCCACTTCGCTCATGGGGGTGAGCAGGGGCAGCGTGCCGGCGCGGTCGGTCACGGTTTCGTAGGCGATGCAGGTGGCGCCGGAGGCCAGCATGGCGTCGGTGAGGGCGCGGTCGCAGGCAAAGTGGAAGTAGGTGAAGAGCAGCTGGCCGGGGCGCACGAGGGCATATTCGGGCTCGATGGGCTCCTTCACTTTTATGATCATCTCGGCCGTGGCGTATACGTCGGCAATCGTGGCGAGCACGGTGGCTCCGGCGGCCTCATACTCGGCGTCGGAGAAGCCGCTGCCCTCGCCTGCTGTGTGCTGCACATACACTGTGTGGCCGTGGGCCACGAGTTCCTTCACTCCCGCAGGGGTAGCGCCCACGCGGTTTTCGTTGTTTTTGATTTCTTTGGGTATGCCGATAATCATGGCTTACAGATTTAAGGTTTGTGGAGCGAAAGGTACGCAAAAAATATTTACATTGTATCAAAAATGTTTTAAAACATCACTACCTTTGCATCTCCAAAACGATTGCACATGATTGAAGAAATATTGAAGCACAACCGCGACTTTGTGGAATCCCGCGGATATGAGCGCTTTATCACCTCGAAATATCCCGACAAGCGCATAGCCATCGTCACCTGCATGGACACGCGCCTGGTTGAGCTCCTGCCAGCCGCGCTGGGCCTGCGCAACGGCGACGTCAAGATTATCAAGAACGCCGGAGGCACCATCACCAATCCCTTCGACAGCACCATGCGCTCGTTGCTCGTGGCCGTCTACGAGCTGGGAGTGAACGAGATAATGGTGATAGGCCACACCGGCTGCGGCGTGCAGGGCATGGACGCCCGCGAGATGCTGCACCTGATGCGCGAGCGCGGTGTACCCGAGGAGCACATCTCGCTCATGCGCCACTGCGGCATCGACCTGGACGGCTGGCTGCACGGATTCGACGACACCGACGCGGCCATAGCCGAGACCGTCGACCTGATCTCGCGCCACCCCCTCATGCCCGCCGATGTGCGCACGGCCGGCTACATCATGGATTCCACCACCGGCGAGCTGCGCCACGTCAACCCCTCGCCCGCCCATGGAGAATAAAGCCCCGGAGCACGTGTCCGTATCCCGCGGCCTGTTGGCCCTGTCGCCCATGGCCGTGTTTCTGCTGAGCTACGTGGCCGTGTCGCTCTACATCGGCGACTTCTACAAGATGCCCGTGGCCGTGGCCCTGGCGCTCGCCTCTGTGTGGGCCGTGCTCCTCTGTCGCCGCATTCCCCTGCTTGAGCGCATCGAGATATTTTCCCGCGCCGCAGGCCACTCCAACATCCTGTATATGATATGGGTGTTTGTGCTCGCCGGAGCCTTCGCCAACCTCGCGCGCGCCACCGGAGCCGTCGACGCCACCGTGCAGATCACCCTCTCGGCCTTCCCGCTGCGGTTCGTGGTGCCCACACTATTCGTGGCCGCATGCTTCATTTCCATGGCCGTGGGCACTTCCGTGGGTACCGTGGTGGCCCTCACGCCCCTCGCAGCCGAGATAGCCCACACATCCGGCGCCTCCACCGCATTCTTTGTGGCAGCCGTGCTGGGCGGAGCCTTCTTCGGCGACAACCTCTCGTTTATCTCCGACACCACCATAGCCTCCACCCGCACCCAGGGCTGCGCCATGGCAGACAAATTCAGGGCCAACCTGTGGATATGCCTTCCCGCCGCCATCGCCACTGTGGTGCTCTACATCTTCTCCGGTCTCGGCATCGACGCGCTCCCTGCACATGACGCACCCGCAGCACCCGCATGGCTCGTGCTGCCTTATCTCATCGTGATTATTGCCGCATGCGCAGGTGTGAACGTGCTGCTCACCCTCTCGCTGGGCATCATGGCCGCCATGATGGCAGGAGCAGCATCCGGCCACGGCCTCGTGGATATGGCCGGCTACCTTGGCGCAGGCATCGACTCTATGGGCTCCCTGATCGTGGTCACACTCCTCGCCGCAGGGCTTCTCGGCCTCATCAAATGGCTGGGCGGCATCGCCTTCCTGCTCGACCGCCTCACGCGCTTCGTGAGCGGCGTGAGGGGCGCCCAGGCCGCCATCGCAGTGCTCGTGGGCCTCGTGAACCTGTGCACCGCCAATAACACCGTGGCCATCATCACCGTAGGCTCCATCACCCGCCGCATCTCCGAGCGCTACGGCGTGTCGCCGCAGAAGGCCGCCTCCCTGCTCGACTCCAGCGCCTGCATCGTGCAATGCCTCATCCCTTACGGCGCCCAAGCCCTGCTCGCCGCCTCCCTCGCCGGCATATCCCCCGTCGCCGCCATCCCTTACCTATACTATCCCGTGCTTCTGGCCCTCGCCGTAGCCGTCTCCATCATCTTCCGCCTCCCCCGCTCCGCCCGCCTGCGATAGAGAGGGATTAATCGGGATTAATCGGGCTTAATCTCGATTAGTTTTTCGGGATAAGGTGGAGCCACTTGCGGTAGCCGAAGATGGCGATGATGGTGTAGAGGGCGTAGAGGGCGGCGTAGAAGGGGATGCCTTTGTAGATGTAAAGGCCCACGCACACGGCGTCTACCGCTATCCATGCGAGCCATTGTTCGGCGTATTTGCGGGCGAGGAGCCACATGGCCACGATGCTCAGGGCGGTGGTGAATGCATCGTAGGGTGCCACGGTGCTGTCGGTGCAGTATTCGAGGAATAGCCATAGGGCGCCCCACAGCAGGGCGAATACTCCCAGGGCGCCTGCCGCTGCTCCCGGGGTGATATGGCTCACGGGTGTGGCTTCAGCTTCTTTACCGGCACGGGACTCGGGCCGGTGGCTGCGGCGGGTCCAGCGGATGTAGCCGTAGACGGCTATGGCCAGATAGTAGATATTGATGCCGAAGTCGGCATAGAGGCCTTTGCTGTAGTATATCCACATGGAGATGGCCGGCATCACCACGGATGCCAGCCACATGCGGGGATTGGCGTGGTACTCCCACCAGAGGTAGAGGAGTCCCACGGCCAGTCCGAGTATTTCGAGGGGGTTGAATGTCATCAGAATTTGATGTTGAGGGTAGCCATCACGTGGGTGGGCGCCTGCGCGGCGAAGCCTGCGTAGCTGTAGATCACTTTCTGTCCGGCGTCGTCCACATAGTATTCGGTGCCTGCGTAGCCGTTGTTGAAGTATTTCTCGTTGAAGATGTTGTAGACGGTAAAGCCCAGGGTGAGGCTCTTCACGGAGGGGATGCGCGTGAAGGTGTAGGCGAGGCGCAGGTCGCTCACGAAGTAAGCGTCCAGGCGTGCTTCGGGGGTGCGGGCGTTGTCCATGTACTGGGCCGATACGTAGCGGGATGTGAGGGATGCGTCCAGGCCGGCGGCGTGGAAGTTGAAGGCGTTGTGGAGTACGGCACTCGGGGAAAAGGCTATGGGTGTGTCGCCCAGGTCGCGTGTGATGGGATTGGTCCAGCCGTCTTCGTAGATATATTGCACGAAGTCGTGGATGCGGTTACGCGAGAGGGTGGCGTTGATCTGCCAGTCGAACCACTTGGCGGGCTTTACCCCGGCCTGGAGCTCCACGCCCATGCGATAGGAGCGGGGCACGTTCACGCTCAGGGGGTTGCCCGTGTCGGAGAGCTGGCCTGTGGCCACGAGCTGGTCTTTATAGTCCATATAGTAGAGGTTCACTCCGGCGCTGAAGATGCTGCCGGTGTAGCTGTAGCCGGCTTCGTAGTCAAATAGGCGCTCGGCGGTGGGATAGTGCAGGGGGTCGCCGTCGGTGAAGTTGTCGCGCACGGGCTCCTTGTGGGCCACGCTCCAGGATGCGTAGGCGCGGTGCGGGCCGCGCATCCACGTGAGTCCGGCTTTGGGGTTGAAGAAGTCGTAGCGGCGCAGGATGTCGAGCGTGGCGGGGGCTTCGGTGTTCCAGTCGTAGTTGTCGCTGATGCCGCGTATGGTGTAGTGGATGTGGCGGTACTGGAGGTCGGCGAAAGCCGAGAATCCGGAGCCCAGGGCATAGTCGGCGCGTGCGTAGACGTTCACGTCGGTCTTGCGTCCCTGATTGCGGTAGTATTCCTGCAGTGGGTTGATGGGGCCGAGGTAGTTGCGCACCCAGTCGATCTGGCCGAAGTGGTTGCCGCGGAAGTAGTTGGCGGCTCCGCCCATGGTGGCGTGCAGGCGCGTGCCCTCGTAGTTCACGGTGAACATGCCGCCGCCGAAGTCGTTGTCGTTGTATTTGAGGCGCACGAGGTCGCTTTTTGTTACGGTTTCGCCGTCGGCGCCGATGAAGGGCTCGAGGCCGTATTCCACGAGGGTGCGCCGTGTCTTGTACTGCTTGTAGTAGCCGTCGCCCTTGGTGTAGTGGAGCGTGGCGTTGAGGCGCCAGCGGTCGCTCAGGCGCGTGGTGCCTATGAGCTGGATGTGGTGCTGCACGAAGTGGTCATACTGGTCGGGGTAGTAGGCCGTCGTGCCGTCGTCGGCCGTATATTCACCGCAGGGGTTGTAGCGACGTCCGTATTTCTCCATGTCTTCCTTCGAGGCGTAGTCCCATGCCATATAGGTCTGCTCCTTGCCGCCGAAGGCCAGCAGTCGCAGCATGGTGGCGCCGTTGCTGTAGGCAAGCTGGCCCATGTAGCTCCACAGGCGCGAGTAGGCGCGGTCTATGTAGCCGTCGGAGCCCACATGGCTCAGGCGTGCGTCCAGGCTCCAGTGGTCGGCCAGCAGTCCCGACTGCACCTTGAGGGTCTGCTTGTTGGCGTTATAGGAGCCGTAGCTCAGGTTCACCTCGGCGCCGGGGTCGAAGGAGGGTGCGTCTGTGATCATGTTGACCGATGCGCCGAAGGCTCCTGCGCCGTTGGTGCTCGTGCCCGCGCCGCGCTGCAGCTGCAGGTCGCGCAGTGATGAGGCCAGGTCGGGCATGTTCACCCAGTACACGTTGTGGCTCTCGGAGTCGTTGATGGGCACGCCGTTGGCGGTGATGTTGATGCGCGATGCATCCGTGCCGCGCACGCGCAACCCCGAATATCCTATGCCTCCGCCGGCATCGCCGGTAGTCACCACGGAGGGCAGAGTCTCGAGAAGGAAAGGAATGTCGCGGCCATCGTTCACGCGTTTGATTTCTCGCGCGTTGATGTCGGAGAAGGCCATGGGCGTGCGGCTGTCGGCACGGTTGGCTACTACTTCAACGTTGCGCAGCTCCACCACGGAGCTGTCGGCGGGCAGTGGCGCCTCGGCGCCACGCACAGCCAAGGCGGCACACACAGCCGCCACGGCCGAAAGAAAGAGTCTTTGGCTCATACTTGTTTTCTCTACGCCGGTATTATCCGGTTCAGGTTCAAAGGGTGTGATCTCAGCCCCGGCGCCATCAGGCGGCCGAAGCACCCCTAACTATATTAATGTACTCTCAATCGGACGCCCCGCTCTGCGGGGAAATCCGCCGCAAAGTTAAGAATAAATTTGAAAAGAAGGATAATAAATAGTGGAGAAAGATCTATAGACGCGTGGAATGCAATTTATAAGTCGTATAAGATATATAAGTTTTATGTGATTTATATTTTTTTGCCGATAAAAAGTGATTTCTTTTTATTATCTTTGTGGGCGATTGGCCATTAGTGCCCGTAGTATTTAGTTTAACCACTCTTCTTATAGATATGAAACGCGTAGTTATTTTGTTGATGGTGGCTGTTTTAGCTATAACTGCATTCGCGCAGAGCCGCGGCGAGTCGCTCTTGAAGCAGGCCGATCAGGCCATGGCTGCCCAGGAATACATCAAGGCCCGCTATCTCTATCTCCAGGCTTATCAGGCGTTTCAGAAGGAAGGAAATGTGGACAAGGCGGTGCCGGCAGCCGTGAATGTGGCCGCCCTTTATCACCGCGAGAATTATTATAAGGAGGCGTTCGACGTGCTCAACGCCGCCGATGCCGCCCTCATGGCCAAGGAGGAGGAAGCTGCCGCCAAGAAGCCGGCCCTTCACTATCCGCTGGACCGCGAGCGCCAGAAGATGTACATGAAGCTGCGCAAGGCCGACAAAGCTGCCGAGCAGCTTGGCCGCATGCAGTCGTGGGCATCGCAGGCAAAGGACAGCACCCTCACCGTAGATCTGCTGGCAGCATCGGCCCAGCAGTACTATATGTTCGGCCAAACCGACAAGGGCGACGATGCCGTGAATCGCCTCATAGCCCTTTACGAGACACGCAGCGACTACGACAAAGCCGGCCAGTGCTATAAAGACCTCATCGAAATGGCCGGACGCACCGGCAACGCACGCCTCATCTCGCGCACCTATGAGAAGTATGTGGCATGGGCCGACTCCGTGGCCACCGTCAAGAGCGACGCCCGCGTGGCTGCGCTCGAGCAGGAGCTTGATCAGGCCCGCACCGACATCGCCGACCGCGACAGCTCGCTCACGGCCAAGACCGCCATCATCGTGGGCCTGTGCGTGCTTGCCGCAATACTGGCCGCCGTGCTTATTATCGGTGCAATCATCCTGCTGCGCTACATCGCCCTCAGCCGCCGCCAGAAGAAGCAGATAGAGACGGCGCGCGCCCACAACGAACTCAAGACCAAATTCATCTCCAATATCTCGGCCCAGCTTGAGCCCACGCTCAACACGCTTCCATCCGATCTTCCTGCAGTGAGAGCCCTGCGCGGATTCACTGGCCATATTCAGGAACTGTCTGACCTCGAAGCATCGCTCTCCGAGCTCTATCCCACCGAGCCCACGGATATCGCCAAGTTCTGTCAGGCCTTGGGCGAGGAGCTTGAGGATAAAGTGAAGCCCGAAGTCAAAGTGATCGTGGACGCCCCCAAGGTGAGCGCCCCTCTGAGCGAGGAGCCTCTGGCCCGCGTGCTCGACCACATCCTCGAGAACGCCGCCATCTACACCCCTATAGGTGGCAAAATCACCCTTGAGGCCAAGAAACGCGGCCCGCACAATATCCAGTTCATCATCACCAACACCGGCGAGCCCATCGACCCCGAGCAGCTCACCACAATATTCAAACCCTTCGCCTCCGTGCGCGATCTCACCAAGGGCGACGGCCTGGGCCTCCCCATCTGCGCGCTACTCACCACCAAGATGAACGGCACCCTCCGCGTGGACGAATCCTACACCTCCGGCGCCCGCTTCGTCATCGAGCTGCACCCGTAAATTTGCCGATATACATTATAAGACTTATAAATTTTATAAATCTTATAAAATTATATTAGTATCCGCGAGATTGACGGCGGGCTGCATTCATAGCCTCCCTAATGCCTCCCTCAGATATAAAATCTGCTTCTATGCGCTTCATCACGGCAGCGAGCATCGCGTCAATCTGCCGTATCTGAGTGATCATGATATTTGCTACGGTTTCGTCGGAGCGCTCACGGCATTTAGCTACAAAATCTATAGGATCATCGTTTTCGATGCAATATTTACGGGTAGTCGTGGTTCGGGAATCCCCCGAAGACCACGTTTCTAGGCCATTCTGGCGCAGAAAGTCACCGTAATCTTCCAGTAATTCGCGCGCCGAGCCTCGTGCTACGCCCAGTAATTTCAGGCACATCTCCACTGATACGGTTCCATCGCTCACACCCTCCACAATGTTTTGCTTGCATGAGCGGGCAGCCTGGCGCATCTGGTCTATGGTGCGTGTGGATTCCCTGAATGCTCTGCGAATGAAAAGCTCAGTAACATCGCAGATTATCACGGCCTTGCGATATACATTCCAGTCACTTAAGTCGCCGGCGAGTTTCAGGAAGCTGCTCATGCTATTGCTTTCTTATAAATTTTATAATAATTATAAATCTTTATAAGCCTCATTTCACCCTCTGCACGATCTCGGGGTGGAGCCAGTGGAGTGCGCGTGGGGTATCGGAGGGGAGGAAGTAGGAGTCGATGGTGCGGGTGTAGGTGATGGTGCGGCGGTCGGGGTCGGCGCTGGCGGTGGCGGTTATGAAGGGGATGGTTTTTTCCACTTCCGCGCGGTTGCGTGCACCGTCGCGGGTGAGCCACTGCTTGAGGCCAGGCTCTGCCACTGGTACCTTGACCGGTTTCCAGCGCGCGTCGAACCATTCTATGCGGCTGTCGGGCATGGGATAGCGCAGGGTCTCGATAAGGGCAACGAGAGTGTCGCGTGGGGTGGCGAATACGGCCAGCTCATAGCTGCAACTGTCGCCGGCTTCGAAGGTGATGCGCCGGTCAGCGGAAGATGTGACCAGAGCCATACCGCCGGCTTCGTTGCGCGATGGGCGCTGCATGCCGCTGTTGTAGTAGTCGAGCATGTCGAGGCGCGTGTTGGCAGGTAGCAGAGGCATCACTTCGTCCGGGGCCATGGCGAAGAACCATTGGGCGGAGCCGGCGTCGCGCGCCGTCATGGTGGCGCTGAGCGGGGCCGCGTCGCTCTGGGCGCGGATGCCCGGGGCGACGGCGGTCAGGATGGCTGCGAGGATGCAGTGGCGTATTTTCATTTCTTCTTGCGTTTTTTGGCGGGTGCGTCGCCGGCGCTGCGGCTCTTGCGGCCGGATGCGTGGGCATAGTCCTTGTCCCGATCGGCCACTTCGCTGTAGAGGCGTTTGCCCAGGAAGTCTGCCCCCTTGAGGGCGCTTACCACGCGGCCTGCGTCGGCCTTGCGCACGTCGAAGAGCGAGTAGCCGGGCATGAGGTCTATGCGTCCCACGTCCACGCGCGGTCCCTGCACCGTGTGGTTGAGCATGTCGATGAGGTTGCCTGCGTAGAAGCCGTCGTTCTTGCCTGCGTTCACATAGATGCGGGCCATGCCTCGCTCGGCAGTGCGGCGGTCTTTGTCGCGGTCGTCGGCAGGAGCCTCGTGGCGCTTCTTGCGCTCGGGCTTGTCGCTGATGTTCTCGATTGTGGGGGCATCCTTGTAGTAGTCGAGCAGGCGGTTGAATTCAAGCGACAGCACACGTTTGATAAGGTCGTGGGTGGAGAGCCAGGAGAGCTTCTTCTCCACGCCCTGCACGTAGCGGTCGATTTCGTCGTCCTTGACGGCCACGCGCTCGATGCGGTCGGCCAGTGAGTAGAGCTGGCGCTCGATGATGCGGTCAGGCGTGGGCACGTCCTTGTGCTCGAACTTCTTGCCTATGATACGCTCGATCTCGCGCAGGCGCCCTTTTTCGCGCTGGTGGATGATGGCTATGCTGGTGCCATGCTTTCCTGCACGGCCCGTGCGGCCGGAGCGGTGGGTGTATACGGCGGTGTCGTCGGGCAGGCCGTAGTTGATCACATGGGTGAGATCGTCCACGTCGAGGCCGCGGGCGGCCACGTCGGTGGCCACGAGCAGGCGCGTCACACGGTCGCGGAACTTGCGCATCGTGAGGTCGCGCTGCTGCTGCGAGAGGTCGCCGTGCAGCGCGTCGGCGTTGTAGCCGTCGTGGATGAGGGCGTCGGCCACCTCCTGAGTGTCGCGGCGTGTACGGCAGAAGATGATGGCGTAGATGTCGGGGTTGTAGTCGGCCACGCGCTTGAGGGTGGCATATTTGTCGCGGGCTGGCACCATGAAATAGACGTGGCGCACGTTGGCAGCTCCTTCGTTGCGCGTGCCCACCACAATCTCCTTGGGCTCGCGCATGTAGCGCTTGGCTATCCGTGCCACCTCTGCCGGCATGGTGGCCGAGAACAGCAGCAGTTTGCGATCGTCGGGCACATGGTCGAGGATGTCGTTGATGCTGTCCACAAAGCCCATGTTGAGCATCTCGTCGGCCTCGTCGAGCACCACGGTGTGCACTTTGTCGAGACTCACCACGCCGCGGCCTATCAGGTCGATGAGGCGGCCGGGAGTGGCCACGATTATCTGCACGCCGGCGCGCAGGGCGCGTATCTGGCTTTCGATGCTCGAGCCGCCATAGACGGGCAGCACTTCCACATCGGGCATATATTTGGAGTAGTCGGCGAGGTCGCCGGCGATCTGCAGGCACAGCTCGCGCGTAGGAGCCAGCACGAGCGCCTGAGGATAGCGGTGGGAGGGATCGATGAGCTGAAGCAGCGGCAGGCCGAAGGCGGCAGTCTTGCCGGTGCCGGTCTGAGCCAGTGCCACGAGGTCGCGGCTTTCGCCCAGCAGTTCGGGAATCACCTGCTCTTGCACAGGCATAGGATTTTCAAAGCCCATGTCGGCCACGGCACGGAGCAGTTCGGGCATCACACCCAGTTCTTCAAAGGAGGTCATATACTGTATTTTGGTTATTCATTGCCTATATAACGCCCGGGGCGCATATAAGTTTCAACCTCTACACATTGAAGCGGAAATGCATGATATCGCCATCCTGCACCACATATTCCTTGCCTTCCACGCCCAGGCGTCCGGCGTCGCGCACTGCGGTCTCGCCGCCCAGTTCCACATAGTCGTCGTATTTGATCACCTCGGCGCGGATGAAGCCCTTCTCGAAATCCGTGTGGATTATGCCGGCGCATCGGGGTGCCTTGCTGCCGCGGATGAAAGTCCATGCGCGCACCTCGTCGGGGCCGGCGGTGAAGTAGGTCTGCAGGTCGAGCAGAGCGTAGGCGGCGCGTATGAGGCGTGCCACGCCGCTTTCCTCAAGACCTATCGACTCGAGGAATTCCTTGCGCTCCTCGTAGGTGTCGAGTTCGGCGATCTCGCTTTCCGTCTGCGCCGCGATGATCATGAGCGACGCGCCCTCGTCGGCGATAGCCTCGCGCACGGCATCCACATACGCATTGCCCGTGGCAGCCGAGGCATCGTCCACGTTGCACACATAGAGCACCGGCTTCGATGTGAGCAGGAAGAGCTCGCGCACGAATTTCTGCTCGTCCGGCGTATCGAATGTCACGCTGCGCGCAGGCTTGCCCTGCTCCAGAGCCTCCTTGATGCGCTGAAGCACCTCCGCCTGCATGCGCGCCACCTTGTCGCCGCCCGTCTGGGCCTGCTTGATGGTGCGCGCAAGACGGCCTTCAATCGTTTCCATATCCTTGAGCAGCAGCTCGTAGTCGATGATTTCCTTGTCGCGCACGGGATCAACCGATCCGTCCACGTGGGTGATATTGTCGTCGTCGAAGCAACGAAGCACGTGCAGGATAGCATCGGTCTCGCGGATATTGGCCAGAAACTTATTGCCCAATCCTTCGCCGCGGCTTGCCCCCTTCACCAGTCCCGCGATATCCACAATCTCCACTGTGGCCGGAACCACCGAGCGCGGGTTGCACATCTCCACCAGGCGCGTGAGACGGTCGTCGGGCACGCTGATCACACCCACGTTGGGTTCGATGGTGCAGAAAGGAAAATTGGCCGACTGCGCCTTGGCATTCGACAGACAGTTGAACAGGGTGCTCTTGCCCACGTTGGGCAGACCCACAATGCCGCATTTAAGAGCCATATATGCTTGAGATTTGAGTTTGCAAATAAAATTAGGTGCAAAGATACGAAAATTTTGTCAGTCGCGGTGCAATTCGTCCAGCGAAATACCCGTGTGGCGCTCCGTCTTGTCGATGAGCCAGCGTCGGGCTATACGGGCCCAGAGAGCTCCGCTGCACGATGCCTCATTCTCAAGCATCGAAAGCGCCTGCCACAGACACACCGCCGCTGCGCATGCCCGCACTATATCCACGGTGATGTCGGGCAGCAATATCACCCGTCGCACAGCCGCAGCCAGCAGCAGAAGACCGTAGATGCGTCCCAGCGTGCCCAGCGCCGCTCCCAGGCGGCAGCTCTGCAGCTTGCCCGCCGCCCGCCGTCCCGTGCGCCGTGCCACACGCCGTCCCAGGCGCCATGCAGTGAATGTATCAGCCGCCACCATGAGCGAACACACAGCGGCATACGGCAGCACCGGAAGCGCCACCGAAAGAAAAGCTCCGCCCACCGCCGCCATGATCGTGCGCACAGCCATTACCAGATCGTGATTCATAATAATAGAGAAACATAATATAAGCTTTAATCTGCAAAAATCTACATTGCAAAGTTACAACCCTTTTCACCCCACCATTCCTATAATCGCGCTTTACATATAAAAAATATGACTTATACGATCGTATAAGTCATATAAATTGTATAAATCGCTTGCTCTAAGTGTGTTGTGCGGTGCTTCAGAAGGAGTAGCTGAGGCCGAGGGAGGGGGTCCAGGCGTGGATGTGGTAGGTGGCGGTGAAGGTGCGCTCGACGGGGAGGCCCAGCGCGGGCATGGAGGCTGCCAGCAGGTCGGTGTAGGTGACGCTGCGGTCGCGGGCGTTGAGACCGGCCACGTACATCAGTGCGAAGTCTATGCTCAGGCCTTTGACGGGGCGGAAAGAAAAGCCCACGGAGGGGTCGATTTTGGTTGTGCCCGGGGTTTCGGGGTTGTAGAGGTCGGGGCGCACGGGGGTGGTGTCGACCATGAGGCCTGCTCGCAGGTCGAGGCGCTCGGTGGCGGCGAATTGGGCTCCGGCCTTGAATGTCCAGGAGTTGCGGTAGTTCTTGGTGATGTGCTGGTCGTAAGGCTCGAGCTGATCGTTTAGGAATTCCACATCGAGGGATTTATAGACTTTCCAGCCGGTGAGCTGGGCGTCGAGGGCGAGGGTCCAGCGCTGCGCGGGCTTGTAGCCGAGGCCGAAGGATAGCACGTAGGGTGCGGGCATGGTGGCCTGGAAGTTGGCCTGGTTAATGATGCCGAGCGCGGGCTGGAGGATGGCTGTGGCGATTTCGTCGGCGTAGCGCACGGATGCTGTGCCGGCTTCGACGGTGAGGTTCATCTTGGAACGGAAGTCCACGCCGAGGGTGAGCTCGGGGGTGATGTCGTACATGGCGCCCACGTTTATGCCGAAAGCTGGCTTGGCTTTGCCTTGAAGGTTGACGGATGCGGGGGTGGTGTGGCCGTAGCGTTTGCCGGCGGGGATGCCCATGGCTGCAGCGGCGCCTGTGGCTTCGAGGCCGTAGAGCATGGCGTCCATGGATGAGGCTGATACGAGGCCTTTGTCGAGGTCGACGTCGCCCCAGGTGATCATGAGGCCGAGGCCCACGCTGAGGCCGCGCATGGGGCGCCAGGCCATGGTGGGCTGGAGGGTGAAGGCGCGCAGGGTGCAGCGTTGGTTGAGCACGGCGCCGGGCCAGTCGTCGAGCCATTCGATGCCGCTGCCGTAGGGGGTGTAGAAGGCCACGCCGGCCGGGAGGAGGACGAAGATTCGGAAGGTTGCGGCAGGGTGCAT
>CAMWRI010000013.1 GCA_947176585.1 uncultured Porphyromonadaceae bacterium
GGGTGCGGCGGGTGGGTCGCTTGTAGTCCTTCAGATACTGGGCGCGATAGTCCTGGTTGAACCAGGTGAGCAGCACGTCGTTGGGCACGTAGCGCACGCCCGGGCGCGTGGCCAGACTGTCGGTGCCGTCGTGGGCGCGGAGAGTGTCGGTCACTTCTATCTGCTCCACAGAAGGGGAGAGGTCTACGTCGAGGAAGGCCACGTCTTCGGAGCGGTCCCAGTGGTAGTCGCGGTTGATGTCGTTGATGGCGTAGATGCGGTAGCGCCCCGGGGCGAGGCCTCGCACGGTGAACTGGCCGAGCTGATTGGTGCGCGCCACGCGCTGCAGCGGAGTGGTGGTGAGGGTGGTGTCGGCGAGGGCGGAGTCGGCCCGGTATACGCCCACGAGCATGCCCTGTGCGGGCTCGAGATTCTCGGCGGCGAGCACGATGCCCGAGATGCGCAGGGAGTCGATGGTGGAACCGGTGGAGAAGTCGAGAGCGAAGCCGTCGAGCACGTTGCCCTCGTTGAGGTCCTTGATGGCATCGCCGAAGTCGATGGTGTAGGTGGCGTCGGGCACGAGGGTGTCGCGCAGCTCCACGGTGAGGCGTCGGCCGTTGGAGCTCACCGACGGCGGGGTGGACTGCACTGGCGATACGATGACCTTGTTGAAGGCGTCGTCGAGCTGTATGTTTTCGTCGAAAAGCACGCTGAAGCGCGTGGCGCTGACGCCGGTGGCACCCATGGCGGGGCGTGACGACACGTAGCGCGGGGGCTCCTTGTCGCGCTCGCCGCCGTCGGGGCGGCCTATGCTGGCGCATGCCGGGGCCAGGAGGCCTCCGGCAATTGCCAGCAGTGCGGAGATCTGACGCCAGCGCATGAGCGGCGGATTACTTGGTGACTGCTTCAAGTTTCTTCATCTGCGAGAAGATGAAGGCGGCTGAAAGCAGGCAGAGAACGATGAGGATGCTCCAGATTGTCCACACGGGAATCTTGCCCCACAGAAGCATGGGGATGGACACGAGGTAGTTGCCAACGGCTGTGGCTGCGAACCAGCCACCCATCATTGCGCCCTTGAGCTTGGGAGGAGCCACCTTGCTCACGAAGGAGATGCCCATGGGGGAGAGCAGCAGCTCGGCGAAGGTAAGGAGCAGGTAGGTGGAGATGAGCCAGTTGGTGGATACGTCGCCGTTTGTGCCCACGAGGGAGAGGGAGCCGAATACCATGACGAGATATGCCACGCCTGCCACGATCATGCCGTAGCCGATCTTGCGGGGAGCGGAGGGCTCCATTTTCTTGGCGTTCAGCCAGCTGAAGAGGGCAAGGGAGAAGGGGGTGAGCGCCACCACGAAGAAGGGGTTGAATTGCTGGTAGGCTGCGGGATCGATATTGGTGAGAGTGGCTGGAACGACCGAGTTGTAAATCCAGATAACGATACCGGCACACGCGGCGAGCACGAGAGCGCTGATGGCTTTGCCCCTGGAGGTCTTGGACTGGATGAAGCCGAAGATGGCGTAGACGCCGGCCGCGATAGCCGCGAGGGCTCCGAGATTGAAGCCGATTCGGGTCCACGATGAAGATTCCGAGGCTGTACAGCTCTTGGCAAACTCGGTGAGTGTCTGGCCGTTCTGATGGAAAACCATCCAGAAGAAAATCACCACGGCGAAGACGAGGAAGAGCGCCACCACGCGCTGCTTGGTCTGCTCGGGGGTGAGTTGCGGCTCGTTGGAGGGCTGAGCTGCGGTGTCTTTTTTATCGGTGTTCTTGAAGCTGTCGGAGATGATGTGCTTGTAGGTCTTGCGGCCGAGGGTGTATATCAGGAAGCTGATGATGAGAGACGCGCAAGCGAGGGAGAAAGCGTAGGTGCAGCCGGTGGAGAATGCCGAGATGTAGCCGTCGGCAAATGCCGTGAGGGAACTGAAGTGGGCGGAGCATCCGTCGGCGAATGCCTGAAGATAGCCCGTGAGCCACGTGGCGAGGTCACCGCCCTGCTCCATGCCGTTCTTGATGGCGAAGTCGGTCATGTTTTTCAGGGTGTCGGGATCGGTGGGCATATTGGTGAAGCCATCGGTGTCGAGACACCAGTTGCTCACGGTGGCAGCCATGGGATTGTTGGAGAGGAAGCCGGCCTTGGTGAGCGCAAGATTCTTCAGGGCGATGGCGGCACCTGGCGCAAACATCGAGCCGAGGTTGATAGCCATATAGAAAAGCGAGAAGGCTGCGTCGCGACTGCTGCTGTATTTGGGGTTGTTGTAGAGGTCGCCCACCATCACCTGCAGGTTGCCCTTGAAAAGTCCGGTGCCTGTGGCGATAAGCAGCAATGCAGCCAGGAGAATCATGAACGAGGAATTGGAGCGCACCGGGGTGGGAGCCGACATGAGGGCGTAGCCCACAAACATCACCGCGATGCCGGCGAGCACGCATTTGTTGAAGCTCCAGCGGTCGGCGAGCCATCCGCCCAGAACGGGCATAAAATAGACGAGGGCCAGGAATATGGAGAAAATCTGGCCGGTCCATGTGGCATCGAAGCCGAATTTGGCCTGGAGGAAGAAGAGGAAGATGGCGAGCATGGTGTAGTAGCCGAAGCGTTCGCCGGTGTTCGCGAGTGCGAGCACGTAGAGTCCTGAAGGTTGGTTTTTGAACATAGTTATTGATTGGCTGATTTTGCTTTGTAGGCGAGGGCGTAGACGCGCATTTGCTTAATCATGGCCAGGAGGCCGTTGCTGCGGGTGGGGGAAAGGTGGCGGCTGAGGCCGATCTCGTCGACGAAGTGCAGCTGCGCGTCGAGGATTTCGTCGGGAGTGTGGCCCGATAGAACGCTCACGAGCAGCGAGATGATGCCCTTGACGATGATTGCGTCGCTGTCGGCCCGGAATATGATTCGGCCCTCGGCATCCTGCTCGGCGTCGAGCCACACACGGCTCTGGCAGCCTTCGATGAGGCGGTCGGGGGTCTTGAGTGAGTCGGGCAGGGGTTCGAGTGCGTTGCCCAGGTCGATTATGTAGCCGTAGCGGTCCATCCAGTCGTCGATGTCGCTGAATTCCTCTACGATTTCCTGCTGGCGTTGTTCGATGGTCATTTTTCCTTATATAATAAGCTGAGGACAGTGCGGCCCACTCGCCCGAGGGTGGCGGGGTCGATGTTGTCGATGTTGTCTTGCGTGGTGTGCCACGTGGGCGGGAAGGAGCCGGTGGCGGGGTTGAGGCTCTCGATGATGTCGACCGCGGGGATTCCGGCGCGGCGCAGGTACACGTGGTCGTCGATCACGGCTCCGCCGGGCTCGTTGACGAAGGTGTCGGCGTAGCCCAGCGCGGCGGCTTCGGCCCAGATGCGGTCGACGACGCGCGGTGCGGTCATGTCGGAGAACTGCTCGCGGTGGAAGCGTGCGCCGCGGCCGCCCACCATGTCGAGGAGGATGGCGTAGGCGGGGGACGCCGTGCCGGCGTAGGGGGCCGATGACGTCCACATCTGTGTGCCCAGGCACCAGGAGTCGCCGGTGTCGCGGGAGCCGGGAGGCGCGGTGAGCTCGCCGTAGCCGCTGTCCTCGGCATCTACCAGAAGCAGGTCTACGCCCACGGCGGCGGGGTGCTGCCCCAGGCAGCGGGCTATCTCCAGCAGCACGGCCACTCCGGAGGCGCCGTCGTTGGCGCCGTCGATGGGCTGCATGCGCGTGGCGTGGTCGGGCTCCATGTCGGCCCAGGGGCGGGTGTCGTAGTGGGCGAGCAGGAGCACGCGGCGGGGAGCATCCGGGGCGAAGCGGCCCAGGATGTTGCAGGCGGGGAGCTCCGTGCCGTCGAAGCGGCGCACGGTGCCGCGCTGGAGCAGCACGGTGTCGGCTCCGGCAGCGCGCAGGCGGCTACCTATCCATGCGGCGCAGCGCTCGGAGGCCGGGCTGCCGGGAGTGCGCGGGCCCATCTCCACCTGGGCTGCCACGAGGGCGAAGGCGGTGTCGGGGCTGAACGCTTCCACTCCGGGCGCGGGGGCCTTGCGGGCGGGACTCTCGGCGGCTGCGGGCACGGCACCGCCGCGGCCCGAGCAGGCCGTGAAGGCACATGCGGCAAGTGCCGCCGCTATGAGCAGTTTTCGGTTCATAACGCGAAATTACTATTTTTTTCAAGAATGAGGGGCAGAACGGGGCCGTTTTGTGATTTTTAAGGAAAATTTTGTAATTTTGCGGGCATGGATGTGCAGAACGTAAAGCCATACGCAGCCGAGGGCGCCAAGGGAGAGCAGGTGAGGGAGATGTTTGACAGCATCGCCCCGGCCTACGACTTCATGAACCGCGCCATGACCATGGGCGTGGACCGCCTGTGGCGCCGCCGCGCCGTGGATGCCGTAGCCGCCGCCGCGCCCGCCTGCGTGCTGGATATAGCCACCGGCACGGGCGACGTGGCCATAGCCCTTGGCCGCCGCCTGCCCGATGCCCGCATCACGGGCGTGGACCTGAGCGATGGCATGATAGCCGTGGGGCGCCGCAAGGTGGCCGCCGCCGGGCTGGAGGGCCGCGTGGAGCTGCGGCAGGGCGACAGTATGGCGCTGGACCTGCCCGACGGCAGCGTGGACGCCATCACCGTGGCCTACGGCGTGCGCAACTTCGAGCACCTGCTGCAGGGCTACCGCGAGATGATGCGCGTGCTGCGGCCCGGCGGGCTGCTGTGCGTGCTGGAGCTCTCGACTCCCCGGGGCACGCTCACGGCGCCGCTCTACCGCCTCTACACGCGCTACGTGATTCCGGCCGCGGGCAGGCTCGTGAGCCGCGACGTGCGGGCCTACAGCTACCTGCCCGAGAGCATCGCGGCCGCCCCGCAGGGCGAGGCGATGTGCCGCCTGATGCGCGAGGCCGGAGCCGCCGATGCCTCGTTCCGCTCCATGACTTTCGGTGCGTGCACCCTTTATATAGCTCACAAACCAGTATAAGATATGCGAAAAACCCTGCTTATGGCCGTAGTGGCCGCCTGTGCCATTCCCGCCACCGCTCAGTTTCATTATCGCGATTCGGCCACCGTGCCCTCCACGGATTTTGTGGAGATAACCGAGGAAACGGAGGAGGAAGCGCCGGTCGACACTCTGGTGTCGCTGGCCCCGCTGCCTGATTATTTCTTCCTTCCTGCCGTCTACGACCACTACGACTTCCCCGACACCGTGGCTGCCACGGGCGCCGACTTTAGCGGCACGCCGCAGCTGCGCTGGCTCGAGGAAGCCAACGCCCTGGCCGCACGCATGCAGCGCATGCGCCACAGCTTCTTCTTCGGTTATCCCGATTATACTCCCTATATGCGCGCCGAGCTGCCCGAGGCTCCCAAGCAGTACTCGGCGGTGGTGAATCCGGCCGACTTCTCGGTGGATATCGTGGAAACGGTGACGGGCCCGGCAGATTCGCCCACAATCCAGGCCGAGGAAGTGAAGAAGCGCCACTGGATAAGGCAGTTCAACGTGTCGCTGCAGTTCTCGCAGGCCTATGTGTCGCCCAACTGGTATCAGGGCGGAAGCAACAACCTGAACATGCTGGGCCAAATATACTACAACGTGAAGCTCAACCAGGAATACCATCCGCGCCTGCTCTTCGAAACCACCGCACAGTATAAGCTGGGCATGAACAACGCGCCGGACGACAAGGTGCGCACCTACAATATCAACGAAGACATCTTCCAGGTGAACTCCACTTTCGGTCTCAAAGCCATGCGCCGCTGGTATTACTCGCTCACGGGCCAGTTCAAGACCCAGCTGCTCAACAGCTACGAGCCCAACTCCACAAACCTTACCTCCGGCTTCCTCTCGCCCGGCGACCTCACGGTGGGTGCCGGTATGACCTACAACTACGCCAACCAGAAGAAAACCTTCACCTTCGACGCCAACATCTCGCCGCTGTCGTACAACCTGCGCATCTGCACCAGCGACCGCCTCAACCACGAAGCCTACGACATCCGCCAGAACCGCAAGACGGCGAGCAAATTCGGTAGCAACGTCGAGCTCAAGGCCTACTGGAAGATTTGCTACAACATCTACCTGCGCTCGCGCCTCTACACCTTCACCGACTACCACAACGTGCAGAGCGACTGGGAAAACACCGTGGTGTTTGAGATCAACAAGTTCCTGACCACGCAGATATTCTGCCACCTGCGCTACGACTCGTCGACACCGCCCGTGGACGACAGCAAGTGGCGCAAGCTCCAGCTCAAGGAAATCCTCTCAATAGGCTTCGCCTACAAATTCAGCACGCTGTAAAGAAAGACTTGCGGAGATGCTCGGAAGCATCTCCGCAAGTCTTTTTAAGGATTTATAAATCGTATAAGTCTTATAAGTTTTATAAGTTTTATAAGTCTTATGCCGTCGCTTATACTGCCGGGAGGGAGGAGCCTTCGAGGGTGCGGTAGAGGTTGAGGGCGTAGACGTCGGTCATGGCGGAGATGTGGTCGAGCACGGCCTGGATTTTGCCGTAGAGGGTGGGCGCGTCGGTGTCGTATTGCTCGGGGAACTTGGCCAGAAGCAGGCGTGAGTAGTTGAGCTCGGGACGGGTGACGGCACCTATGAGCTTTTCCATCAGGTAGGTGATGATGCGATTACCGGCGAGCTCCACGTCCACGACGGAGCCGGCGGTGTAGATGCGGCGCCATGATAGCTCGGTGCACCGGCGGTAGCCTTCGCGCTCGAGGGGATCGATATCGCTGAGCAGGGGAGCCTGGAATGTTCCGGCAAGGATGTCTTGCTCGCGGCGCAGGAAGGCTTCGGCACAGCGGTCGGCGAGGGTGCCGATGACGCATGAGCGGAGGTAGGCGATTTTTTCGTTTGGGTCGTCCACGTGGTCCATTATCTCCCGCATATGGGCCTGACGTTCATCGGGGAAGAATGCCAGGAAGGCATCGATCACTTCGCGTGTGGACAGGATTTTGAGCTTGTGGGCGTCTTCGATATCCATAACTTCGTAGCAGATATCGTCGGCGGCTTCGACGATGAACACAAGGGGATGACGGGCGTAGTGCACGGTGCCTTCGGGTGACGGCAGGCGGGTCATTCCCAGCTCGTCGGCCACTTGGATGAAATCGGCCCGCTCGCTGTCGAAGAATCCGAATTTGCCGTGGGTGGCGAGGGCTGATTCGTAGGGGTATTTGGCGATGGATGCCAGTGTGCTGTAGGTCATGGCGAAACCACCGGCGCGGCGTCCGCGGAATTGGTGGGTGAGAACGCGGAAAGCGTTGGCGTTGCCCTCGAACGACGTGAAGTCGCGCCACTGTGCCGGTGTGAGCCCGTCGCGCAGGCTGCGCCCGGCGCCCTCGCTGAAGAATGTGGATATGGCTTTTTCGCCGCTGTGGCCGAAAGGCGGATTGCCCAGGTCGTGGGCGAGGCATGCGGCGGCGGTGATGTCGCCTATTGATGCGAGGGCGGCCGCGTCGGGGGTGCCGGCATAGCGATCGCGCAGGCCGTCGGCCACGCGGTCGGCGATGCTTTTGCCCACACACGACACTTCCATGGAGTGGGTGAGCCTGTTGTGCACGAAGATGCTTCCCGGAAGGGGAAACACCTGGGTCTTGTTCTGCAGGCGCCGGAAAGGCGACGAGAACACCAGGCGGTCGTAGTCGCGGCGGAAATCGGTGCGCAGCGAGCTTTTCTTGGGGTCGTGATAGTGCTCAAGGCCGAAGCGCTTGTCGCAGATAAGGCGGTTCCACTGCATCATAGCATCCAGATGGCTAAAGATGTGAGTGCGCTCATGACTATAAGGATCCAAGCGAGCACGGGACGCTCGCGGCCACAACGCAGGGCAGCCCATCCGTAGACCACGATGGCCGAGGGGTAGAGCCACACCAGGGCGCTCTCGGGGTTGCGCGAGATTAGCGACGGCCACGCGAGCAGCGGTAGTGCCGTGGCCACGGCGGCTATTTTCAGGGCGGTGTTCATGAGTGCTTTTTCTTGTGTTGCTTTTTCTCCTCGAGATATGCGGCAATGGTGGCATCGAGGCCGCGCTCGAGCGACCATTGCGGGTCGAATCCCAGATCGCGGCGGGCCGGGGTGATGTCGCAGTTCCAGTTGCGCTGACGCATGATGCGGTATTTGTCGCGGTTGAGTGTGGATGCCTTGCCCTGCAGCGCGGCGATTTTCTCGGCCACGGTGCTGGCGGCGTAGACGGCCCACAGGGGCAGACGCACCGGAATCACCAGGCGGCGTCCCAGTCGCTTGGCCACCATACGGCGAAATTCGGCCTGCGAATAAGCCCTGTCTTCGCTGATGATATATTTGCGGTGAAGCGCCTGCGGGGAGTTGAGGGCGAGGAAGATGGCCTCAACAAGATCCTCAACGTAGACGAAGGTGAGCATCTGCCGGCGGAATCCCACGCCGAAGTCCCAACCTGCATCGATGCTCTTGATCATCATCAGATAATCGCGCTCGTGCGGGCCGTACACGCCCGTGGGGCGCAGAATGGTCCAGCGCAGGTCGGTTTGTGTCTCAAGCCATGTCTCGGTCTTGATTTTCGAGAGGCCGTAGCGGGTATCGGGAGCCGGCACGGTGTCGGCCGTAAGCGGCGCGTAGCCTTTTTCGTCGCCCGGCCCCAGGGCGCTCAATGAGCTCATGTAGAGAAAACGCACGGGCAGCAGGGAAGCCTCGCGCAGCTCGGAGACGAAAGTGCGCACGTATTCGAAATTAATGCGGTTGAAATCGGCGAATCGCGCACACTTTGTGGCCCCCAGATTCCACACCACATAATCCCAGCCACCCTGCGGAGCCTCTCGGCGCAGGGTGGCGGCAATTGCCTCCGGGTCGTCGTAGTCGAAGTCCACGATGTGCAGCCCCGGCAGGTCGAGCCAGCGTCGCGAAGTGGTGGCACGCACTCCGGCCCAGGTGTCGTAGCCCAGGCTGAGGGCGCGGCGTGCGATAAAGCCTCCGATGAAGCCTCCGGCACCCACTATGAGCAATGTCTTTTTCATTCGGCAGATAGATTTGCCACAAAAATACAAAAAACTTTGCAGAGCAGCGAAAAAATCGTAACTTTGCAGCCACAAAGCGCCCGGATGGCGGAATCGGTAGACGCGTCGGTCTCAAACACCGATGGAGCAATCCGTACCGGTTCGATCCCGGTTCCGGGCACCCTCGGCGGAGAGCAGCTGCGGCTGCTCCCCGCTGTTTTTTTGGGGGAACGGGGTCTTACCGGCACATCCAGCGATAGCGGAGGCCGCGGGCGATGGTGGCGATGCGGGTGCGGAGCGTGCGGCCGCCACGCCATGAAGCAGCGTAGTGGTGGATTGCGATGGTATCGGGCGTGAGCACGGCGGTGCCGTCGGGCAACAGGTCGGGGTAGAAAAAGTCCTTGGGATAGATGCGCGGCATCTCGTCCGGGCTGAGCTGCGGCAGCACGAAGCGCTGGAGTATCGTGGGGTTGGGCTTACGGTTTGGGTGCCCGAAGGGGTTGATGAATTGGTGGCTGTTGTAGTAGTCAAGCATTATCTTGACCCAGCGCTCGCCGGGGCGGGCGGCCATTATTCCGCAGCACGGGCCGGTGGCTTCCTCTCCCAGAAAAGATTCCCCGCGCAGAGCGTCAATGCTTTTTAGAAGCTCCATGTCGGTGTCGAGATAGATGCCGCCGTACTTGTTGAGCGCGTGCAGGCGGCACACATCGGCCACGAAAGCCCACGACTTCATGCGTGCAGCCTGAAGTGTATAGCGGTTGAAGTCAAGCGGGAAATTCGATTCGTCCCAGCGGCGTATCTCATAGTCGGGCATCAACCGGTGCCATCCTTCGATGTATCGTGTGGCGTCGGCGGGCAGGGGCTTCGTGCCGAACCAAACGAAGTGTAGAATCTTGGGTACCATTGCGGGAAGGGTTGTTATTTTGACGTTTGCTCGAGATGCTTGCCCAGGAGCGCCACTTGATAGGCCATTTCCATATATGCGCGAATTATGCCGCGGCGGCCGTCGCGGATAGAGCCTTTGAGAATGAGCATCTTGAAGAAGAACCACCAGGGGCGCACGAGAAGCGAGAGCGTGGAGTAGCGGCGCGTGAGGCGCTTGGGCACTTCGTTGTCGCTGTAGCGGTTGAGCTTGTCGATGCGCCGGTTAAGCGTGGGGTCGTCGAAGTGCTCTATCTCCAGCGCGCGGCGGGCCGGAATCTTATCCGTGCGTCCGTCGATTTGCACGCGGGAGTGGATTGTCGGCGGCCAATAGGCCTTGTCGCGGCGGAAGAAACGCACGTGGCGTTCGGCTTTTGTGGAAGTAAATCGCCCCATGAACATGGAGGCAAACGGCACCGAGAGCGCATCGGCCGCGTCGGCGCGGCCGATATAGTCGTAGAGCCAGCTGCGCAGCGTCGGTGGCACGGCCTCGTCGGCATCCACCACCAGCACCCAGGGGTGGGAGGCCGAGTGGATGGCGAAGTCGCGCGCAGGCTCGCATATATTATAGTTGCCCTTTGGGAAGGTGACCACCCGCGCACCGTAGCTGTGGGCCAGTTCCACGGTGCCGTCGGTGCTCTCCATGTCGCACACCACCACTTCATCGAAGTCGCGCACCGACTCCAGCACCCGGCCCAGCTGGGCCGCCGCGTTCCAGGTGTTGATCACCACGGATATCTTGCAGGCTTCGGAGTTGTTCATTGCAAAGTAAAGCTATAAGTTGTGCAAATGTAGTATTTTTTTCAAAATTATAAAAATGGCGTTGTTGGGCTGAAATTTGCGTGCATAGCGGAAAAGTTGTAATTTTGCAGTGATGGGACGACTGATGGCGATAGACTTCGGGCGGAAGCGTTGCGGGATAGCCGTGACGGATACGCTGCGCATTGCGGCCAACGGGCTGTGCACGGTGGCTACGGCCGAGCTCACGGCATGGGTGAAGGGCTATGTGGCCCGGGAACCCGTGGACACAATCGTTGTGGGACTGCCGCTCACGATGAGTGGCGAGCCCAGCGAGATCCAGCGTTGGCTGCGTCCGGCCATAGGGCGTCTGCAGCGCGAGGTGGCGCCGGTGCCGGTGGAGTTCTATGACGAGCGTTTCACCTCTGTGCTGGCCCACAAGGCCATGCTGGACGGCGGCTTGCGCCGCATGGCGCGCCGCGACAAGGCGCTGGTGGACGAAATCTCGGCAGCCATCATTCTCAACGACTATCTCGAAAGCCGACAATACAAAAATCCGAAATAAGAAGAATACGAAATAAGAGATGAAACTTCCGGTGTATCTTTACGGCCACCCCGTGCTGCGCAAGCAGGCCGCGGATGTGGCTCCCGGCAGGGAGGGACTGGCCGAGCTGCTTGAGAATATGTTTGAGACTATGTATGCCTCGGAGGGTGTGGGCCTAGCCGCACCGCAGGTGGGGTTGAGCGAGCGCATCGTGGTGATTGATGCAGATCCCGTGGCGGAGAATTTTCCCGAATGTGCGGGCCGCAAGCTGGTGCTGATCAATCCCGAGATCGAGGTGCTGGACGGCGAGCGCGTGACGCGCGGCGAGGGCTGCCTAAGCCTGCCGGGCCTGAGCGAGAACGTGGCGCGCACGGAGCATATCCGCCTGCGCTGGCTCGATGAGAATTTCGAGCCGCACGAGGAGGAGATGAGCGGCTTTCTGGCACGTATCGTGCAGCATGAGTGCGACCACCTGGCGGGCAAGGTGTATATCGACCATATATCGCCCATACGCAAGCAGCTGATCAAGCGTAAGCTGGCCAATATCGTGGAGGGCAAGGTACGGGTGGATTATCCCGTGCGCTTTGCCCCGCGTGCGCGCCGGTGATGGTTTTAGGACGCATCATGGTGCGTCCCCACATTAATAATAAATAAATTAGCTAAATGGCAGACGATAAAAAGATAATTTTCTCGATGGTGGGCGTGAGCAAGATATATCCGCCCCAGAAGCAAGTGCTCAAGAATATTTACCTCTCGTTTTTCTACGGAGCCAAGATCGGCATCATAGGTCTGAACGGTTCGGGTAAGTCGTCGTTGCTCAAGATTATAGCGGGCATCGACAAGGACTATCAGGGCGAGGTGGTGTTTTCGCCGGGCTACACCGTGGGCTATCTCGAGCAGGAGCCCAAGCTCGATCCGTCGAAGACGGTGATAGAGGTGGTGCGCGAGGGTGTGCAACCCATCATGGATATGCTCGCGGAGTTCGACAAAGTGAATGAGGCGTTCGCCGATCCGGATGCCGATTTCGACACTCTGCTGGCCCGCCAGGCCGAGCTTCAGGACAAGCTGGATGCCGCTGATGCCTGGAATATAGACAGCAAGCTGGAGCGCGCGATGGATGCCCTGCAGTGTCCGCCCGACGACCAGCCCGTGACCACGCTGAGCGGCGGCGAGCGCCGCCGTGTGGCTCTGTGCCGCCTGTTGCTGCAGCAGCCCGACGTGCTGCTGCTGGACGAGCCTACCAACCACCTCGACGCCGAGAGCATCGACTGGCTGGAGCAGCACCTCAAGCAGTATCCCGGCACGGTGATAGCCATCACCCACGACCGCTACTTCCTGGACAACGTGGCCGGATGGATTCTCGAGCTTGACCGCGGTGAGGGAATTCCCTGGAAGGGCAACTATTCGAGCTGGCTGGACCAGAAGACCAAGCGCATGGCCCAGGAGGAGAAGCAGGCAAGCAAGCGCCGCAAGACTCTGGAGCGAGAGCTTGAGTGGGTGCGCATGGCTCCCAAGGCCCGCCAGGCCAAGGGCAAGGCCCGCCTCAACAGCTACGACCGCATGCTCAACGAAGACCAGAAGCAGCGCGAGGAACGTCTGGAGATATTCATCCCCAACGGTCCGCGTCTGGGCAACAAGGTGATAGAGGCCTCGCATCTGGCCAAGGCCTTCGGGCAGAAGCAGCTCTTCAAAGACCTGAGCTTCATGCTGCCGCCGGCCGGCATCGTGGGCGTTATCGGCCCCAACGGCGCGGGCAAGACCACGCTGTTCAAGCTCATCATGGGTCTGGAGAAGGCCGATGCGGGCAGCTTCGACGTGGGCGAGACCGTGAAGGTGGCCTACGTGGACCAGACTCACCGCGACCTGCACCCCGACGCCACTGTCTACGAGGTGATCTCGCAGGGCGTGGAGACATTCCGCATGGGTGGCCGCGACGTGAACGCACGCGCCTACCTCTCGAAGTTCAACTTCACGGGTGCCGATCAGGAGAAGAAGATAGGCGTGCTCAGCGGTGGCGAGCGCAACCGCCTGCATCTGGCCATGGCGCTGAAGGAGGAAGGCAACGTGCTGCTGCTGGACGAGCCCACCAATGATATCGACGTGAATACCCTGCGCGCTCTCGAGGAAGGCCTCGAGGACTTCGCCGGATGCGCCGTGGTGGTGAGCCACGACCGCTGGTTCCTCGACCGAATTTGCACCCATATACTGAGCTTCGAAGGCGACGGCGAAGTGGTGTGGTATGAAGGCTCTTACAGCGACTACGAAGACTATAAGCGCGCGCGCAACGGCGGCAAGGAGCTGCCCCGCCGCCGCTACCGCAAGCTCATGGAGTGATACGCTTCCGGCACATCGCCTCGTGGGTGGCCGCCGTGGCCGCCGTGTGGCTGCTGCATTCATGCAGCAGCACACGCCACGTGCCCCCCGGCGAGATGCTGTTGCGCGCCGTGAACATCGAGATCACGGATACGGCCGGAACGGCCGCACGCGACCTTGACACCGACGAGCTATACTACTTCCTGCGCCAGACTCCGAACCACAAGGTGCTGGGATTCGCCAAACTGCAGCTTGCCACCTATAATCTTTCCGGCTATGATACCACCCGGTGGTTCAACCGCTGGGTGCGCCGCATAGGTCAGCCGCCGGTAATCTATGATCAGGACCTCACGGACGCATCCGTGAGGCAGTTGCGCACGGCGCTCGTGAACCGCGGCTATATAAACGCCACCGTCGAGGCCGATACCATCGTGCGTCCCGGCGGACGCGCAGTGGATGTGGACTACCGCATCGAGGCCGGAATGCCGCTCTACGTGGCCACGCTCGACTACGACATCGCCGACACCGCCCTGCGCACGCTGGTGATGGCCGATACCGCCCGTACGCTCATCCGTGCAGGCGACATGCTCGACCGCAATGTGCTCGACGAGGAGCGCGCACGCATCACCGAGCTGCTGCGCAACCGCGGCTACTACGCCTTCACCAAGGAGTACATCAGCTTCGTGGCCGACACGGTGCGGGGCAGTCACGATGCCGATCTCACAATGCGGCTGCGCGCGCCGCGCGCGGCTTCGGCGCGTGTGGCCGGTAGCGATGCCGACCGCTTCCGCGTGGCTTCCGTGGTTTTTGTGACGGATGCCGAGGCGGCTCACGTCGACACCGTGCGCTACCGCGACATCGAGGTGGTGTACGGCCACGACCGCTATATCCGCCCTTCGGTGCTTGAAGAAAAATGCTATATCACTCCCGGACGTCCCTACAGCGCACGCGCTGTGGACCGCACCTATGAGGCACTGGCGCAGCTGGGCATCCTTCGATTTATAAATATCGAGATGGTACCCGCGGGCACGCTGGGCGACGAGCAGCTGCTCAAGGCTGTGATATCCATGGCTCGGAACCGCACCCAGTCTGTGTCGGTGGAACTTGACGGCACCAACAGCGAGGGCGACCTGGGTGCCGGCGTGGCCCTCACATATCAGCACCGCAACCTCGCCCACGGCTCGGAACTGCTCACCGCCAAGCTGCGAGGGGCCTACGAGAGCATCAGCGGCGACCTCGACGGACTCATCAACGACCGCTACACCGAGGTGGCCGGCGAGGTGGGTATCACCTTTCCGAAATTTGAATTTCCGTTGGTGAGCCGCCGGTTCAAGAAGCGCGTGCGGGCCTCCACGGAGTTTGCCGTGTCGTTCAACTACCAGGAGCGACCGGAGTACACGCGCCTCATCTTCGGCGCATCATGGAAGTACAAGTGGCAGCAGCGCATGCGCGACTTTCAGCTGCGCCACACTTTCGACCTTATCGACATCAACGTGGTGCGTCTGCCACGGAGCACTATGGACTTCCTGGACGAAATAGCCCCGGATAATCCCCTGCTGCGCTACAGCTACGAAGACCACTTCATCATGCGCCTGGGCTACACGCTCTACCGAACCAACCGCCGCATCCCCACCGCCACCGTCAACGCATTCGCCATACAGCCCTACGTGAGCACCCTGCGCGTGGCGGGCGAGACTGCCGGCAATCTGCTCTATGCTATCTCAAGCCTCGACGGGCAGAAGCGAAGCGACGGTGTGTACAAGCTGTTCGGGATACAGTACGCACAATATGCCAAGGCCGAGATAGACTATACCTACACACGCAACTTCAACAGCCGCAACGCCCTGGCGGTGCATGTGGGCGGCGGTGTGGCCGTGCCTTACGGCAACTCGTCGATGGTGCCCTTCGAGAAGCGCTTCTACGCCGGAGGCGCCAATGGAGTGCGCGGCTGGGGAGTGCGCACGCTGGGCCCCGGCGCCTACGACTCGCGCAACAACGTGCGCGACTTTATCAACCAGTGCGGCGACATACGCCTGGATATGAGCCTCGAATACCGCGCCAAGCTGTTCTGGGTGCTCGAAGGGGCGCTCTTCATCGACGCAGGCAATATCTGGACTATCCGCAACTATGCCACTCAGCCCGGCGGCGTGTTCCGTTTCAATAAGTTCTACAAGCAGATAGCTGCGGCCTACGGTGCCGGCATCCGCATGGACTTCACCTACTTCCTGCTGCGCCTCGACCTGGGCATGAAAGCCCATAATCCCGCGGCCAATCAGGAACCGTGGCCAATCCTCCACCCAAGCTGGCGCCGCGACGCCAATTTCCACTTCTCCGTGGGATATCCGTTCTGATTCGTAAGCTATTACTGATTCAGGAGTTTGAAATTCTCGCGGGTAATTTCCATTTCGCGTTTTAATTCTTCCTCTGTGGGCATAATTAACTTGTATTGCGGAGAAAAGACACCGATATCGTTTCGATTCCCAAGCGTATATTTTACTACCGCATCGTTCTTTTCCGAGCAGAGAATAATACCTACTGTCGGATTGTCGTGTTCAGTGCACACGTCCATGTTGTAGTAATTCACATAGAGCTGCATCTGACCTATATCGGAGTAGTCCGGGCCGTGCATTTTCAGGTCGATTATTACGTAACAACGGGCCTGAATGTTGTAAAAAACGAGGTCGGGATAGAAATGCTGGCCATCTATAGTTATGCGTTTCTGTCGCCCCACGAAGGCAAAACCACGGCCGAGTTCGAGCATAAACTGTTCCAGATGGGATATGATAGCGTTTTCAAGTTCTGATTCTTGCAAAGCGCTATCCGGCTTCACATCAAGAAATTCGAGGATATACGGGTCGCGCACAAGTGCTAACGGGTCGAATCTCTCGGGTTTTGCAGGCAGGTTTGCCAGAAGCAATTCTTGTGCATCGGCTTTATCCCGGTGTGTGGAGAGCAGACGTTCGTAATGCTGTGTTGCAATTTGCCGTTCGAGTTCCCTCACGCTCCATCCGCCTTTAACGGATTCCTCGGCATAGTAGGATCGCGCATTGGCATCCGATACTTTTATCAAGTGCCGGATATGGGACCAGCTCAATTTGTGGCACACTGTGTCACAAATTGGGAATGCCAGATAAAACTGCCTCATTCTTCGGAGATTGGATGGGTCAAATCCCTTACCGTATTCCGCCGAGAGTCGTGTCGATATTTCATTAAGAAGATTATGGCCATAAGCGGCTTTATGTTCGCCGCCTTGTGCTTCGACTATAAGTTTGCCAATGGCCCAATAAGCCTTGACCATGGTAGTGTTTACGGCAACGACTGCCGTAATTCTGGCCGATGTTAAAACGTCTTTTATATCGGCGTATAGGTTGTCAAATAACACCTTGGTTGCAATATTAGTCATGGCTCATGAAGTACTTGTGATAAGTTGTTTTGCTTTACAAAGTTACAAATTATTATTGAGCTGCAATATGAAATTACTTGGAAATCGATTACATGGAAATCACGGGACGGTTTTGAAAATTATTTTTAAATTTGCAGGCAATACAATAATTCAAGTCTATGCACAAACTCGTAATATTCGATCTCGACGGTACGCTGCTCAATACAATCACGGACCTGGGCGACGCAGCCAACTATACGATGCAGGCTATGGGATATCCTACCCATGCGCAGGCGTCGTATCCCATGATGGTGGGCGGGGGAGTGGCCCGTCTGCTCGAGCGCGCCCTTCCCGACAGCGCCCGCAATCCCGAAACACTGGCACGCGCCCTCGAGATTTTTCGTGCCCGCTACGACGAGCATTTGGCCGACAGCACAACGGTGTATGCCGGCATTCCCGAGCTGCTTGATGAACTCACGGCCCATGATATACGCGTGGCCGTGGCCAGTAATAAATATGAGAGCGCTGTGCGGCGGCTCGTGGAGCACTTCTTTCCCGGGGTGCCCTGGGCATCGGTGTGCGGCAATGTGGAGGGAGTGCCCGTGAAGCCCGACCCGTCTATAGTGTTCCGGGTGCTCACGGAGTGTCCCACACCCAAGGCCGAGGTGCTATACACCGGCGACAGCGGTGTGGACATCGAGACGGCTCGCCGCGCGTGCGTAGACAGCATAGGCGTCACCTGGGGATTCCGCACTGCCGCCGAGCTGCGCGCCCACTATGCCACGCATATAGTGTCGTGCCCGGAGACTATTCTGGAACTTGCCCTGCACTGAGCATATTGCGCTCAATATTGTACGATTTATCGGTTTTATAAGTTTTTTAGCAATCTATCCAGCCAAAATCTTTGCTGTTTCGTGGAAAATTGTTACATTTGCTGAAAATTTCAATAAAGCTATGGCCAATACCGACAAAATAGACAACCTCGACCGCCACATCCTGAGCATCATAATGCACAACGCACGCATTCCCTCGAAGGACGTGGCAGTGGACTGCGGCGTGAGCCGTGCAGCTATCCATCAGCGCATTCAGCGTATGATTGATCTCAACGTTATCACCGGCTCCGGCTACTCCGTGGATCATCACGTGCTGGGCTACAACACATGCACCTACATAGGCGTGACCCTTGAGAAGGGTGCCATGTATCGCAGCGTGGTGCCCGAGTTTGAAAAAATCCCCGAAATCGTGGAATGCCACTTCACCACCGGCCCCTACACGCTGCTGCTCAAGCTCTACGCCCGTGATAACGAGCACCTCATGGACCTGCTCAACAACAAGATACAGATGATTCCCGGCGTGGTGGGCACCGAGACTCTGATCTCGCTCGACAACAGCATCTCGCGCGAGATCCCCGTGAGCTACAAGTAAGCCGCCACCGCCCTTTCCCTGATAATGGCTCGCAACGACTTCAAGGCCGATCTGCTCCGGCGCATCGCCGCCGTGCGCCCCACGCGCTGGGTGCGCTTCGGCATCGTGGCTATCGTCTACCTGCTGTGGGTGGTGTGGCTCGGCAGCCCCTGGTGGGCGCTGGGAGTGTTTCTCCTCTTTGATATATATATCACCGGCTACATCCCCTTCACCTGGTGGAAAAAAAGCCGCAACCGTGCCGTGCTCTCGGTGATGAGCTGGGTGGATGCCATTGTGTATGCCCTCATTCTGGTGTATTTCGTGTTCACCTTCGTGGGGCAGAACTATCAGATACCGTCGTCGTCGCTGGAGAAGACACTGCTCACGGGCGACTACCTGTGGGTGAACAAGCTCACCTATGGCCCCCGCGTGCCTTTCACGCCCGTGCATTTCCCTCTGGTGCACAATACGCTGCCAATTCTGAGAACCAAGAGCTATCTTGATTCGCCTTCAAATACCTACCATCGCCTGCGCGGCCTGCGCGATGTGGAGGCCGGCGATATCGTGGTGTTCAACTTCCCCGCCGGCGATACCGTGGCCACGCGCTTCGAGGAGTCACCGGAGTATTACGACCTGCTCGTGAAGCACTACGGTCGCGAGACCATCAAGGCCAATCCTGACCGCTTCGGCGAGGTGATCTACCGCCCGGTGGACCGCCGGCAGAACTTCGTGAAGCGTGCCGTGGGTCTGCCCGGCCAGTGGTTCAAAATAGTGAACGACACGATCTACATCGACGGCACACCGCAGCCGGTGCCGCAATATGCCCAGCACAACTACATCGTGGCCACACGCACAGCTCTCGACGACGAGCGGCTGCACTCGCTGGGTATCACCCCCTCCGATGCGCAGTCGATTCTCGTGGACGGTGCTGACCGCATGCGTCTCATGGCCGTTATGCCCGGAGCACAGGCAAGCGACTTCTTCTATGTGCTGCCCCTCACGCAGGAAATGCTCGAGACCATGCGTGCCGACGGCACCATCAGCGCCAGTGCCCGCTTCGGTGATCTCTTCGCCACGGACGGCGCCACCCTCAATCTCTTCCCCGAAGGCCTGGCCGAGCAGTGGACCCTATCCAACTACGGCGGACCCGGCGGCATCCTCATTCCCGCCAAGGGCCTCACAGTCAAGCTCTCGCCCGAAGCCTGGAAGCTCTACCACCGAGTGATCCGCAATTATGAAGGGCACCACGATGCCTATATGGACGAAAACGGCACGGTGTATATCGACGGCAAGCCGGCCCACTGCTACACCTTCGGCATGGACTACTATTTCATGATGGGCGACAACCGCGACAACTCGCAGGACTCGCGATTCTGGGGCTTCGTGCCGGAAGACCACATCGTGGGCACACCCATGCGCGTGCTCATAAGCTTCGACCGGGACCGCAGCATCTTCAACGGAGGCATACGCTGGAACCGCATTCTCAAGGACGCCAATCCCGACAAGTGAGCGCCGCCCCCCACAGCCTCCACATCACACTGCCGCCGGCAATGCTGCCGGCGGCGTGCTATTATGCTGCAATCGCCCGTGCGGAAAGCGCGGGTATAGCCATGAAGGCCACCTACGACAAGCGCCGCAAGGAAACACACCGCTACAGCGTGGCCGATGCCCGCGGTGCGCTCACCCTCACCGTGCCTGTGCAGCCGCCCCACGGAATCCCGCGCGCCCGCTGGACGCAGGTGGCCCTGAGCGACCACGGCCGCTGGCAGGACGTGCACTCCCAGGCTCTCGCGTCGGCCTACGGACGTACACCCTACTACGAGCACTATATCCCGCGCCTTGCACCGGTGCTTTTCGCCCCCGGCGGCACCCCGCTCGCACAGCAGCTCGAGGAACTGAACCGCATCGTGTGCGCCATCCTGCTCATCGACACCCCCATATCCTATACATCAGAGGAGGTGCTGCCCCTGCCAGCGCCTGCAAGTGCAGGCCCCTACTGGCAGTTGCGGGCCTCTGCCATGGGTTTTATCCCCGGCCTCAGCATCCTCGACCTCATCTTCAACCTCGGCCCCGAAGCCGCCCTGTATATCCGCCGTGAATTCGTGGCCGAATGAGAAAACCCGCGCGATTTTGCCCGCGATTCCTCTAAAAATGCGTATCTTTGTGTAAATCTTAAAATTAGTATCATGAAAAGCAGAAAAAAACTCGCATTTGCTGCATTGGCAGTTACGGCATTGGCCACCTCGGCCGCAAATCGCCTGAATATGCCTCTGGTTCAGACCAAATTCACAGCCGACCCCGCACCCTATGTGCACAACGACACTATCTACCTGTACACCACCCATGATGAAGACGACGCCACCGGCTTCCACATGCGCGACTGGCTGCTCTACACATCCACCGATATGGTGAACTGGCAGGATCGCGGCGCCGTGGCATCGCTCGAGGATTTCAAGTGGTACGACGGCCACAACGGCGCGTGGGCCGAGTGCGTGGTGGAGCGCGACGGCAAATGGTATATGTACTGCCCTATACACGGCCACGGAATCGGAGTGCTGGTGGCCGACAGTCCTTACGGCCCGTTCAAGGATCCTATCGGGCAGCCGCTTGTGTGGCAGCGCGAGCACTGGGACGATATCGACCCCACTGTGATGATCGACGACGACGGCCAGGCCTATATGTACTGGGGCAATCCCACTCTCTACAGTGTGAAGCTCAACCCCGACATGATATCCGTGGATGGCGAAATCGTGAAGCATCCCAAGATCACCGATTATCAGGAAGGCCCGTGGCTCTACAAGCACGACGGCAAGTATTATCTTGCTTTCGCATCCACGTGTTGCCCCGAGGGCATCGGCTACGCCATGAGCGACTCGCCCATGGGCCCGTGGGAATATGAGGGTCATATCATGAACCACACACACCGCACCCGCGGTAATCACCCCGGCATCATCGACTATAAGGGCAAGAGTTATTGCTTCGGGCTCAACTACGATGTTCTGCGCCTCTTCGAGCAGGCTCATTCGGAACGCCGTTCCGTCTCGGCCGCCGAGATGAGCTACAACCCCGACGGCACCATTCAGGAACTGCCTTACTTCCAGGATTGCACCCTCGATCAGATTGAAAATTTCGACCCCTACCGCAAGGTTGAAGCCGAGACTATGGCATGGGGCTACGGCATGAAGACTTTCCCCAAGAACATATGGGCACCCGACCGCTGGAACCAGTATGTGGCTAATATCGACGACGGCGAGTACATCATGCTGCGCGGCGTTGACTTCGGCAGCGGCGCCTCGGGCATCGACGTGGACGCGGCCTGCCATCTCTATGGCGGCACTATCGAGGTGCGCCTCGACGATGTGGAGGGTCCGCTTGTGGCCACTGTGGATATCTCCAACACCAAGAACGAATTCAAGACATTCTCGGCTCCAGTGAAGGGTGCCTCGGGCGTGCACGACCTCTACTTCGTGTTCCGCGGCTGCAAGGAGCAGAAAGGCAACCTCTTCTGCTTCGATGCCTGGGAATTTAAGAAATAAGTCCGGAAAATTCTGATATATCCCGGTTAATCCCGATTATTCAGGATTTACCGGGATTATTCTTTGCAGTTGCGTCTGTTAAAATTATTTAAATTTCGGAATTTTTTGCCGAAAAAATATGTTTTATAACATAAAATGCATAATTTTGCAGCGTGTTTTTCATGGTATTAGATTTAAGGTTAAGAAGATTGCTCGTCGAGATGACGGGTAATTTTTTTATATACCCGCCTCATGTTGTTTAAAATGTGTATATTTGCACTCTGTAACCCCTGAAAATCAGTCGAAGAATGACCGAAACCACACCCCGCTGGACCGAAATCGAGCATCTGCCCGAATGGGACGAGGAGTTTTATCACGTCTACACCGCCCGCAAGCTGGGCAAGTGGGTGATGCTCAAGACTCTCAAGCCCGAGTACAAGGACGATCCGCAGTACCGGCGCATGATCGAGAAGGAATTCGATGTGCGCTACAATCTCGCCCACCCCAATATCGTGATGATCAACGATTTTGAGGATGTGCCCGGTGTGGGGCTTTCCATCGTTTGCGACGACGTGTACGGCACCTCGCTTCGCAAGCTCATCGACACCGGCGGTGTCACTCCCGCCCATATCGAGCAACTGCGCCGTTGTCTTCCGGCCGCGCTCGAATACATCCAGACTAATCACATCGTGCATCATCCGCTGCGCCCGGAGCGTATAATCTTCACTGAAAATATCGGCAACCTCAAACTCATCGATGTGGGCTTCGACCAGCGCTCGTCGCTCAGTCCGGCGGCTGCGTGCGACGATATCCGCGCCTATGGCGAGGTGGTGCTGGAGACTCTCGACGCTTCCGGTATTGACGACCCCGACCTGCGGGCCGTGGCCCAGCGCTGCCTGCGCACCGACCGCCGCCGCATAGCCGACATCCCCGCCCTGCAGCTGGCGCTTTCGGGACGCGGTGCCACGCGCCTCTACGGCATTGTGATAGCATTTCTTGTAATAATGGTGGGCGTGCTGGCCTGGCTCTCGGCGCGTCCTGTAAAGTAACCCGCGTATATGGCAAACAACGACATTATCATAAAAGCGCTCAAGCCCACCCGCTCGGAGCTGCTGCGCTATATCCACTTCGGTATCGACCTCTACAAAGGCAACGGCTGCTTCGTGCCGCCGCTCATAGCTGACGAACTGGCCACGCTCAATCCGCGCACCAATCCCGCATCCGAGGTGTGCGACTCGCAGAGCTTCATGGCATGGCGCGACGGCAAGCCCGTGGGCCGCATCACGGCCATCATCAACCACGACGTGAACCGCCGCTACGGCGAGACGGCCATGCGTTTCGGCTTCGTGGACTTCATCGACGACGATGCCGTGGTGGATGCCCTCTTCGATGCCGTCGAGGCCTGGGGCCGCGAGCGCGGAGCCACGGCCATAATCGGGCCTATGGGCTTCACCGACATGGACCACGAGGGAATGCTCATCGAGGGCTTCGACGAGCCCGGCACCATGGCCACCATCTACAACTATCCCTACTACCCGCGCCATATGGAGCGCATGGGCTATGCCAAGGACGTGGACTGGGTGGAATACCGCATGACGGTGCCCGATGCCGTGCCCGAGAAGATCGAGCGCATCGCAGGTATCGTGCGCAAGAAGTTCGGACTGGAGACGGTTCAGGTGAAGTCGCGCAGCGAGCTAAAAAAACGTTTCGGCCACGAATTTTTCCACCTTATCAACGAGGCGTATGCCGATCTCTATGGCTTCTCGCCGCTCACGGAGCGCATGATCGACTACTATGTGGACAACTACCTGAGCATGCTGCGCCTCGACGACCTCAGCATCGTTGTCGACTCGCAGGGACGCCTGGCAGCCGCCGGCATAGCCATGCCTTCGATGACGCGCGCGCTTCAGCGCAGCGGAGGCCGGCTGCTCCCCACCGGCTGGTGGCACCTGTTGCGTGCCGTGCAGGGCAAGGGCGTCGACGTGGTGGACCTCATGCTCGTGGCGGTGCGCAAGGATATGCAGGGCAAGGGCGTGAACTCGCTGCTGTTCAGCGAGCTTATCCCGCGTTTCATAGCCCATGGCTACCGCGAGGCCGAGAGCAATCTCGAGCTCGAGGGCAACGAAAACGTGCAGAAGCAGTGGGAGTACTTCGAGCGCCGTCAGCACCGCCGCCGCCGCGCCTGGCGAAAAGACCTCTGAGCCCTTTTAGGAAAACTCGCGCAGAGGCGCAGAGGAATTTATTCCATATCTCTGCGCCTCTGCGCGATTGTACTTATAATAAAATAGTTTAAGCCATGAAAATCAGAATATTTGCCTGCGCGATGTGGGCGTTGGGAGCGCTGAGCGCAGCTGCCGCCAATCCCATTGTGGAGTTTGTGACCCCCGGGATTGCCCGCGTGCGCTGGAATCCTGAGGGGCAGCCGCTCGACAACGCCACGGGTGCATGCGTGTATGAAGCCGGTGCCGTGCCTTTCCGAAGCTACACCACGGCAGCGGGCATAGACGTGGCCGAGACCGATTCGCTGCGCGTGGAGGTGGATCCGGCGGCAGGGGGTGCCATGACGTTTGCCCGACGCACGCCGGATGGATGGGCCACGGTGCTGGCCACGCTGCCCGGACGCACTTTCGGCTGCGACACGGTGGTGCGCACCCGCACCGTCTACGACGATGCCTCGGGCCGCATGGTAGATACAGCCAATGGCAAGGTGACCGTGAAAGACACCCTGCGCGTAGATACTCTGGGCACCGCCCGCCGTTTCACCCTGGGCCTGCTCACGGGTGCCTCCGAGGGCATTTACGGTCTGGGCGCCCACATGGAGGACTATATGAACCTGCGCGGCAAGACTATGTATCTCACGCAGCACAATCTCAAGGCGTTCGTGCCCGTGCTGGTGTCCACCGCAGGCTACGGCCTGCTTTTCGATGCCGGCTGCTCCATGAAATACGAGAGTGTGCCTGCGGGCGGCGCTTTCGAGACCGTGATGGAGATGGAGGCCGCGCGCACCATTGACTTCTATTTCATCCTCGGCCCCGAGCCCGAGCGCGTGGTGGCCGGCTACCGCTATCTCACCGGCCCCGTGTCGATGATGCCGCGCTATCTCTTCGGCTACGCGCAGTCGAAGGAGCGCTACGTGTCGAGCGACGATATCGTGGCCACCGTGAAAGAATACCGTCGCCGCCGCGTGCCCCTCGACATGATCGTGCAGGACTGGAACTACTGGCCGCAGGGATGGGGCTACATGAAGATGAACCGCGAGTATTATCCCTCGCCGCGCGCGCTGGCCGATTCCGTTCATGCCCTTGACGCACGCCTGATGGTGAGCATATGGGCCAACCCGCAGTACTGCCCCGAAGAAGAGGATTTCCGCAGCCGCGGTTTCATGCTGGAGCACTCGGTGTACGACGCGTTCAATCCTGACGCGCGCGACCTCTACTGGGACTATGCCCGCCGCGAGTTCTTCGATGCCGGGTTCGACGCATGGTGGTGCGACAGCAGCGAGCCGCTCGACGGCGACTGGAATGTGCCGCCGGAGCCGGAGGGCGGCGTGCCTTACTCGGCGGACAGCCACGAGCGCCGCTGGCGACTGAACGACGCCATCCTGAGCGAGACGCTGGGAGCTGAGCGTGCGTGCCTCTACTCGCTCAACCACTCGCGCGGCATCTACGAGCATCAGCGTGCCGCGTCCGACGCCAAGCGCGTGGTGAATCTCACGCGCTCCACATGGGCCGGTCAGCAGCGCTACGGCACCATAGTATGGAACGGCGATACCCACGCCTCATGGGAGTCGTTCAGGCAGCAGATCCCAGCCGGTCTCAACTATCTGGCCACGGGCAATCCCTACTGGACGATGGATGCCGGCAGCTTCTTCGTGCGCCCGGGCGAGCGCTGGTTCTACCGCGGCGAGTGGCCCGCCGGCGTGGCGGACGAAGGCTATCGCGAATACTACACGCGCATGCTGCAATGGGCGGCATTCCTGCCCGTGATGCGCAGCCACGGCACCGACACCCCGCGCGAGATCTGGAACTTCGGCGAGGAAGGCACGCCGCACTACGACGCAATCCTCCGGATGATTCGCCTGCGCTACAGCCTGATGCCCTATATCTACAGCATGGCAGCCGCCCAGAGCGCCGGAGGCTACTCCATGGCACGCCCCCTGGCCTTCGACTTCCCTGCCGATACGGCGGTGCACGATGTGAAGGACCAGTACATGTTCGGCAATATTATGGTATGCCCCGTCACGGCCCCCGGAGCCACGTCGCGCAGCGTGTATCTGCCTGAGACCGGCGGCGGATGGATCGACTGGTGGACGGGCGAACGCCTGACCGGCGGACGCGTGGTGGACGCACCCGCTCCGCTCCACGAGCTGCCCCTCTACGTGCGTGCTGGCAGCATCGTCACCACATGCGCGCCCGCGCAGCACAGTGCCGAGGCAGCCGCAGCCCCCGTCACTATCACGGTCTATCCCGGAGCCGACGCCACCTTCACCCTCTACGATGATGCCGGCGACGGCTACGCCTTCGAGCGCGGCGAGAGTGTGAGCATTCCTCTGCTGTGGAACGACGCCGAGGGCACGCTCACCATAGGCCGTGCGCAGGGCAGCTATCCCGCAGCCCGCAGCTTCAGCGTGCAGCTGGCCGGTGCCCCGGCCACCCCCGTGGACTACGACGGCAGCCCCCTCTGCATCAAACTATAATTCATATAAAACTTATAAGACTTATAAGACTTATAAAACTTATTCCCCCCCCATAGCCCATGAAAACGAGAATACTTGCCTGCGCCGCGCTTGCACTTGCGGCCACTTCGGCGGTTGCCGCCGAGGACGTGCACGTGCAGTTCTATACCCCCGAGATTGTGAGGATCACCAAGCTTCCCGATGGAGTGGCCGTCGAGCCTAAGTCGCTTGTGGTCATCGCCGAGCCGGAGCAGGTGAAGCTGAATGTGACCGAAAAAGACGGCACCACAACCTATCGCAGCAGCGCACTCACGGTGAAGGCTGCGCCCGACGGCCGCGTGAGCTTCTACCGCCCGGACGGCACCCTGCTTGTGGCCGAGGGGCGCCACGGCTTCACTCCCATCACCGAAGGCATCGACAAAGGTTCATTCAAGGTGCTCCAGAGCTGGGCGCTCGACCCCGACGAGCCTATCTATGGCGTGGGTATGATGCAGAACGGCAAGATGTCGCTGCGCGGCGAGCATCGCGTGATGCAGCAGACCAATCTCGAAGACTTCGCCCACTTCTTCCAGAGCATCAAGGGCTACGGCATATACTGGGACAACTATTCGCCCACGGCGCTCGACGACGACGGCACGCTGGCGCTGGAGAGCCAGGTGGGCGACGCCGTGGACTATTATTTCATGAACGGTGGCGACGCCGACGGCGTTATTGCCTGCATGCGCCGCCTCACGGGCAGCGTGCCGATGCTGCCGCTGTGGACCTACGGCTTCCACCAGAGCCGCGAGCGCTACAAGACTCAGGACGAGATTCTCGACGTGGTGCGCCGCTACCGCGAGCTGGGTATTCCCCTCGACGGCATCATCCAGGACTGGCAGTACTGGGGCTCTAACTACACCTGGAACGCCATGGAGTTCATAAACCCCGACTATAACCGCGCGCAGGAGATGATCGACAGCATCCACGCGCGCAACGCACGCATAAGCATAAGCATCTGGGCAAGCTTCGGACCGCAGACCAAGCAGTATCGCGAGCTGGCCGACCGCGGCCTGCTCTTCTCCTTCGAGACCTGGCCCCAGAGCGGCCTCTCGGAGTGGCCTCCGCGCATGGATTATCCCTCGGGAGTGAAAGTCTACGACTGCTACAGCGACACCGCCCGCGCCATCTACTGGAAGCACCTGCGCCGCCTCCACGGCATGGGCATCGACGCATGGTGGATGGACTCCACCGACCCCGACCACCTGAGCTACCGCGACAGCGACCTCGACGAGGCATGCTCGATGGGCTCGCTGCGCCGCGTGCGCAACCTCTTCCCGTTCATGACCGTGGGCGGAGTGGACAGCCGCCAGCGCGCCGAGGACCGCTACAAGCGCGTGTTTATCCTCACCCGCTCGTTCTTTGCCGGCCAGCAGCGCTACGGTGCCAACACGTGGAGCGGCGACGTGGGTAGCTCATGGGAATCGTTGCGCAACCAGGTGCCTCTGTGCCTCAACCACACCCTTACGGGCAACCCCAACGTGAACACCGACATCGGCGGATTCTTTGCCGGCTCTTACAACCGCAACTGGGATCCCGCATCCGGCGCCCGCAATCCGCAATTCCAGGAACTCTACACGCGCTGGATGCAGTTCGGCCTCTTCAATCCCATGATGCGCAGCCACGGCACCGACGTGTACCGCGAGCTCTACTACTACGGCAAGCCCGGCGAACCCATATACGACGCCCTCGTGGACGCCGTGAAGATGCGCTATCGCCTGATGCCCTACATCTACAGCACGGCACGACGTGTGAGCACCCACGACGACAGCTTCATGCGCGCTCTGTTCATGGATTTCCGCGACGACCCCGCCACGTGGCACAACGGCCGCGAATTCATGTTTGGCCGCAGCCTGCTGGTATGCCCCGTGCTCGACCCGCTCTACACCGAGGAAAAAGTGGTGAAGACCGATGAAATGAGCGGATGGGACAAGGACGCAGAGGGCGGCGCCGGCGGTTGGGCTGCGGTAGACTGGGCGCAGCCGCGCACCTACAGCGTGTACCTTCCCGCCGGCACCGACTGGTACGACTTCTACACCGGCCGCAAATACAACGGAGGCACCACCGTGGAGGCCGACGCTCCCATCTCTCGTTCGCCCCTCTACGTGAAGGCCGGCAGCATTCTGCCACTGGCTGAGGATATGCAATACACGGGCGAGAAGCCCTGGGATGTGCTCACTCTCAACGTATATCCCGGCGCTGACGCCGAGTTCACCCTCTACGAAGACGAGGGCGACAACTACAACTATCTCGACGGCCTCTACACGGAGATACCCATGCACTGGAGCGACCGCACCCGCACCCTCACCATCGGCACCCGCCGCGGCAGCTACGCCGGTATGCCCGCCACCCGCACATTCCTTGTGCAGCTCCCCGACGGCACCACCCGCAGCGTGAGCTACGCAGGCCGTAAAGTCGCCGTCAATCTGTAGCCCGCGCAGAATCAGAGCAGTACGTACGCTTTTCAAAGCGTACGCGCCAAGTAGTTGACCATCAATAAAGTAGGGACGCTTTTCAAAGCGTCCGCCCCTGGCGGAGAAACCTCGCGCAGAGCCGCAGAGGAAAATAAGTTATTGAAAATAAAGCGGTCCGGAGGCCCGGAATTTTGTTAACCCCGTGCGGACGCGCGGGGCAAAAGCACCTCCGCGGAATCAGCCCCGGAGGGGGTGTACCGCCCCTGCGAGGTTGAGCTTGTGGTGAGGTGCGCCCCGGCGGGGTGGCGCCTCGGAGAGGTGCCGATTATTGCAGTCACAACAGCACCTCTCCGAGGCGCTACGCCGCCGGGGCGCACCACCCCATGCCTCGCTATGCGCTCGACATGGGGTTGTCGACATATCGCGTCTCCGACGCTCTTTTGCTCAATGCCCCACATCCAAGTCGGACGCTTTGAAAAGCGTTCATATCGCCTTGATTTTCAATGCAAAATGCTTCTCTGCGCCTCTGCGCGAGTTTTCCTGCAAAACTCAGCGGCGGACGCTTTGAAAAGCGTCCCTACCGCCCGGGTATTCAAGTGTTTAATCTATAAAATCCCAGAGATAGGCGTAATATCCAGACCGGCGGCTTGGACAA
>CAMWRI010000014.1 GCA_947176585.1 uncultured Porphyromonadaceae bacterium
ATGGAGAATAGTGGGAGGAGTTCGTCGGGGCTGCAGGGTGCGGGCTCCGGGATGATGCCTGCCGCAGCTGCGAGGCGGCCGATGATTTCGCCGGGGGTGAAACGCTCGCGCAGGGCGTCCATGGCCAGGGAACTGTCGCGCTTGCTCAGGCGCTGCCCGGCGGGATTGCACAGCAGGGGCACGTGGGCGTAGCGGGGGGCTTGCTTGCCCAGGAGGCCGTAGAGGTAGAGCTGCTGGGCGGTGGAGAGCAGGAGGTCGCAGCCGCGCACCACCTCGGTGATGCCCATGGCGGCGTCGTCTACGGTCACGGCCAGCTGATATGCCCAGGCGCCGTCGGCGCGGCGCAGCACGAAGTCGCCGCAGTGGGTGGCGAGGTTGCAATGCTGCGGGCCGAAAACGGCATCGGTGAATGCGATTTTCTCGTCGGGCACATAGAGGCGCACGGAGTGGGGCGCCTCGGGCTCCGGGCCGAAGCAGGGCATCGCTGCCGGGCGACAAGTGCCCGCGTAGACGATGCGGCCGTCGCTCTGGTGGGGTGCCTGCGTGGCCAGGATGTCGGCGCGGCGGCAGGTGCAGCCGTAGGTGAGGCCTGTGGCGCGCAGGCGGTCGAGGGCCGCTGCGTAGATGCCTGAGCGCTCGCTCTGGCAATAAGGGCCGCAGGAGCCGCGACCGTCGAGGCCGCCCTCGTCCCAGTCGAGCCCCAGCCAGTGGAGGTCGTCTTCTATGATGCGTGCATATTCGCGCTTGCTGCGCTGCGGGTCGAGGTCCTCGATACGGAGCACCCATCTGCCTCCGCGGCTGCGCGCCGAGAGCCACGACACGAGCGCCGTGAACACGTTGCCTAGGTGCATGCGGCCTGTGGGCGATGGTGCGAAGCGTCCTTTGCGGGGTGTGTCCGTTGAGTTCATGGCTGCAAAATTACAGTTTTCGTGCGATATTTTGCATGTTTCGCTTAACTTTCCGCGAAATGTGGGGAAGAATGTTTAATTTTACGTCATGACACGAATACTGAGGCGTCGCCGCAACGAAACCCTTATATATGCAGGCCTGTGGCTGGGCATCACCGCGCTGCTTATGCTTGATCTGGTGCGCACCCGCAGCTCGATGGACCTGCCGCTGATTGACATGGCCACCCTATGGCGCATGGTGATGCGCATAGGGCCGTTATTGCTGCTCTTTGCCGTTCACAATTTCGTGCTCATTCCGCGGCTGCTGGTGAGAAACCGCATGGGGATGTATCTGGTGGCCACCGGCTTGCTCGTGGCGCTTACGTGGTGCCTGCAGGTGGGGTCGTTCAGCCTGGAGACATTCCGGCACGCCGGCCCGGGTCCTATGCGTCCGCATCCGGGTCCGCGTCCGTTGCTGCCGCTGCCGCTGTTTCTCGACCTCGTTTTCGACCTGTTCATAATAGGTATAAACCTTGCCATCACTCTGATATTCCAGCGCTATGAAGACCGCCTGGAGCATGAGCGCCTGCTCAAGACAAATGCCGAGAGCCAGCTCACCTATCTGAAGGCGCAGATCAATCCTCACTTCTATCTGAACATGCTCAACAATATCCACGGCATGGTGGAACTCAACCCCGAGAGTGCCCAGGAGATGATCATAGAAATGTCGAGGCTTATGCGCTATATGCTCTACGACAGCGCACAGCCTCGCATAGCGCTGTCGGCCGAGATGGCTTTCGTGAAGGACTATATAAGTCTGATGCGCCGCCGCTATCCGGCTGATAAGGTGCGAATATCGGTGGAACTGCCCGACGAAAGCTCCATGGCCGGGGTGTCGGTGCCTCCGCTGTTGTTCATCGTGTTCATAGAGAATGCATTCAAGCACGGTATCAGCTACCGCTCGGATTCGTTCGTCACGGTGAGCCTGCGAATCGACGGCGGCCTGGTGGAGTTTGATTGCCTGAACAGCCGACATCCCGACCGCGACGATGCATCAGGCCATAAGGGTATAGGACTATACAACGTGCGCCGCCGTCTCGAGCTGCTGTATCCCGACGGCTGCACATTCTCCATACACGCCACAGCGGAAACATATACCGTTCATTTAGCGATTCCAAGCCATGAAACTGCGCACAATAATAGTTGACGATGAGCCGATAGCTCTCGAAAAGCTCCGCAATTATGTGGGGCGAGTGTCGTACCTGCAGCTCGAAGGAGCCTACAGCAGCGCGCAGGAAGCCGTGGAGGCCGCGGCGGCAACGAATGTGGATCTGGTGATCACGGATATCAACATGCCCGACATGAACGGGATGCAGCTGGCCGAGGCTTTGAGCGGGGTGCCGATGGTGGTGTTTGTGACAGCGCATGCACAGTTTGCCGTGGACAGCTACCGCCTGGCAGCTGTGGATTATCTGCTGAAGCCCTATAGCTTCGCCGACTTCCAGCGTGCCGCCGCGCGGGCTCTGGAACTGCATGCGTCGCGCTCGGTACAACCGGCTGCCCCGGCAGCGGATGAATCGCTGTTTGTTAAGGTAGACTACCGCTACGTGCGCGTGGCGCTTGCCGATATCCTCTATATCAAGGGCTACGGCGAATATTTGCAGATATATATGGCCGGAGCCAAATCGCCGCTGCTCACGCTGAGCACTTTCGCATCCATATCGGAGCGTCTGTCGCCCGACTTCGTGCAGATTCATCGTTCGTATATCGTGAACATGAACAGGGTGGAGCAGGTGTGCCGCGGGCGCGTGGTGTTCGATGCCGACACATATCTGCCCGTGAGCGACAGCTACAAAGCCGCTCTCCAGCAATATCTGCACGACCACTCGGTCGCCACGAGGTGATTCGGCCGATATTGCGGCCGGTTCGTTGATTTTTTTGTGCGCGTATAAAATATTGTGTGCAATTTTGCCGTGTATGAAACATCTGATTATTTCCGGCATTATCGCCGCATCTTTTCTTACAGCCGGTGCCGAGACGTGGAGTTACACCCGGTGTGTGGACTATGCGCGGGCCCACAATATATCGCTGCAGAAAGCGAGGCTTGCAGAAAGCACCGCCGCCATCGACCTCGACGAGGCAAAAGCGCAGTGGCAGCCGTCGCTCGACTTCGCCACCACGCAGGGCTTCACCAACACTCCCTGGGGCGAAGGCAGCAAAAACGTATATTCCGGCACGTATGGACTGAACGCGTCGTGGACCGTGTGGAACGGCGGACAACGTGAGAACACCATCCGCCGCAGCCGCGTGGCCGAACGCATCAGTGCCATCAACACCCTGGAGACCCTGCGCACGATCGAGACAGATCTGCTGCAGGTGTATCTCAATATGTTATATGCCCGCGAGAGCGTGGATATATGCGAACAAGCGCTCAACCTTAGCTCCGAGCAGGCTTCACGAGGCAAGGCTCTGATGGATGCGGGACGAGCCTCGCGCGTAGACTACGCCCAGCTCTACGCCCAGCAGGAGCAAGACCGGTATGCGCTCGTCAACGCCCGCGCCACCTACAACACTCGGTGCATGGAGCTGAAAAAGATTCTCGAGCTGGGAATCGACACCGAAATCACGCCGGACAGTATGGACTGGACAGCCGATGAAGTGCTTGCCCCACTGCCGCCTATCGACGAGAGCTATGCTCTGGCCTGCGAGACTGATCTGACGCTGCGCTCCCTCGAATTGCAGCAGGAAAGCGCCGATCTGGATGTGGCCATAGCAAGGAGCACGGGCCGTCCCAGCATAGGTCTTACGGCCGGTGTGGGCACAGCCTACGGCGCTCCCGGCGGCGCATTCGGCGAAAGCCTGAAGCGCAACCTCAGCGAGTCGCTGGGGCTAACGCTCTCGGTGCCTATTTTTGACCGCAGCAAGACCCGCGCCGCAGTGGCCCGCGCCAGAGTGCAACAGATGGACGCGCAGCTCGACATGGACCGGCGCAACACCGAATTGGCTCAACTCGTGGAGATGTGGTATATCGACACCGGATCGGCTCAGTCGCGCTACGAGGCAGCCGTTTCCCAACTCGAATCAGCCCGGCTGAGCGCGGAACTCACCGGCGAGCAGTTCGCTCTGGGCCTCGTCAACACTGTCGAACTCATCACCGCCCACAATCAGCTAACCGAGGCCAGGCACACCCTGCTGCAGGCCAAGTATATGGCCATGCTGGGCAAAACAATGATAAATTACTATCGCACAGCCACAATAGTATTATGAAACACAATGTGATAATCACCGCCGCAGCCATCGCGGCGGCTCTGGCCTTGGGCGCGTGCTCGGGCAAGACTTCCGTTACCCTCGAGACGGTGGAGGTGGCCCCCGGCGACCTTTCGGAAACCGTCACTGCCACCGGTACCGTGGAATCCGTCACATCGGTGGATGTGGGTACTCAGGTGACCGGTATAATAGAGAAATTATATGTGGACTATAATTCGGAAGTAAAAAAAGGCGAGCTGATTGCCGAAATCGAGAAAACCCTGCTCGAAGCAGATCTGCGCAGCGCCGAGGCTAATGTGGAATCGGCCAAATACACTTACGAATACAACCGTGAGAATTACCTGCGCGACAAGGCACTGCACGACAAGCAGCTGATAAGCGACTACGAATTTCAGACTTCGCAAAAGGACTATGAGGTGAGCCGCGCGGCATATCAGAAAGCCACTGCCGACAGGGTGCGTGCTGCCAAGAACCTGAACTACGCCGAAATATATTCGCCTATCGACGGTATCGTGATATCCCGCGAGGTGGAAGTGGGCCAGACTGTGGTGTCGAGCATGAACGTGGCCAATCTCTATACCATCGCCGACCTCGACAACATGCAGGTGATAGCCAATGTGGACGAGGCCGACATAGGCAACGTTAAGCCCGGCCAGAGGGTGACATTTTCGGTTGATGCCTATCCCGACGACCTATTTGAAGGCTCCGTGACGCAGGTGCGTCTCAGCCCCACCACGGAGAGCAATGTGGTGACATACGAAGTGGTGGTGGCCACCGCCAATCCCGGCCACAAACTCATTCCGGGACTAACGGCCAACATCACTATCTATGTGTTGTCGGAGCCCGACGTGCTTATGCTGCCCGCAAAGGCTTTCACGTTCAAGCCCGAGGAATTTCCCGGCGAAGAAAAGCTGCCCGCAGCAGGCGAGGCCGTAGATCCCTCATCTCTGGCCGAGGGCGAAAAGACCGTGTGGATAGTGGAGGGCAACCGCCTCGTGAATAAGGTGGTGAAGACAGGCGAGACCAACGGCGTGCGCACCCGCATACTCTCAGGCCTCGAGGCCGGAGCGGTAGTGGCCACCGGCTACGACGAAGGAATGGCCATGCCCGGGCCGTCCGACAAGCAGAGTCCCTTCGCCCCCAAGCGTCCCGGCGAGAAAAAAGACAAGAAATGAGCGGCGACAAGGAAATAATACGTGTGGAGCGTCTGCGCCGAGAGTTTATCGTGGGTGGCGAGAAAGTCAAGGCATTGCGAGGCGTGTCGTTCACCATACGCGAAGGCGAGTTCGTGACCATCATGGGCACTTCAGGTTCCGGAAAGTCAACGCTGCTCAACCTGCTGGGATGTCTCGACACGCCCACCTCGGGAGAATACGTGCTCGACGGTGTTTCTGTGCAGTCGATGAGCAAGAATCAGCGCGCGTTCACCCGCAACCGCAAGATTGGCTTCGTGTTTCAGAACTACAATCTGCTGCCCAAGACCACTGCAGTGGAGAACGTGGAGCTGCCGCTGCTCTACAACTCATCCGTCTCGGCCCGCGAGAGGCGTGAGCGCGCCATCGCCGCCCTTGAAGCCGTGGGGCTGAGCGAGAGGTTGTATCACAAGAGCAACCAGATGTCCGGCGGCCAGCAGCAACGCGTGGCCATAGCGCGTGCGCTTGTCAATGACCCCGTGATAATCCTTGCCGACGAAGCCACGGGTAATCTCGACACCCGCACCTCGTTCAGCATTCTCACTCTCTTCCAGGAACTGCACGCACGCGGCCGCACAATTATTTTCGTGACCCACAATCCCGAACTAGCAGCATATTCGTCGCGCAACATCGTGCTGCGCGACGGCAAGATCGTGGACGACACGGTGAATCTCACGCCCCTCTCGGCCCGCGAAGCCTATGAGGCATTACCCACCGACAACGACTGACCATGAATATCGTCAACCTACTCAAAATAGCGCTCAAGGCACTCAACAACAATAAGCTGCGCTGCTTCCTCACGATGCTCGGCATTATCATAGGCGTGGCGTCGGTAATCACCATGCTTGCGATAGGCCAGGGCTCAAAGGACAGTATCAAGGCTCAGATCTCCGAGATGGGATCGAACATGATAATGATTCATCCCGGCAATATGCAGCGCGGCGGTGTGAGGCAGAGTGCCGATGATATGCAGACCCTGAGAGTATCGGACTACGAAGCCCTGCAGGAGCTGCCCGGCGTGGCGGCCATATCGCCTTCTGTCAACACCGGCGGACAGCTTGTGAACGGCAACAACAACTATCCGTCCACGATCTACGGCGTCACGCCCGATTATCTCGATATTCGCAAGCTCAAGGTGGCCGACGGCACTATGTTCGGCGAGCACGACATACGCACGGCGGCCAAGGTGTGCATCCTGGGCAAGACGGTTGTGGACAATCTGTTTCCGGACGGCACGGATCCCGTGGGACGCGTGGTGCGTTTCGGCTCCATTCCGCTCACGGTGATAGGCGTGCTCGAACCCAAGGGAACCAATTCCATGGGCATGGACCAGGACGACGTGGTGATAGCTCCCTATACCACGGTGATGAAAAGAATGCTTGCGATAGACTATATTCAGGGAATTTTCGCGAGCGCATCGGACGAGGAGCATACCGACGAGACCATAGACGAGATCACCGAGACTCTGCGCGTGACCCATAAGCTGAAGGACGGCACCGATAATGATTTTGAAATACGTTCTCAGCAGGAGCTGAGCGAAATGATGAGCTCCACAAGCGACATGATGACGGTGCTCCTGGCCTGCATAGCAGGTATTTCGCTGCTCGTGGGAGGTATCGGTATCATGAATATCATGTATGTGTCGGTCACGGAGCGCACGAGAGAAATTGGCCTGCGCATGTCGATAGGCGCCCGCGGTATCGACATATTGTCGCAATTTCTGATAGAGGCCATCATTATCAGCGTCACAGGCGGAATTATAGGCATACTGCTGGGCCTGCTCGCATCGTGGCTTGTCACTGCAATCGCACATTGGCCCGTGTCGGTTCAGATGTATTCCGTGGGTCTGTCGTTTGTGGTATGTACGGTCACCGGCGTATTCTTCGGCTGGTATCCGGCCAAGAAAGCATCGAGCCTCGATCCTATCGAGGCCATAAGATATGAATAGCGATTTTATTGATTGGTTTGGACGTAAATAGGGCTGCGACAATTCGCAGCCCTATTTTATAATGGTTATTTCTTCATCTCATTCTCCACCTTGTGACCCACGATTGAAGTGATAAGTCCGCCCAGCAACATGACTGCGGCACTCACGATAAGCACCAGATGCATGCCACCGGCATGAAGAAGCATTGGCATGAAGAATACACCCAGCACTGCGCCCACCTTGCCCAGACAAGCGGCGATGCCTGCGCCCTGAGCGCGATGATCCACGGGGAATATGGCGGCAGGTAGCACGAAAGTGACGAGGTGCGGCCCCATGTTGAGAAACAGTTCGAAGGCCATGAATGCACCGATTGTGATCCATGCTGCCCACTGCAGCTGATAGCTGAAGAGAAGCACCACGAGAGCAGCGCAGCTGAGGAAGAAGCCCCACGACTGCAGCGACACCTTGCCGGCGCGACGCAGCAGCAACAGTCCGCTCACGAAACCGGGCAGGATGATGCAGCTGATCCACAATGTGATCTCCACAGATTTCGCCACGTGCTCCACCGGAGGCATGGCGGCTGTGAAATGGTCGAGACCCAGTGAAGCCACGAGCACCGGCAGGAACACGCCAATGCCGTAGACACCAAGTCCTTCGCAGGCCCAGGGGATGCCGGAGAGTACAACTCTCGAGAAGTTGTGGCGGATGAAAGACCATGTGCTCTCGGTAGCTGCAGCGGGCTGCGGAGCAGGCATATCGGCAGGGGATATGCGCACATCCTTGCCCAGCAGTTTCTCTACGGCAGCCTGGGCCTCGGCCGTGCGGCCTTTCTCGAGCAGCCACATGGGGCTTTGGGCGAAGTGCACGCGAGTGAGAAGCATGAGGGCGGCGATGCCTGCTATGATCCACATCAGTGTTGACCAATGCGAGGGAGCGAGGCCACCGCTGAGGATGGCGTAGCAGAGGCCTGCGGCGGCGATGTTGCCCAGCGCGCAGCCGGCCTTGACCACGCCCACCATCACCGAGCGCAGCCGGGCGGGCATGAGCTCGGAGGTGTATCCGGAGTCGAGACTGTACTCACCTCCGATACCGAAGCCCATCACGAAGAGGCACACGAGGAGCACGGGCAGCGACGGCACGAGCACGGATACCACGGCGGCCATCAGGATAAGGGTGGGGCACAGGCGGAAAACGCCCAGATAGCCGTAGCGGTCGGCGATTCTGCCGAATACTGGCGAACCCACGGCTATGCCTATGAGATTGGCGCAGCCTATAAGGCCCTGCATCCCGGCTGATAGTTCGGGGTGCCCCACAATCTGCATCAGAGGAATCACTATACCTACTATGGTGGCCAGGGCAGTTCCGATGATCTGGCCCAGCGAGCATGTGAAGATCACGAGATAGTGGGCCGGGCGCATGCGCATCGTGGCCACATCCACCGTGGTCGTGGTCGATGATGTGTTATTCATTGCCTGAAGTAACGGAGGGTTTTAGACGCGGGAGCATGAAGAGCCATGTACCGATACAGAAGGGTGCCGTGAGCGAAGCCAGGCCGATAGGGGCGAGCAGCGCATTCATGGCAGCCTGGATGAACACGGTGGCCACAACGCCGAAGGCGGCGAGCAGGGAATTGCGCCATGTGGGTTTCCAGAAGGTGGCACCGAGGGCGATACCGGTCAGGACGGCGCTGAAGCCGTATAGTCCGCCGATCACCGAGCTGCCCTGGGCTTGCCACAGCAACGCCATCACAAGCGCGATCAGCGACGATACTCCGGCCCATATGGCAGCCCGCCACGACGACACTGCCAGAGCTACGAGGAATATCACTCCCGTGATCCATGAATCAATCAGAAACACCTGGGCCACGCCTTTGAGCCAATATTGGATGAAGTCCCACACACTGTGGCAGTCGAGCGGAGCGATGGTGTAGTCGATCACCGGAGCGCTCATGTGGGCAGCCGCCATGCCGGCAAATTCGCGACCGGCGAGCAGGAAGCACCACGTGCAGAACACGAATGGGAATGTGAAAGAACTTACGCGCCACGGAGCCAGCAGATTGTTCATTCCGGTGCGTACCCATGTGGTCATGGCCGCGCAGATAATCAAGGCAAGCCACATCCACACGGTATTGGCCAGAAACGTGGGGAGCGCGCATCCCACGAGGATACCGTTGAAACCCCAAAGACCCTGGTCGCCGTCGCTCTCAGGCAGGCCGAAGATGTAGCCTGCCACCGTGCTCACCACGAGGCCCACCAGCGCGCCCCATGCCACCTCAGGCATATTCTCTATATAAGCACCGATGAAGATGCCGATGATAAACAGGAGGCCCGTCCAAACGTTGTTCTGGAACATGACCTGACCCGCGCCACGCAGCATCGTCCACGGCGATGTCTTGGCAAAACGGGCGATAGACATAGATGTTTCAGCCATATAATATAGTATTGAATTTTGATTTTATAACAATGGTATGGCATTTTTGTTTCGAGAAAACAAAATTACGCAGGATTTGTTAATATTGCAAAAGAATTACCCCTCATAACGAAAAATATCGCATTATGCACATGTCCGACGGATTAATATCCACCCCCGTAGCCGCCGTGGCCGCAGCGGGCGCCGCCGTTCTCATAGCCGTGGCCGCTGCCAAGGTGAAAAAGAGCACACGATCCGACCTGGTACCCCTTACGGGCGTGCTCGGTGCTTTCGTCTTCGCTGCCCAGATGGTGAACTTCGCCATCCCCGGCACAGGCTCATCGGGACATATAATCGGAGGTGTGCTGCTTGCGGCTTTTCTGGGTCCGTGGGCTGCATTTCTCGCGCTCACGGCAGTGCTTGTGATTCAATGCCTTGTTTTTGCCGACGGCGGCCTGCTTGCTCTGGGATGCAACATCCTCAATATGGCTGCCACAAGTTGCCTTGTAGCATATCCCCTGGTGTTCAGACCCGTGGCCGGACGATCTCCCTCCGCTCCCCGCATAATGGCGGCCTCTGTGGCCGCTTGCGTGGTGGCTCTCGAGCTGGGCGCGCTGCTTGTATCGGCCGAGACCGAGCTTTCCGGCGTCACCGCCCTCTCCACGGCCCGCTTTCTGATGCTCATGACGGTAATACATCTGGCCATAGGTATGTGTGAGGGCCTCGCCACGGGTGTGGTGCTCGGTTTTGTGCACCGCACGCGTCCGGCTTTGCTCTACACAGCCACCGAAGAAGGCGAGGAACCTGCGCGCAAAGTGCACTGGCGTGCCGTGGCCGTTATAGCCTTGGCAGCCATAGTGGTGGGGGGCGGTCTGTCGCTCGCGGCGTCGTCCTCGCCCGATGGCCTTGAATGGTCAATCGAAAAAATCACCGGTAGCACCGAGGTGGTTCCGCAAAGCGCGGTGGCAGCAGCGGCAGGCAGCCTGCAGGAGGCCACGGCTGCGATGCCCGACTACAACAGCACGCTTGCCGGAATCATCGGCGCCGCCATGGTGATGCTCACTTTGTGGGGCGTGTGCGCCATGATATCCACCCGCAGCCGAAAAGTGAAACAAATGTAATCCTTACAGCAAAATGAGCAAGATAGACAGCACACTGGCCACACTGCACGCCCTCGACCGCGGGGAGGCTCAGTCGTGTCCATCCTACGCTTCAGGGGCGGCGGCATGCCTGCTCGCCACTCTGGTCTATCTGGCCGTGATGCTTTCTGTGCCCCTGCAGCAGTTGTCGCGGCTTGTGTGGATGGCGGCATATCCCATCGTGTGGTCGTCGCTTGCGGGCGTGGGCTATGGCAGGCTTTTCGTTCAGTCGCTGTATGCGCTTCCGTTCATTGTATTTGTGGGTATCTTCAACCCTGTATTCGACACGGCTCCGGCCTTCAGCCTGGGCGGTGTGGTGGTTTCGCAGGGGTGGGTGAGTTTCCTCTCTATATTGCTGCGCGGCATGCTTTCAGTGCAGGCGGTGCTGCTCCTGTTGCGCGTGTGCGGCTTCGCTCGCATATGCCACACCTTGCGCAGCTGGCATGTGCCAGCCGTGTTTGTGGCGCAACTGATGCTCGTGTACCGCTATCTGGGCGTGCTGCTCGAAGAGTTGCGCACTATGTCGCGTGCCCGTATGGCACGTGCCTACGGGCAGCGGCATCTCTCGCTGTCGTTGTGGGGAGCGATGGCCGGACAGCTTTTCCTGCGTTCAGTCGAGCGTGCCGGGCGTGTGCACCGCGCCATGCTTGCCCGCGGCTTCAACGGCACGATGCCGTGCTATGTCGATGCCGCCGGAGCCGGACCGGACGCCACAGCCGGGCGTGCGGTGTGGGTGGCCGGATGGGCTGCCGTATTCGGAGTGCTGCGATTCGCGCCTCTTGATTCATTATTCAGATACAATATTATCTCATGAGTGCGCGTCCGGTCATAGAATTCCGCGAAGTGCGCTACTCCTATCCCGGGGGCGCCGAGGCGTTGCGAGGCATATCCTTTGCCGTGGCGCAGGGCGAGAAAGTGGCTCTGCTCGGGCCCAACGGCGCGGGAAAGTCCACACTGCTCCTGCACACCGACGGTCTTCTGCTGCCATCGGCAGGCGAGGTGGTGGTGGACGGAATGCCCGTGGAGCGCAAGACCCTCTCTGAAGTGCGCCGGCGTGTTGGACTGGTTTTCCAGAATCCCGACGACCAACTGTTTATGCCCACAGTGGAAGAAGACGTGGCCTTCGGCCCCCTCAATATGGGCCTTGCGCCCAAGGAAGTGGAGAGGCGCATCGACAGTGCCATCCGCGCTGTGGGCGCCATTGGGCTGCGCAAACGCTCGTCGATGCAGCTGAGCGGAGGCCAGAAGCGTGCGGTTGCGCTCGCCACCGTGCTGGCCATGCAGCCGGGTATCCTCGTGCTGGACGAACCCACGGCAAATCTGGACGGACGCACTCGCGCTGCGCTCGTACACATACTCGAGCGTCTTGATTGCTCGTGCATAATAGCCACACACGATATCGACATGGCTCGCCGCCTCTGCTCCCGCGCGCTTGTGGTGGACGACGGCCGCGTGGTAGCCGACGGACCTTGCGCCGAGGTGCTCGCCCGCCCGGATGTGGCAGAGCTCCTTTATCTGTAGAATCTTTAAAACACTATATCATGGCAGACAACACTTCAACAAGCAAAACCCCTCAGCCACAGGCGTCGGCTTTCTCCACGCAGAATGTGCTGAACTTCCTGCACATCATTGTGCTGGTGCTCTCCGTGCTTCTGATTGTGACCATCTCCGTGGACACATTCAAGAATGTGCAGTACAACAGCGAACCCGAGTTCATAAAATTCGAGTTCTGGATATGCGTCGTGTTCCTTCTCGATTTTTTCTTCGAGATGGCCGTGGCGCCCAATAAAGGTGCGTTTTTCATGCGCAACATCGTGTTTTTCCTGATATCGGTGCCATATCTGGCCATCATGCGCTATTTCGACATCCATATAGGCGATATCACGGGCTACATCCTGCGCTTCGTGCCTTTTATCCGTGGCGGCTACGCTCTGGCGCTGGTAGTGGGCTGGTTCACGAGCAACCGTGCCACGAGCCTTTTCGTGACATATCTTGCCACCCTGATTTCGGGCATATATTTCTCGAGCCTGATATTCTACGTGTTTGAGCACGGCCCCAACACTCTCGTGGTGGACTATTCCGATGCCCTGTGGTGGGCTCTGATGGATTGCACCACCGTAGGCTCCAATATCGTGGCCGTCACCCCCGTTGGTCGGGTGCTATCCGTGCTTGTAGCCGCCCTGGGCATGATGATGTTCCCCATCTTCACCGTCTACATCACCAGCCTCATCACCAAATATCACAGCGCCAGCCACGACGACTCCAACGATCCCGGCGCCTACAACGAAAACCAATAAACACCGTAATCCACCCGGAGACAAACAGGTGAGCCGTCCACGCCCTCCCGTTTATCTCCGGGTGTAAATTAATATGAAAAACGATGATATAACGGCCTCGGAGATCGAGGTCATGCTCATGGCACAGCGGGATGATGCGCAGCGGGAGCATCTTATGAGATTTTTCAAAACCGGTCCGGGACAATACGGCGAGGGCGACCGCTTCCTGGGGCTGAAGGTGCCTCAGACACGGGCTCTCGTGAAGCAAATCAGGCTTCGGGTGGCGCAGGATGAGATTGTGCGGCTGCTGTACTCGCCGTGGCACGAGGTGAGGCTGTGCGCGCTTCTCCTGCTGGTGGAGGAAATGAAGGCCGGGCTACCCAAGGCAAGAGACAGCCGGGAAATACTGATGGCTAAGGTTGAAAGGCGAGAGCGCATCGCCGAACTTTATCTCACACACGCCAGGCAGGCCAATAACTGGGATCTCGTGGACTTGTCGTGCGAGTATATTCTGGGCCCTTATATCAGATACGCGGGAGACGAGTCCTACGGCATCCTGCGCCGCCTGGCCCTGAGCGACAATCTATGGGAGCAGCGCATATCGGTAGTGACCACGCTTGATTTTGTTCGCAACGGGATTCTGTCGCCGTCGCTTGCAATCTGCGATATGCTTCTCGCTCATCCTCACGATTTGATTCACAAAGCGGTAGGATGGGTGCTTCGAGAAGTTGGCAAGAAAGACGTGCGCGCCTTGAGCGATTATCTCGAGAAGAACCACTCGCGCATTGCCCGCACTACGCTACGATATGCTATCGAGAAAATGAACGAAGCCGAGCGCCACTACTGGCTGCATCGATAAGGCCCCCCGCTTCAGAATCCGTTGCGGTGCACGCGTTCAGGATGCCATTTGTCCATAGGCTCGTGCGCGGCTGCAGGGTGCCCCACGGGGATGAGATTGAACGGCACAACGGAGTCCGGAATGTCGAGCGTACGGCGCACTGCTTCGATTCTATCGGCGTGCGGGTATAGGCAGGTCCATACGGCTCCCAATCCCACGGCGTGCGCCGCAAGCAATATGTTTTCCGATGCAGCCGAGAGGTCCTGCTCCCACAGCGAGGCATCGTCGCCGTCGAGAAAGCGCTCCCTGTTGCCGCACACCACTATAGCCAGCGGCGCCTGCGCCGTCATCTTGGCGTAGGGTAGTTCCGCTGCCAGCTCGGCGAGCAACCGGCGGTCGTCAACCACTATAAGTTCCCAGGGCTGCTTGTTCACGCCCGATGGCGCGCTCATAGCCGCCACGCACAGCGCCTCCACCAGCGTCGTGTCAACGGGTTGATCCGTGTAGCGCCTCACGCTCGTGCGCCCGATAATATTTCCGTAAGCCGGATTCGCTTCCGCTATCCGCTGTATGTCGTAGTTCATGGTTCAGGGATTATAAAGATCTTTGTGGTAGAAGTTCATGATGTCGCGGGCGTGGCGCAGGGCAGTGGCAGCGGGGCTGTCGGGGCCTGCGAGTGCGGCGGCTTTCTCATAGTCGGAGATTGCGGCCGCATGGCGCTGCAACTGCCATAGCAGGCGCGCACGCTGCATATACAGCACGGCCGAGGGCGAAGCTGCAATAGCGGCGTCGAGATGTGATAATTCGTCGTTCATGCTGCAAATGTAACCATATTTTGACATTAAAAGCGTGGCGACGAGAGTAAAAATCATTAAATTTGCGAAAATATATTTTACCTCATTTCGATACCAATATTCTATAGTAGCGATTATGTATACCAAGATACTAAAATGCCTCATGCCTGCGATGCTGCTGGCGGCATGTTCAAACCCTGATTCAAAAGTGGCTTCGCCTGATGGTGCAGTCAAAGTGGAATTCAAGATAGCCGATAAGGGTATGCCGTCGTATTCGGTGGTGTATAAGGCCGATACAATCGTGCGACCCTCCACGCTCGGCTTCCGCCTGCTCGACGACAGTACTTTGGCCGAGAACTTCGAGATTCTGGGCGTAGACCACTCGCACCACAGCAGCAAATGGGTGCCTGTGTGGGGCGAGAATGATACCATTGCCGATGTGTACAATGCCATGACCGTGAAACTCCAGCAGCGCAAGAGCGGATTCCTGATGAATGTGGAGTTCCGCGTGTACAACGATGGCGTGGGTTTCCGCTATGTGTTCCCGGAGCAGCGCACCGACTCGCTCTACATCGCCGAGGAACTTACACAGTTTGCCATGGCCGGCGACAATACGGCGTGGTGGATACCGGGCGACTACGACACGCAGGAGTATGAATACACGGAGTCGCACCTGAGCCAGATACGCGCCAAGAACAACAGCGATCAGCCCGGCAACGTGTCGGCCACGGGATTCTCGCCCACGGGCGTGCAGACCTCGCTGCTGATGCGCGACGCCAACGACCACTATATCAACATCCACGAGGCCGCGCTCATCGACTATCCCGCCATGCATCTCGACCTCAACGACACCACGATGGTGTTCACCTCGCACCTCACTCCCGGTATTCCCGCCGCCAAGGCCGAGATCAAGTTGCCGTTCTCCACTCCGTGGCGTGTGGTGATGGTGGGCTCGGCCACCGATATCCTGGCCACCAATATAATTTACAATCTCAACGAGCCTTGCGCCCTCGAAGATGTGAGCTGGATCCATCCCACCAAGTACATGGGCGTGTGGTGGGAGATGATCACAGGCAAGAGCCAGTGGAGCTATACCAACGCCGAGGACTTCGACCTGGCCACCTTCGACTACTCGAAGGTGCGTCCCCACGGAAATCACGGCGCAAACAACGAGAACGTGCGCCGATATATCGACTTCGCTGCCGACAACGGCTTCGACCAGCTCCTCGTGGAGGGCTGGAACATCGGCTGGGAAGACTGGTTCGGCAAGGAAAAAGAGTATGTGTTCGACTTCGTGACTCCATATCCCGACTTCGATATCAAAGCTCTCAACGACTATGCCCGCAGCCGCGGCATAAAGCTGATGATGCACCACGAGACAAGCGGATCGCCTGCCAACTACGAGGCTCACATGGACACTGCCTACGCGCTGATGAACGAGTACGGCTACGACGCCGTGAAGAGCGGCTACGTGGGCAACATCCTGCCCAAGGGCGACACACACTACAGCCAGCGCATGGTGCGTCACTATCTCGACGCCATCAAGCGCGCGGCCGACCACCGCATCATGGTGAACGGCCACGAAGCCGTGCGTCCCACCGGTCTGGCCCGCACGTATCCCAACATGGTGGGCAACGAGAGCGCCATGGGCACCGAATACCGCAACATGAGTGTGGGCCACGTCACAATCCTGCCTTTCACCCGCCTCAAGGGCGGCCCCATGGACTTCACGCCCGGCGTGTTCCGCATGGACATCGGCAGCTTCGTGCCCGGAAGCACCGAGCACAAGAAGGCCACCGTGGCCAATCAGCTGGGCCTCTACGTGACGATGTATTCGCCCTTGCAGATGGCTGCCGACCTGCCCGAGCATTATGCCGAAAAGCCTGATGCCTTCGAGTTTATCAAGGAAGTGCCCGTGGATTGGAGCAAGAGCATTTACCTCGAAGCCGAGCCGGGCCGCTATATCGTGGCGGCACGTCGCGATAAACACAGCGAGAACTGGTATGTGGGCGGTGTAAATGCCGAACGCCCCCGCACGGCCACCGTGGACCTGAATTTCCTTGATCCCGAGCGCAATTATGTGGCCACGGTGTATGCCGATACCGAGACGGCAAATGCCTATACCAATCCAGAATCCTATACGGTGTATGCCCTCAACGTCAATGCCGGCTCAAAGCTGAACATTCCAATGGCCACCGGCGGCGGCTTTGCGATATCCATCAAACCCGTAAGCAACAAATAACCTAAATATCATGGAACTGAAAGAAAAAGTACATGCAGCGTTCGAGCAGCGCTTCGGCACCGACGGCTCATTCTATGCCTCGGCCGGTCGTATCAATCTCATCGGTGAGCACACCGACTACAACGGCGGCTTCGTATTCCCCGGAGCTATCGACAAGGTGATCCTTGCCGAAATCAAGCCAAACGACACCGACAAGGTGCGCCTCGTGAGCGTCGACTTCGACAATGCCTATTGCGAGTTTGGTCTCAACGAGGAAGACGCTCCTCAGCCCTCATGGGCGCGCTACGTATTCGGTGTGTGCCGCGAGATCATCAAGCGCGGAGGCCACGTCAAGGGCTTCGACGCAGCCTTTGCCGGCAATGTGCCCAACGGTGCGGGCCTCAGCTCGTCGGCCGCTCTCGAGTCGTGCTTCGCATTCGCGCTCAACGACCTCTTCAACGACAATACCATCGACAAGTTCGAGCTCGCCAAGATCGGACAGAGCACCGAGCACAACTATTGCGGCGTGAACTGCGGTATCATGGACCAGTTTGCCAGCGTGTTCGGCAAGAAGGGCAACCTGATGCGCCTCGACTGCCGCTCGCTCGAGCATGAATACTTCCCCTTCAACCCCGAGGGCTACAGCCTTGTGCTCGTCGATTCGCGCGTGAAGCATGAGCTCGCCGACTCGCCCTACAACAAGCGCCGCGCCTCCTGCGAGCGCGTGGCCGCACGCCTTGGTCTCGAGACCCTGCGCGACGCCACCCTTGAGGGCCTCAACGCCATCAAGAGCGATATCTCGGCCGAGGATTATATGCGCGCCAAGTTCGTGATCGAGGAGAAGGACCGCGTGCTGGCCGTGTGCGACGCACTCGTGGCAGGCGACTACGACACCGTGGGTCGCAAGATGTATGAGACCCACGATGGCCTCAGCAAGGATTATGAGGTGAGCTGTGAGGAACTCGACTTCCTCAACAACGTGGCCCGCGAGTGCGGCGTAACCGGCTCCCGCATCATGGGCGGCGGCTTCGGCGGCTGCACCATCAACCTCGTGAAGGACGAGCTGCGCGACAAATTCGTGGAGACAGCCGTTGCCAGCTTTGCCGAGCGCTACGGCCACGAGCCCAAAATCTACGACGTAGTGATCAGCGACGGCGCCCACAAGCTCTGATTTGCCACGTCCACCCATCAAGAAAGGCAGCCCGTAGCTCCGCGGCTGCCTTTCTTATTGGTATGGCAGAATCCAATGGGAGAAAAAGAGTTCAGTAAATAATTAGGGGGGGATAAGGCACCCGAAGAGCGCATCCCGAATATCGCCATAGCCGCGAGTATCATAAAGGATGCGAATCTCGCGGTTCTCGGTATGAGCTTTACGACTCGAAAGAATATTTAATTATTAAAAGGAATTAAATTGTCCTTTAAACAGAGAATTTTCATGAGTGCAGTCTCCTATAATGTCATAGCCTGCGATATCCAAAATCGTGTTCATGAGATATTTTGTCTCAAATGCATTATCTTTATATTTCGATAATATTTCAATCATATCTGGATGTTTCTGTCGGTATTTATCAGTTAAATATATCATAAAAGGAATCTGGCAACCCATTCTGAAAGATTCCGGATCTCCAATGCGCCCATGGATAGCCATATCACGAGTGTAGTAGAAATCCTGACCATGGTCAGCAAGATATATTACCAGGGCATCAATATTGTCACATATACTCATAATGCTATCTACAATAAAATCGTTGTAGAATATTGAGTTGTCATATGTAGCAAAGGTGCTCCTCCTATGCTCAGGTTGGTCAAGGTAGTCCTCATTATGAAATTTTGAGTAATTATCAGGGTATCTTAGATAATAATTTGCATGTGAGCCCATAAGATGAACTGTACAGAAAATCTTGTCAATATGTTGACTCTTGTTGATATAATGTTTAAATGGTTCAAGGATCACTTCATCGTATCTTGATTTACCGGCCATATATTCGTTAGAAGTATAGATTCTTTTGTCATATAAATTGGCTATTTGTCCCAATACATTGTCGAATACGGAATTAGCTGTTTGATTGGATATCCATTGACTATAATAGCCGCCTTTATTTAGAGCAGTTGGAAGCATCGCTTTTTCATGCCACATGTTGTCTTCTAAATGTTCCGATAAAGAGAACATTTGCCGGAATGACAAATTTGTAATTGGTGCAGATGATTGTACAGAAGTAAATACTACTAAGGTACTATCCGTAGCTCGTTTATAAAGTCTTGGATTGGTATCCTTGGAATAACCATATAAACTGCTATGATTTCTATCAAAAGATTCTCCAACAATTAGAATTATATTCGGGTGCGATGAAGTCGTTTCATATACAATAAAGTCAGCTTGTGTGGTAATAAGATCATACGATTTGTAATCCTTTAAAGAAAAAATTGAATACACAGATCTGCCGATACCGCAATCGCTCCATATGCCAAAATAAGTTGTTGTGATTAAAGAGAATATAGATATGGCAGTCAAGGGATAAGTAAAAATCTTCAACACCGACTTTTTCTTAACCAGTAACATCAACTTAAATATTAATGCCGACGCGATTAATAGTGCAACTATTATCAGTATGGATTTAAAGTCTACAAACGTTGACAAGAATTCGGATGCCTCTTCCCGATTGGTATTAACAAGAAGTTGAATATGGGTGGAATATACCAGTTCTTCGAACTTTATAGCACAAAATAGTTGAAATGTCGATAATAAGTAATTGATAGCAATGATTATTGCAATGTAAAATTTTGACGCTTTAACGGATAGGAATAGTAGTGGGAGAATTTGAATATAAGACCATGCTATAGCCCCAAGGAAAAGACCAGCACCTAAAAGACCCGATAAATAATATATGACAAATATTGAAGTAGCTTGAAGGAAAAGTAGCGTGGCATAGAGGGGTAGTTGTTCCCATACCAGCACGCACACTTTCTTACATATATTGATTATATAATCAATAATTTTCATCGTATATCTTTTTTTGCAAAAATAGAAAAAATATAGTTATTGCGCATTATGAAAATCACTTTCACGACACTTTCCCGGTGAATTTCATACCAAGAGCCCTTTAGAATAATCAGTTAAAATCGGAATATCTTCGAATCTCCTTTGCGAAGTTGTATACGGTGACATGTGTTGAAAACAAGTCGCGTCACGGATACTCTTTACTGATTCGAACCATGCAGCATTGGACACTTATCAATAAAATTGATTATATACTTGTTTTATTCATATCTGTGCCTCTGCGTCAAGCTCTCCTCAGAACCGGAAGGAGACGAAGCCGCGGAGGAAGAATGGGGTGCCGGGGGTGAAGCAGATGTCGGTCACGGGCTCGGAGTCGCCGGGAATCATGGTCTCGGTGGCAAACTGGGCCTCGCGCCATTTGGTGTTGAAAAGATTGTCGATGGCAGCGCCAAGGGTGATCTTGCGCCAGGTGTAGGAGGCGTTGAGGTCTACGATAAAGTAGCCGCGTGCCGTGAGGGAGTAGTCCTCATTGGCGGGGCGGTTGCTCAGCCAGCGGCAGTTGATGCCTGCGTTTATGCCGCCTTTCTTCCAGGATAGGCCGGCTGTGAGGGTGTTGACGGGGGCGAGGGGGATGTAGTCCTCGCCCCGCGGTTCGTCGATGCTTCGGGCATGGCACCAGGTGTAGTCGGCACGGAAATACCAGTTGCGGAGGAAGTCGTAGCGCACGCCCAGGTCTACGCCCCAGCGGCGCGAACGGCCGGAAGGCTCCACGATGGCTTCGTCGCCCACATATACAAATTCCTGCGAGCTGTGCATGTACCAGCAGGTGGCGTTCAGGAGCAGCCCTGGGGCGGGTTTGTATTTCACGCCGAGGTCTGCGGCGGTGACGCCGGGCAGCGTTTCCTTGCCGTCCTCAACCACAACCACGCGTGCGTCGTTGCTGTGGAATCCGCGGCCCAGCTTGGCCACGACCTCAAGGCCGTCGCAAGGCAGATAAACGAGGCTCAGTTTGGGCGACACCTTGGCCTGCGACGACGAGCGGGAGCAGAAGCCGCCATCCTGCTCGGTGGTGCGGTCGCGGTAGCCCATCTTGAACCAGTCTACGCGCACGCCGGGATAGAGGATGAGCTTGTCGGCAACGGGCATTTCGAGGCCTGCATAGCCGAAGAGCGAACTCTGGTCCACGTCGCCCAGGGCGTAGGTGCCTATCACGTGGCGCTTCACGGCATGGTAGAGCCCGAGGTCGCGCACGGCATCGTAGCGGAATCCGGCGCCGGCGCTCATTTTCCAGCGTTGGTCGCCCACGTGGAAGGGCAATGTATATGATGTGGTGGCACCCGAGAGGAAGCGTCGCTCGTGCTGCTTGATTTCGTCGCCGTTCACCGGGTCGTTGAGATAGAATGTGAAATTGGAGAAGAGGTTGAAGGTGTAGTAGGAGGCCCATAGATTCATGCTCACGTCGCTGCCGCTGTCGAAGTGTCTGTGGAACTGCGCCTGCACATTGGTGCGCGAGGTGCTACCGCCTTCGCTCGGGTCAAGCGAGCCGAACCAGCCTATGAGGCCGCTTTCCACGGCCCTCTCGGGTATCTGGCCGGAGGCGTCCCATGTGCTGTTGAAATGCGATGCGGTGATGCTGAATTTGGTGTAGTCGCTCCACTGCGTGTACTTGGCCATGGCATTGAAGCGCTTGAAGTTCTGGCCGGCATCGAAGAATCCGTTGTCGCTCAGAAATGATGCCGCGGTATAGAAAGATTGCGTTTCGGTGTCGATGAATGATGCCGAGGCGCGGTAGCGCTGATAGCCGTGGAGGCCTATCTCCACACCGGCCTCGGTGGGCACGCGGTCTTTGGTGCGGAATTCCACATATCCGGCAGTGGCGAGGTCGCCGCGGGCCACATCGTACGGGCCTTTGTCGAAATCCACCATATCTACGAGCTCCGGCATCAGGAAATGGAGATCTGCGTAGCCTTGCCCATGGGCATGGGAGAGCATATTTACCGGCATACCGTCCACTGCCACGTTGATATCTGTACCGTGGTCGAGATCGAATCCTCGCAGAAACATCTGCTCGGCTTTTCCGCCGCCGGCATGCTGTGCGATGAACAGGCCCGGTACCACGCGCAGCAGTTCCTGCGACGATTGTACCGGCCTGGCCTTGAGGTCGAGGCGCACGGCTTCGTTGAGGTGGCGCAGGCGTGCGCCCACAGTCACCTCATGCAGCTGCACACGGCCCAGTGAATCTTTTGTTTCTTCTATCTCGTGGGGTAGGGCCACCAGTGAGGAGGCCAACGCTGCTGCTGCCGCAGCGGCGCGAAACGGATGTTGCATATATGTGGTTGAATTTTGTTTTATATTTCCAACAAGCTCGCAGCGCTGATTGTTCGCATGACTAACAAATAAGACGAGGCCGTGGATCGTAAGATTCACGGCCTCAGAGTTATGGAATTATCAAGAATTATTTCTTGGCGGTTTTGTGGCGGCGGGCATCGGCGATGTAGGCCACGGGAGCTGCCACATAGATGGTGGCCAGAGTACCCACGATCACACCCAGCAGCATTGCGAACGTGAAGCTGCGGATTGCTTCACCGCCCAGGATGAAGATACACAGCAGCACGAGCAGTGTGGAGCCCGAGGTCATGATTGTACGACCCAGAGTGGAGTTGATCGAGTTGTTGATGGTGGTGAAGAAGTCCTGCTTGGGATAGAGGCCCACGTTTTCGCGCACGCGGTCAAACACCACCACGGTATCGTTAATCTGATAACCGATCACGGTGAGGATAGCGGCGATGAACGTCTGGTCCACTTCCATCGCGAAAGGCAGCACACCGTAGAGCAGCGAGTAGAAGCCGATGATGGTGAAGGCTGTGAAGGCCACGGCAGCGAGTGCGCCCAGCGAGAAGGCCACGTTGTGGAAGCGCAGCAGGATGTAGAGGAACATTGCGATGAGCGAGATGATTACGGCGATGTAGGCATCGGTGCGCATGTCGTTGGCCACGGTGGGACCTACCTTTTGCGAGCTCACGATACCCTGGCTGGCATCAGTGGTGCTGAACTCAACATCGCTCATGCCTTCGCGAAGGTGGGGCTTGAGCACGTTGAAGAGTTTGGCGGTGATTTCCTTCTCGGTATCTTCGTTTTCGTCGTTGATCTTGTAGTTGGTGGAAACGCGCACCTGGTTGGAGCTTTCGATGGTGATCACGCCCACACTGGCGCCGTCGAATTCCTGTGCGAGAGCTTCCTGAAGCTCAACGGTGTTGACTGGCTGCTCGAATTTCACCACGTAGTTGCGGCCACCCGAGAAGTCGATGCCCTGGTTGAGACCGCGCATGAAGAGCGAGGCAATCACCACAAGGGCAAGAATGCCTGCCACGGTGAAGCTGAGCTTGCGTTGACCCAGGAAGTTGACGTTGGAGTTTACGAACATCTTGCGCGACACCGAGGTGGTGAAGGTGATGTTCTGGAATGCGCCGAGTTTGCCGAACCAAGTGAAGAACACGCGGCTCAGGAACACAGCGGTAAAGAACGAGCACACAAGGCCGATGATCAGCGTGGTGGCGAAGCCCTTGATGGGACCTGTGCCGAAGAGCAGCAGGATCACGCCGGTGATGATCGAAGTGAGGTTCGAGTCGAAGATGGCGGAGAAGGCGTTGCTATAGCCGTCGGCGATGGCGGTGCGCAGGTTCTTGCCGGCGCGAAGCTCTTCCTTACTGCGCTCGAAGATGAGCACGTTGGCGTCGACCGCCATACCCAGCGACAGCACGATACCGGCAATACCGCTCATCGTGAGCACTGCCTGGAACGAAGCGAGGATGCCGAGGGTGAAGAAGAGGTTGCACAGCAGGCAGATGTTGGCCACGAGGCCGGGAATCACGCCGTAGAACACCATCATGAAGATCATGAGGAGCACGAGAGCCACGAGGAACGAGATGAAGCCCTTCTCGATGGCCTGCTTGCCCAGCGACGGACCGATCACCATATCGCTGATGATGTGGACCTTTGCGTCCATCTTACCGCTCTTGAGCACGTTGGCGAGGTCCTTGGCCTCTTCCAGCGAGAAGTCGCCGGTGATACTGGAGGAGCCGCCTTCGATAGCGGTGTTCACGTTGGGTGCGCTGTACACTTTGTCGTCAAGCACGATAGCCACCTGGCGGTTGATGTTGGCAGCGGTGATGCGGGCCCATGCGCGGGCGCCGTCGGGATTCATGCGCATCGACACTTCATTGCCGCGCAGAGGATCGTACTGGCTGTCGGCATCGCTCACGGCCTTACCGTCGAGAGCGGGCTTGCCGCCGTTGGTGCGCAGGGCATAGAGGGCGAAGCCGAAGTTCACTTCCTGGCCGTTGGCATCCACGCGGGTGGTGGGCTTCACGCTCCAGCTCAGCTTCAGGTCGCTGGGCAGGAGGTTCTTGGCCACGTTGCTTGCCAGAAGCTCGTCGATGGCAGCCATGGCACGTGCGTCGGGAGCGTAGCCCACGGTGGCGCCGTAGCCGGGATTCTGCAGCAGGGCTGCGAGGGGAGCGGCATTGTAGGCGCTGTCGGCAGCGAGGCGTGCCACGGTGTTGTTGAGCGCGCCGGCAATCTGGTCAACGGTGTATGTTTCGTAGAATTCGAGATTTGCGGAGCGCTGGAGCAGGTCGCGCACACGCTCGTGGTCCTTGACGCCGGGAAGCTCGAGCAGGATCTGTCCGTCCTTACCCTGAAGCACCTGGATGTTGGGCGAAACCACGCCGAACTGGTCGATACGGTTGCGGAGCACGTTGGTTGCGGAGTTGTCCACGCGGTCCTTCACTTCGGCTTTGAGCTTGTCGCGCACGGCATCATCGCCGGCACCGGAGTTGACGAGACCCTGGAACACCACGGAGAAGTCGGCCTGGGGGCGACGCTGGCGGTAGTCGGTCACGAATGCTCCCACGAAGTCATCGGTCTGGTGGGCGTTCACGGCAGCCTGGGCGGCGGCGATTGCGCTCTCAAATACCGAGTCGGTGTCGCCGCTCTTCATGCTGCGAAGCATGTCGGGCATATCCACCTGCAGGATCACGTTCATACCTCCCTTGAGGTCGAGGCCGAGGCCCACGCCCCATTTGCGTACGTCGTTGAGGGTGTATCCGAGATAAACTTTCTGCTCGCCCAGCGAGTCCATGTAGTGTTTGTAAGCCTGGTTGTAGGCAGCGTCGTCGTTATCGCCGGATTCTACGAGGGCATACTGCTCGGCCTTCTTCTCATGCTTGCTTGAAATGAACGAGAATGAAAGGTAGAACAAGCACACCACAGCCAAGAAAATGGCAATGACACCGGCAACGATGGTGCCCAGTTTTCCTTTGCTTTGCATGTGATTGATTTAGATTAGAATATTATTAAAAAATTATTTCTCAAGTTTTAGCTCGCAAATATACTGCTTTTTCTTGATATATGCGCCCTCTCGGCGCGATTTTCTAACGGCGCCGGCCAAAATATGCGGTAAATACACATTAATTAAAGCCTGAACGGGCTTTCACTTCACGATTCCCACGGCACGCAGTGTGAGATTCGGGCGCGACGGGTCGTTGGAGATCACGGAGATGCGGCTGTTGAGCATCTTGCCGCTGATGGCCGAGGGGTCCACGGCCACGTCGAGTGTGGCGCTTTGTCCGGGTCTCAGACGCGTGCGGGATGCCGTGGCCGTAACGCCGTTGTCGAGGCTGTAGACGCGGCGCAGCAGCAGGGGTGTCTTGCCGTTATTCTTTATGGTGGCCGTGCCGTGCACCACCCCGGCGTTCCTTTCGATATTGCCGAAGTCGATGCGGTCGGCATCTGTGTTAATTACGGGTGCTTTGGAGCGCTGCTCATCCGTGAGCCGGGAAAAATCCTCGGTCACCACCACAGTCACAGGCAGCGGGTGAACATCGTCCGGGCGCCCCGTGGGGCTGAACATAATGGAATCCGCCACGAATCCCCATATGCCTGTGGGCGATGCCTTTACGTGGCACACCAGAGAGCTTTGCTCGCCCGGAGCTATCGCTGCCGGCATCCATGCCACATCCACAAAAGAGGGCGACGAAACGGTGACGGGGCGCAACGTGTCGGTGCTTGCGTTGTAGGCCTCTACAAACACGGATTTTGTTTGTCCGGCCTTCACGTCGCCTGCCATCACGGCGCCGCGGCTCATACGCATGTCGGGACTAATCTCCACAGGATAGCGTTGGCCCACGGTGGTGGGGGCACCTATCACAACGCCGGTGATCGTAAGGGTGGTGCGCACGGGCTCTGTGTTCATGTCGATGTACACGTTTTTGGAGAAGCGTCCAGGGCGTCCCGTGGGATCGTAGCTCACCACAATCGAAGCGGTGTCGCCCGGGGCTGTAGCCTCCCGCGAATAGTGGGGAAGGGTGCATCCGCACGAGCTGCGTGCAGCCGTGATGACCAACGGGCTGTCGCCGGTGTTGACGTATTTTATCTCACATTCCACGGTGCCGTCGTCCTCATGAAACGCACCGAAATTGTGCCTGGTCTCGAGCCATTGCACCTGCGGGGCCGCCGCTGCCGCTCCTGCGGCAAGCATCACCAAGGCCGATATGATTATTCTTGATTCTGTCATATACAATTACATTTCTTAATATGTGAGCCCCACGTTGTCCACCCACATGGTAAGCCCCAATGTGCCCATGAAAGGCTCGCCGCTGCCGGCCGAGAACTGCACGAGCATATGGGTGGGCGTCGCGTCCGGACTGTCCCATCCCACCTCGTGCACCGGCACCATCTTGCCCTTGCTGTTGCGGGCATAGTAGCTCTTGCTGTCTTTGATCAGCGGTAAAGTCGTGGATTTGGATGCATCGCCATATACCAGTTTGAGGTTGTGGTCGTTCACCCATCCCTGCGTGCTCTTCCCGAATACCTCGCGGGCCGTGGCCACGCGCTTGGCGTATAGGTTGCCGTCGGCATCCTCCCATCGGCGCTGTAGTATTACGAAGGCTTCGGCGTTGTCGTGCCCTGCAATAGTTTTTTTAGCCCCTAATCCGCTGCTGTAGGTGCGGGTGTTGGAGGCCGGCATATCCACCTTGTAGTCAAATTTCAGTGTCTTGGGGCGCTTCGTGAAGGGTATGCCCATCTCCATTTTGGAGTATGGGTCGTTTGTGCTCGTGACCGGCTCGAACATGCGGCCCAGAAACATCGTGCCCGCCACCATCACATCTATGTTCACCAGCCCTATGGCCTTGCAGTGCTCCAGCTTGGTGGTAAGGCGCGCGCAGCGTCCGCCCTCCGGCCTCTTGTCGGGATACACCGCATTGCTTGTCTTGACTATGCCCACAACTTTTGCCATCACGTTGCTTGTGGCCCAGGGGGTGGATGCGTCCGGCACGTAAGGCGAGGCGCCATTTATCACCTTGTCGGGACCTATCGCGTACACTTGCTTCTGTTCTCCTCCTATCAGGCGGCTTTCCTTGATGTTGCGCGTCACCCAATGCTCGAAGTCGCCAAAGCGTATGGGCTCCACATTTTGACCCGTGGCATGCAACGACGCCAACATTATAATTATATATGTACCTATTTTTCTCATACTATTATAAGCGTCGGAAAAGCAAAAATGTTGAAACGAACCGACGGAAAAACCATGCAAAGATAAGCCACAGGATTTAGTTCTTAAAAAAATCGGTGGCAAAAATGATTTTCCGTTCCATTTATGGCCAACATTCGGGCTGTTTTATCCAGAGCCTTGTGGGCAACCATAAAATTTAATACATTTGCAAAAAAAATCTGCCCGCTATGACACCTTCGCCAGGAAAAAATCGAATTGTAGCCCTCGCGCTGGCATTGCTGATGATATGGTGTGCAATCCCGGCCCGTGCCATTGAAGTGACCGACAGCATGGCCGGCGTTCCCTGCGACACCGCGTCGGCCTGCGGTGAGTATCGCTTCCGGCCCGCGCAGCTCATCCTTCCGGCGTCACTCATCGCCGTGGGTACCTTCGGCGTCTATAATCCCGCCTTCAAGCAATTCGACCGCTGGATCAAGGGCGGGATGGACGACCTGCGTGGCAAGCATTACTTCCGGGCCGACGACTACATCCAATATCTGCCGCTGGTGGCCTATGTAGGCCTCGACTTTGTAGGTGTCAAGGCCCGGCACTCATTCAAAGAGCGTTTTGCTGCCGGAGCCACAGCCTATGCAGCAATGGCCGTGATGGTGAACGCCACCAAGCACACAGTGAAAGAGCCCCGGCCTGACAACGGTACGCGCAACTCCTTCCCTTCGGGCCACACCGCCACGGTATTTACCGGAGCCGAACTCGTGCGCATGGAATACGGCACAGGCATCGCCATCGGCGCCTACACCGTGGCCACCGGCGTGGCATTCCTGCGCCTCTACAACGGTCGCCACTGGTTCAACGACGTGCTCACCGGAGCCGGCATAGGCATCCTCTCGGCCCGCATCGGCTACTGGATGCTCCCCGTATATCAGCGCTGGTTCGGCTGGAACAAGCCGGGCAGCAAATCAGCCGTCGCCCTCGTGCCAGGCTACGACACCGCAACACGCACGCTATCAGTCAACTTCGCCTGCTGCTTCTGATCCATTGAAAAATTTTTCAAAAAAACATCTCCGAAAATTTGCATAATCCAAAATATAGCCGTAACTTTGCATCGCTTTTGAGGAAAACACCTCCTGCAACAAGCAATAATATGACTCCGTAGCTCAGTTGGTAGAGCAACTGACTCTTAATCAGTGGGTCGAGAGTTCGAGCCTCTCCGGGGTCACTAAAGGGTCTATCAGACCGATGA
>CAMWRI010000015.1 GCA_947176585.1 uncultured Porphyromonadaceae bacterium
TCGAGGCCGAGCTCGAAGCCCAGAAGCGCGAGATCATCAGCAAGCTCGAAAAGGGTCAGGTGCTCGAGGGCACCGTGAAGAACATCACCAGCTACGGTGTGTTCATCGACCTGGGCGGCGTGGACGGTCTCATCCACATCACCGATCTGAGCTGGGGCCGCGTAAGCCATCCCAGCGAAGTGGTGGAACTGGACCAGAAGCTGAACGTGGTTATCCTCGACTTCGACGACGAGAAGAAGCGCATCGCCCTGGGCCTCAAGCAGCTGCAGCCCCATCCCTGGGATGCTCTGGATCCCGACCTGAAGGTGGGCGATCACGTGAAAGGCCGCGTAGTCGTTCTGCCCGACTATGGCGCATTCGTTGAAATCGCTCCCGGCGTGGAAGGTCTCATCCACGTGAGCGAAATGAGCTGGAGCCAGCACCTGCGCGCCGCTCAGGACTTCATGAAGGTGGGCGACGAGGTAGAGGCCGTGATCCTCACCCTCGACCGCGAGGACCGCAAGATGAGCCTGGGTATCAAGCAGCTGAAGAAGGATCCCTGGGAAGATATCGAAACCCGCTATCCCATCGGCAGCCGCCACACCGCCAAGGTGCGCAACTTCACCAACTTCGGCGTGTTCGTTGAAATCGAAGAGGGCGTAGACGGCCTGATCCACATCAGCGACCTGAGCTGGACCAAGAAGATCAAGCACCCCAGCGAGTTCACCCAGATCGGTGCCGACATCGACGTGGAAGTTCTCGCTATCGACAAGGACAACCGTCGTCTCAGCCTCGGCCACAAGCAGCTCGAGGAGAACCCCTGGGAAGTGTTTGAAAACATCTTCACCGTGGGCAGCGTGCACGAAGGCACCATCGTTGAGATGCTCGACAAGGGCGCTATCATCGCTCTCCCCTACGGCGTAGAAGGCTTTGCCACTCCCAAGCACCTCGTGAAGCAGGACGGCACTCAGGCCCAGGTGGACGAGAAGCTCAACTTCAAGGTGATCGAATTCAACAAGGATGGCAAACGCATCTTCCTGAGCCACAGCCGCATCTTCGAGGATGAGGCTCGTGCCGAGAAGAATGCCGAGCGTCGCGCAAAGCGTGCCGCCCGTCCCGCCAAGCAGGAAGAGGCTCCCGTGGCCACTCCCGCTATCGAGAAGACCACCCTCGGCGATATCGAGGCTCTCGCCGCTCTGAAGGAGAAGCTCTCGAAGTAATCGGGAATCTCTGAAACACACACAGCGCACTCCGGATTTTTCCGGGGTGCGTTTTTTTGTGGCCTATTGCCGCATATTAAAAAATGTCAAAAATGCGGGCGTGGTGCGGGCTTTGCCGGCAAGTTTTCTTATATTTGTAAGCAGATGCGCAAGATAGTACTCATATTATATTTATTACTGGCGGCGACGGCGGCTCATGCCGCGCAGCCTACGTCGGCGCGCGCCGCCCTGGGCAAGCCCGACCTGGAGGCTATCCGCGCTGCAAGCATCGACGAACATTCGCAATTCTACTACCCCACTCTGATGCGCGCTTTCCTGCGCAACGACACGTCGATGACGAGCACGGAATATCAGTATCTCTACTATGGCACTCTTTTCCAGGAAGATTTCGACCCTTACCGCCAGCCGGCCCACCCGGAGCAGCTGGAGGCTCTGGCACCGCTCTTTGCCAAGGACAATCTCACGCGTGCCGAGCGCCAGCGCATCCTCGACTATGCCATTGAAGCCGTGGACGACGATCCCATGAATCTGCGGCAGATCAACAACCGCATCTACGGCTATGAGCAGAAAGGCAACACCAATCTGGCACGCATCTGGCAGAACAAGCTCAACCACCTGCTGCTGGTGATAGCGGCGAGCGGCACGGGCGCCGACAAGGACAACGCGTGGATCGTGGTGTCGCCGCAGCACGAATACGACGTGCTCAACTTCAAGGGGCTCAAGGCTGTGGGCCATAATTTCGAGCCGCCTTACTATGATTACATCGAGGTGGAACACTCCGACAAGCAGCCCGCCGGCTACTATTTCAACATCGAGGAACTGCTGAAGCAGTATTTCCTGAAGCATCCTTCGGAGCTCGAAGACGCTGAATAAAAAGGCATTAGAGACCTTAAAGTCCTTAAAGACTTTAAAGAGCAAAAAAAATTACCCCAAAGTCGCGATTCAAGGAACAGCACCCGAATCCGTATAGTAACTTTGCAGAGAATAATCAACTATAAATGTTTTCTGCAATGAGAAAAATCAATGAAATTATCGTACACTGCACGGCCACGCCGGCAGGACGACGTGTGACAGCGGCAGAAGTAGACCGCTGGCACAGGCAGCGCGGATTCAACGGAATCGGTTATCATTATCTCGTGGGTATCGACGGCAGCGTGGAAAAGGGGCGCCCCGTCGAGGTGGCAGGCGCCCACTGCCAGGGTCACAACATGGCGAGCATAGGCGTGGCTTACGCCGGCGGCCTCAACTCGCAGGGTCGCCCTGCCGACACGCGCACGCCCGAGCAGCGCCGGGCACTCCGGGAGCTTATCACGGCCCTGCGCAAGCGATTCCCGCAGGCACGGGTGCGCGGTCATCGTGATTTCGCCGCCAAGGCATGCCCCTGCTTCGACGCCACCGCAGAATATGCCTCGCTATGAGAAGGATATATATCGCCGCCGGCGCGCTCCTCGCCTTGGGAGCGTGCCGCGCTCCGCGTGCCGTGCAGGCAGTGGAGGAAACGGCCATTGCTGTGCGCACGGTGGAGGCACTGCGCCTCGACAGCGTGCAGGAATGGCTGGTGGTGGAACTGGACGAACCTAGCCTCACCCTGCGGCGCGACAGCGTGGTGGAACTGCGCGCCTCGGCTGCGAAAGCCGCGAGGCGCACGGAGCGCAGAAGTATAATAGCAGAGGCGACCGCCGACAGCTCGGAGCTCCATGCAGCCGCAGTCTCGGAGCTGCCTCAGCCGGTAGCCCGCAAGTCTTTCAGCAAATGGCGGTTATGGTGGGCTGTGGCCCTTATGGCTCTTATTGCCCTATCATGGCGAGGAATTCGTCTTCGCCGATGACGGGGATGCCCAGCTTCTGCGCCTTCTCGAGCTTGGCGGGGCCCATATTGGCGCCTGCCAGCACAAAGTCGGTCTTCTTGGAGATGGAGCCCACGTTGCGGCCGCCGTTGCTCTCGATCAGTGCCTTGTACTCATCGCGGCTGTGGCGCTCGAATACGCCGCTGATCACGAACGACTTGCCGCCCAGCACGTCGCTCACCTCGGCGGGGTCGCGCTCCGGCACGGCCATGCACACGCCGGCGGCGCGCAGGCGCTCGACGATGGAGCGGTTGACCGGCGCGGCGAAATACTCCACTATGGAGCGCGCGATACGCGGCCCCACGTCCTCTATGCCCGTGAGCTCGGTCTCGCTCATGGCCATGAGGCGGTCGATATCGCCGGCCATGCGTGCCACCTTCTTGGCCGTGGTCTCGCCCACGTAGGGAATCGACAGGGCGTAGACCACGCGCTCGAAGGGCACTTCCTTGCTCGCCTGCACGCCTTGCACGATGCGCTCGGCGCCCTTGCGGGCAATGCCGTCGAGGGTCATGAGCGAGTCGACGGTGAGGTCATACAGGTCGGCGATATTGCCCACGAGTCCCGAGGCGAAAAGCGCTGCCGCGGTCTCCCCGCCTATGCCGTCGATGTTCATCATGCGGCGACCCACGTAGTGCTCCACGCGGCCCGTGATCTGCGGCTCGCAGCCCCACTTGTTGGGGCACACCCACGAAGCCTCGCCTTCCACGCGCACCAGCGGCGTGCCGCATGCCGGGCAGTGGCTCACGAACTCCACGGGCCGCGCGCCGGGCTGCCGTGCGTTGCGGTCCACGTCGACTATCTTGGGAATAATTTCGCCGCCCTTCTCCACGTAGAGCATATCGCCTTCGTGCACGTCGAGTTGGCGCATGATATCCTCGTTGTGCATCGAGGCGCGTTTCACGATGGTGCCGCTCAGCAGCACGGGCTCGAGATTGGCCACGGGAGTGATGGTGCCCATGCGGCCCACGTCGAACGACACCGAGAGCAGGCACGTGCACGCCCTCTCAGCGGCGAATTTATAGGCGATGGCCCAGCGCGGGCTCTTGGCCGTGAAGCCCAGGTTGAGCTGCTGGCGCAGGGAATCCACCTTGAACACGAGGCCGTCCGTGGCCACGGGCAGCTCCTTGCGCTCGCGGTCCATGCGGTTGATATAGGCCTCGACGTCGGCGGCGGTGTAGAGGCGCGTCATGCGGTCGCTCACGCGGAATCCCCACGAGCGCGCCGCCTGCATATTGTCGTAGTGGGTGTCGAAAGGCAGATTGTCGCCCAGCAGATAATAGAGATAGGCATCGAGGCCGCGGCGCGCCACCTCGGCGGGATTCTGGAGCTTGAGGGTGCCGGCGGCGGCGTTGCGGGGATTGGCGAAGAGCGGCTCCTCGTTGAAGGCACGCTCCTCGTTGAGGCGCTCGAAGGCGCTCCAGGGCATCACTATCTCGCCGCGGATCTCGAAGAAATCCGGCCAGCCCTCGCCTCGCAGCTCGAGAGGGATGCTGCGGATGGTCTTGACATTGTCGGTCACGACGTCACCGCGAGTGCCGTCGCCGCGGGTTACGGCGCGCACCAGGCGTCCGTGCTCATAGATGAGCGAGATACCCGTGCCGTCGAATTTGAGCTCGCCCACCACCACGGGTTCCTCACCCATCAGGCTGGTGCGCACACGGTCGAGCCACTGGTCCACCTCGGCAGGGCTGTAGGTATTGGCCAGCGAGAGCATGGGATAGATGTGCTCCACCTGTTCAAAGCCCTTCGACAGATCGCTGCCCACGCGATGCGTGGGCGAGAGCGGGTCGTCCAGCCCGGGGTGCTCCCGCTCCAGCGCCTCAAGCTCGTGCATGAGGGCGTCGAATTCGCGGTCGGAAATCTGCGGGTCGTTTTCGACGTAGTAATGATAGTTGTGCTCGTTGAGCAGGTGGCGCAGCTGCGCCACACGTTCCTTGGGGTCGCTCATATATTATAAGGAGTATTTTTTGCAAAAATAGCACATCACGGCCAATGGCGCAAGCACGCAGGCGAAAAAACGGCGCGCCGGCGAAGGCTTTGCGGCGATAATTTTGTAATTTTGCATATATGATGAAACTTCTTCTATCCTGCCTGCTAATACCGGCATGCTTCCTTCAGGCCAGGGGCATCAACGTGCACCTTATGCAGCACGACACCGTACTCCACGAAATTTTCCGCGACACCGTGTACGACCACTCGCTGCCCCCGGTGGAACTGGATATCATTACTTATTCTAACTTCTTCAAGATCACCACCGTGGGCTACGAGCTCATACTGCGCAACACCGAGATGCAGATCAACGGCGTGGAGCTCTATGCCGGCCCCCGTAACCACAAGCTCTCCACCCTGAAGCCCTTTACCCTGCACGCCGGCGACTCCACCGAGCGAAACAGAATAGACAGGCTGAGTATATGGAACAAATTTCCCTTCGACACGCTGTGCCCGGAAACCGACTCTCTGGTACTCCTGACCGACCGCGGCAATTTAACGCTGTATATGGGCGAGGAACGCAGGCGCGAAGAAGCCCTGAAGGAGCAGCAGAAAGTGTTCGACCGGTCGATGAGCGAGAAGGATAGCCGCTACATGCTGTGGATTTCGTTGCTGGCGGCCCTACTGCTGGCGGCAACGGCTGTGGCCATAGGCCTGAGCCTGCGCGCCAGGCGGCGCCGCAACGAGATGGTGAACAATCTTTTCATCCTCTCCTCCGAGAACGAGCGCATCAACTCCGAGATGAGCGCCACCTTGCAGAACCTTTTCAAGCAAAAATTCGAGACGCTCAACAGGCTTTGCTTCGAGTATTTCGAGAAGGGCGAGTCGCCGGCACTGCGAAAAAGCATCTACCACGAAGTGGAGAAGGAAATCCTCAAGCTGCGCCAGCCCGCCGAGCTGGCACGGCTCGAAGAGTCGCTGAACCTCTACTGCGACGGTATCATGACCCGCGCCGACGAGCAGCTGCCTGCCCTGACGGCTGCCGAGCGCACGCTGCTGATATATCTTTTCTCGGGCCTATCGGCGCGCACGATATGCGTGCTATGCGACATCGAAATCAAGGCCTACTACATGCGCCGCTACCGCCTGCGGAATAAAATCCTGGCGAGCGACGCTCCCGACAAGGCTTTTTTTGCCGGAAATATGTAGCGTAGAGCGCGACGGGACATCCGTAGACAAACTGCGGTACTTACGCTTTGCAATCAACTGGAACACATAGGATTGTCATGGAAGGTGTAGAACACTCCGAAGAAGCCGTGTATTGAATAATCCACTTTTTCGGGGGAACTTTGCGGCATAAAATCCAAATATTATGAAGCCGCAAACCACATTACTATTTCTATTGACGGGGCTCATGCTCCATGCAAATCCTGCCGCCGCAGACTCGGCGCGCACCGCGCTCAACGAGCTCGTGGTGGTGGGCAAAAAAGTGGAGGTGAAGGAGCAGGGCCGCAACCTCACGATCACCAACATCAAGGGCAGCGATCTGGCCTCGGCCGGAACGATTCTCGACATGATGCAGTGGACGCCGGGTGTGATGCTCGATGCCTTGGGCAACCTCACGGTTACGGGCACCGAGGGCTCTCCGCTCATCTATATCAACGGTGTGAAGCAGACCGATAAAACCAAGCTGGCACTTCTATCATCCGGGCTGGTGAAGAAAATCGAAGTGATCAGAGATCCGGGCGCGGAATATCCCACCGGCACGACGAGCGTGATACGCATCACCACATCCGTGCCGTTGCAGGACCTCATAGGCGTGAACGTGATTGACCAGCTGCGGGTGTTTCGCCGCGTGTCGAACGGCACCACGGCCAACGCCTTCGGCTCCTTGGGCAAGGTAGACTTCGCAGCCTCGGCGAGCTTCAACGCCGGCAATTCGCGCCAGAGCGCATCCTACACCGAGACCATCATCGACAAGAGCGGCGACGTGCTCCGCCACAACGCCACCGAGCAGCAGGACTTCATTCATTCCCACCGCTGGCAATGGATGGCCGGCGCCACGTGGCATATCACGAAGGACGACGACCTGCAGATAGAATACTCGGGAGGCAACTCGACGATGAACCGCACATTTGCCAACGACCGCATCTTGGCCGAGGACAATGAGGCACCCGAGGCCATGAGCTATGAATCGCACAACCGGAAGACACCCACACACCACACCCTGCTGGGAGGCTACACGCGCTCCATAGGCGAGTCGACGCTCACCCTCACGGCCACCTACAACTTCAAGAAATCCCACAACGAGGAAGACGTCTACCTTATGCCTCAGGCAGCCTTGCACCAGACCAACCTGAGCGACTCGCGCTCCGATCTCTGGACCCTTCAGGGCGAATATGCATGGAGCTTCGGCGACAAGGACAGCCAGAGCGCCGGCGTTTATGGCGGCCGCTCAAGCAACACGTCCGGCTCGGATTTCACCTTCACGGGGCTGCAGAATGTCAATTCCTCGGTGGGGTGGACCGAGATGTACTATTCGTCGAGATTCGACCTGTTCAAGTGTGCCATCACCGCCGGCCTGCGCGGCCGCTGGGAGCACCAAAGCAGCGAGAGCAACCTCAACGGCACCCTTGAGAAGTACTCCAAATCGTATTTCAATCTCGTGCCCAATCTCTCGATATGGCACAGATTTTCGAAGAATCTCGGGGTGAACCTCAGCTACAAATACCGCTATTCGCTGCCAAGCTTCTCGCAGCTGCGGCCGTCAATGACCTTGAACGACCTCATTTTCTACGAAACGGGCAATCCCGCGCTGAAGATACCGCGCAGCCATTATGTGGCGCTGGTGTTCAATATCAGGTCGTTCATGGTGGCCGCGGAGTACACCTACCGCATCAACGATATAATGGATATCACCACACCCATAGAGGGCAGCGACTACTTTCTGGTGAAGCCCATCAACATGTCGGGCAACTACCGCATGTCGCTGGAGCTGTCGTACAATCTGAACCTGGGTAGCAAATTCAGGCTGTATGCCTACGGCACGGTGACGCAAGCCCACAGCCAATATTATTATGCCGACGAGCTCTCCCGACGCGACAATCTCTCGGCATCGGTCTATCTCAACGGAAACTGGAGCCTGCGCAGGAATCTGAGCGTATTCGCCACGGCCGGCTACTGGTCGCCGACGCTGGTGGATAATCTGCGCACAGGGGCGAGCTGCAACATCTCCTTCGGCGGCAACCTGAGCCTGCTCAAGTCGAAGCTCAACCTGCGCCTGGCCGTGAACGACTTGCTGCGGCGCAGCGTCACCCCGAACTGGACGTCGTGGTCGCCCAATCTGAGACAGACGCGCATCAACCGCTATGACACCCGCGGCGTGACTCTGACGGCCACCTACCGCTTCACGATGCCTAAGCGCAAATACTCGTCGCCGGACAACGCCGACGACTACGACCGCATGTAAGCCCCCTATTTAAGCTTGTCGGCGAGGTCGTGCACCTTGTCGGCGAGGGTGTCGAGGGCGTCGGCGCCGCGGTCCATGAGGCCTGCTGCGCCGGTGGCGATGTTCTGCTTGGTGGAAGCGAGTTTTTCCTTGGCTCCGGCCACGGCGTCGGCGGCCTGCGCCTTGAGGCTCTGTGCCTGCTCTTCGGCGGCGAGTTTGGCGGCTTCGGCCGATACCTGCGCTGCAGCCTCCGATACTTTCGCAGCCGCCTGTGCGGCTGCCTGAGATACTTGTGCGTTCATATTTGAGGAGTTTTAGAGGTTATACCTACACAACGCCGGGCCGCGCCCTGCGGTTCATGCAACCTATACGGGATAACTCGCGCAAAGCCGCAGAGATAATTTAACGTGGTGGTAATCAATAAATATAATCAAAAAAAATCTCTCTGCGCCTCTGCGCGAGTTTTTACTCATCGACCGTCTCGCATTCAATGCGATTTTGTCCGTTAGGCGTAGGGCGTAAACGATGCGTGCCGCGGAGTTTCACAATCCCGCGGCACGCTGTGCTGTTTCGTATTTCTTAATTAATAACCTATGGAAGTCGTGTCTAATTGTATATAAGACGCAGCGAGGGGCGAAAAATAACAGGGTTTCTCGATTTTTTATATTATTTTTGCATTTGAAGATGAAAACGCGTTGCTATATACTGCTTTGGGTGCTCCTCACGGGCCTGGGAACGGGGCTGTGGATAGGCTGCACCTGGCCGGTGATCGACGATCTGGCCTATCTGCACCGCGTGGTGGAGGCCGACTACTGGGCCGTGGGCGGCGGCCTTATCGAGAGCGGTGCGGACCTGTGGCAAAGCATCACCGCCCATTATACGATGGTGAACAGCCGCCTGGCCAATCTGCTGGCGCTGGCCGTGCTTCAGCTGCCGAGGGTAGCGCAGGCTGCCTTGTGCGGTGCTGCCGCGGCAGCAATGCTATGGGCTCTGACAGCGCTTGGTGGCTCGCGGCGGAGGCTCACGGCTCCTGCCGCTGCGGCGCTGATGTGGATAGCCCTGCCGTGGCACGACGGACTGGCAAGCGTGGATTTTGAAATCAACTATGTGTGGGCTTCGGCTCTTGCGCTGTGGGCGCTCGTGGCGACCGTAAGGCTCCGCAGATGCAGCGGAGCGGCTTTCGCCGCGGCTATGGCGGGGGCTTTCGCTGCCGGCTGGATGCACGAGGGCATAGCGGTGATGATGGTGGCGTATATGGCAGGAGTGCTGTGGCGAGGAGCTGCATCCCGCCGCACCGCGGCATGGCTGCTGGCAGCAGCCGTGGCCGGATTCGCGGTAAATATCGCGGGCGCCACCACAACGCGGGCCCTGACGGTATTAGGAGCCGTGGGAGGTCCGGACGGAATGCAATGGCTGCGCACGGCCACAGTGCAGATGTGGCCTTTGTGGCTCGCAGCGGCGGGGGCATTTGTGCTTCGCAAGCGGATCAATCCCACTGCGCTCATGCCTGCGGCCATTGCAGCTGCCGCGGGGCTGGCTATGTGTGCGGTGCTGCGTGCCACGGGGCGTGCGGCATGGGGCGTGAACCTGGCAGCCATCATCATGCTGCTCATGGAGCTGCAATGCACGCCCCGCTGCGCTCCGCGAAGGCTCGCGGCGACAGGGATCTGGTGCACGGTGGTGGTGTATGCTCTGTGGTTCCTGCACCTTGCCGCATGGCAGACGCGCATAAGTGCCGAGGAGCACGAGATGGCGCGGCAGGCAGCGGCCGGAGCCGACACGCTGCGGGTGGATCTCACGCCCCAACACGATATACCCTTCACCCTCATGGGCATCGTGCAGCATCCGCCGCTCATGAACCGGGACTACAACAGCGTATATGCGCGCCACTACACGGGCCGTGACGGTATTGCGGCTGTGCCCGCGGCTGCTTCCGGGAAGGTACCCGGCAGCAATCCGTTCAGCAGCGCCGGATGGGCAATGCTGTGTGGCGACACCTCGCTGCCCGACACTATTGCCCTGCGCATCACCTATGGCCCGCTGCGGGCCGCGGCCACCGTGCCGGACCGCCTCGCGGCGCTGCTCGCGGGGCACACAAGCGAATACAGCACCGAGGCTCTGGCCGTGCGCGGTCATGCCCCGGGAATATATTTCATAGAGGGCGCAGGCCGCTTTTCGCGCGGACGCGCCATCAAAAACATGTCTATAACAACACCATGAAAAGGACTCTTTTACTGGCCGCGGCAATAGCGGCGCTGGGAGCCTCGCAGGCTGCCTGGGCTATCTCGGAAAACAGAATACTGCTGGACGACGGCTGGCAGTTCAGCCAAGACTCAGGCGAGTGGCAGAACGTGTCGCTGCCCCACGACTGGAGCGTGCTGCACGATTTCAATGCCGATGAACCGGCAGGAAACGACGGCGGATATCTGCCCACGGGCAAAGGCAACTACCGCAAGACCATAACCGTGGCTCCGGAGGATGCCGGCAAGCCATGCCACCTGTACTTCGAGGGCGTGTATATGAACGCCACCGTGCGCTGCAACGGCCTGGAAGCGGGTTTCCATCCCTATGGCTACACCTCTTTCCGTTGCGACATAGGCCCCATGCTCAAGGCAGGCGAGAACCTGATCGAGGTGGACGTGGACAACTCGCGCCAGAAGAACTGCCGCTGGTATTCCGGCTCGGGCATCTACCGCCACGTGTGGCTCGAGCCGCACGCAGGCGTGTACGTCGAGCCCGCGAGCCTGTGCGTGACCACCCCCGAGGTGTCGCGCGAGCGTGGCGTGGCCCGCGTGGACTACACCGTGCGGATAGCCGAGCCCGCCCCCGCCGACCGGCGGCTGCCCGTGACGGTGGCCATCACAGGGCCCGGTGGCTTCGAGACATCGCGCACCGATTCGCTGCTCGTGACAGCCGGCGCCGACACCGCCTTCGGCACCTGCGAGATAGCCGTGGCGGCTCCGGAGCTGTGGAGCGTGGACTCGCCGGCGCTTTATCGCGCCACGTTGACGCTCCCGCAGCCCGACGGCAGCACGCCCGAGAGCGAGAGCGAGCGCTTCGGATTCCGCAGCATCGCATATAACCCCGCCGAGGGCTTCCTGCTCAACGGCGAGCCCATCCTCATCACCGGCGCGTGTATCCACCACGACAACGGCATCCTGGGAGCAGCCTCCTACGACGACGCCGAGCTGCGCAAGGTGAAGCTGCTCAAGCAGGCAGGCTTCAACGCCGTGCGCACCTCCCACAACCCCGTGGCGCCGGCCTTCCTCGATGCCTGCGACAGCCTTGGACTCATGGTGATCGACGAGACCTTCGACGGCTGGCGAGCCTCGAAAAACACCCACGACTACTCGGAGGTGTTCGACGAATGGTGGCAGCGCGACGTGGCCTCTACAGTTAAGCGCGACCGCAACCATCCCTCAGTGATATGCTGGAGCACAGGCAACGAGATAATCGAGCGCAAGACAGCCGACGCCGTGAAGATAGCCCGCGACCTGGCCGCCGAATGCCGCCGCCTCGACCCTTCGCGCCCCGTCACCTCGGCGCTCGCCGCTTGGGACAGCGACTGGGAGATATATGATGCCCTTGCAGCCGCCCACGACATCACCGGCTACAACTACATGATACACAAGGCCGAAAGCGACCATGCCCGTGTGCCGTCGCGCATGATGTGGCAAACGGAGTCGTTTCCGCGCGATGCCTTCGGCAACTGGGAGAAGGTGCACGATCTGCCCTACGTGGCGGGCGACTTCGTGTGGACGGGTATCGACTACATAGGCGAATCAGGCATAGGCCGATACTACTACACGGGCGACCCCGAGGGTGAGCACTGGGTGCGTCCCCTCTGGCCCTGGCACAACTCCTATTGCGGCGACATCGACATCATAGGCCACCGCAAGCCTATATCACACTACCGCGAGATGCTCTACGCCGCCGAGCCACAGCTCTACCTGGCCGTGCATGAACCCGACGGCTACCACGGCGAAATACGCGAAACGATGTGGGGCACACATCCCGCCGCCGAGTCGTGGAACTGGGCGGGCCACGAAGGCAAGGACATCAACGTGGAAGTGATGAGCACTTATCCATCCGTGGAGCTCTACGTGAACGGCGAGAGTGCAGGCCGGAAGCCCACAGGCCGCGCAGAGCGCTTCCACGCAGTCTACACCGTGCCCTACACTCCCGGCAATATCCGCGCCGTGGCCTACGACGACGCCGGCCTGCCCGCCGACACCATGGAGATAGCCACCGCCGGCAAGCCCTACGCCATCCGCCTCACAGCCGACCGCGATCGCCTCGCCCCCGGCACTCAGTCGCTCGCATTCATCACCGCCGAGGTGGTGGACCGTCAAGGCCGCGTGGTGCCCGATGCCGCCCTTCCCCTGCAGTTCAAGGCCACAGGCGGCGCACGCGTGATCGCCACCGGATCCGGCGATCCCAAGGATCCCCGCGGCTACTTCCGCAGCGAACGCACCACCTCCGGCGGCCGCGCCCTGGGCATCATAAAGGCCACCGGCGATGCTGCTCCTGCCACCGTCACCGTGAGCGCTCCCGGCCTGCGTGCGGGCAAGCTCACGCTGTAGAGCAAAGTGAATCAGCTGATTTATAGCAATATAAATCTTATAAGACTTATAAGATTCATAAGACTTATAATGCAAAAAAGAATTAAAAATTTGTGGTTTACGCAAATTGTGACTACCTTTGCAAGCACTTTCACAAGGAAAGATGGCAGAGTGGTCGATTGCGGCGGTCTTGAAAACCGTTGAGGGTCACACCTCCGGGGGTTCGAATCCCTCTCTTTCCGCAGCAAAAGCAGCCCCCGTGGGGGCTGCTTTTTTCGCGCAGAGGCGCAAAGTACATTATATCATATAAGACTTATAAGATTTATAAGGATTTATAAATCTTATATGAATGACCGGCGTATATAAAAAAGAATGAGAAACGCTATTTCCGAAGAAACTGCTATTTCTCATTCTCCTCTCTCCTCTGGCGGTATGGACGGGACTCGAACCCGCGACCCCCTGCGTGACAGGCAGGTATTCTAACCAGCTGAACTACCACACCGTTTAACATTAGCCTCGCTTGGCTCTCGGTGGAGAGGCATTAGCTTCGTTGCTTTTGCGAGTGCAAAGTTAAGGCACTTTTATTAATCTTGCAAATATTTCGGCATTTTTTTTCAAAAAAAATGATTATTTGGGGGTGAGGGCCTCTGCGCGAGCATCTTTGCGGGTGCCGATGCATTGAAAAGCATCCGCACTACCCCCTTGGGCGACGCCTTCAAAGGTCTCGGCCTTCGAAGGCGGAGATTTTGGCGTGCCACTCGTCGGAGATGGGCACAGAGCGCACGTTCACCGGGTCGAAGCCTGCCATGATGGTGTGGCACACGCATTTCACATCGCCGGTGGTGGCGTTGACCACCCGCTGCTCGAGGCGCAGGGATTTGTCGCCGATACTTTCGATTCCGGTGAGCACTTCTATGGGCTCCTGCAGATATGCGGGGGAGTAGAAGTTGCAGTTGATATTGACGATCACCAGACTCTCGGCCTTGCCGTCGAACACGGCTCCGAGGGCGGTGAAATATTGCACCTTTGCCAGATCCATGAGCTGGAAATATATGGAGTTGTTGACGTGGCCCATGGGGTCGATGTCGAGGAAACGGAGCTGCACGGGGGTGCGGTGGCGGAAGGTGAATGTGGGCTGTGGTACGTTCATTTCAGTGAAAAGCTATATCGTTGATAACGTTTTTGCCGGCGGCCTCGTTCAGGCGTTCGACAATCTTCGACCTTATCATTCCGAGCTCGCTCTTGAGGGGTGCGGACGTGATGATCACGTGGAGGGTGCCGGCGTCTACCCAGCGGCGCACCGTGTGGCGGTTGATCGTGGGGCCCATCACCTCGCTCCAGAGGTAGCAGATGCGCTGGGCGTCGTAGTTGTCGCGGCTGCCGCTGCTGTCGATGAAGCGCTCGATAAGGGTGCCTATGCTCTGTGCATCGGTGCGTTTCATGCGGTGATAGGGGTGAACGAGCCGCGATCCACGCTCCACAGGCGGTGGTCGGCGCCCATATGGGCCACGATTTCGTCGAGGTGGCGGCGGTTTGTGTCGGTGATGAACGTCTGTCCGAAAGCACCCGGGGCGGCCACAGTGGAGATAATGCGCTCCACGCGGCCTGCGTCGAGCTTGTCGAATATATCGTCGAGCAGGAGCAGAGGCTGCATGCCGCAGGCTCCGGCAAGAAATTCGTATTGGGCGAGGCGCAGGGCGATGGTGAAGGTCTTGCACTGGCCCTGGGAGGCCGTGCGGCGCACGGGAAGGCCGTCGAGCATGAATTCGAGGTCGTCGCGGTGCGGACCCGCGGTGGTGTGGTGCAGCGCGGTGTCGCGCGGCAGGCGCTCGCGCAGCAGGGCCGACAGCGGGGGCGTGGAGGCATCGGGGCCCAGGTGCGACACAAGCGCCACCGACGGCTGCTCAGCCGAGCCTGATATGGCGGCGTAGTAGCGCGAGAATATTCCGGCCAGTCGATGCGTCCATTCGTGGCGCGCACGGGCCATATAAGCTGCCGGAGCGTCCATCTGGAAGTCGATGGCTTCGAGCAGGGCGGCGTCGGTGATGCCGTCGCGCAGCAGGCGGTTGCGCTGCTCCAGGAGGGCTGCATAACGGATTGCCGCGTCGAGGTAGCGGGGGTCGGCCTGGCTGATCACCATATCGGCGAAGCGGCGTCGTTCCTCGCCGCTGCCCGTGATGAGATCCATATCGGCGGGGCTCACCATCACCAGGGGCAGCAGGCCTATATGGGCGCTTATGCGCTTATACTCCTTGCCGCCGCGCTTGAAACTCTTGCGGCGGCCGCGCTGCAGGCCGGCGATTATCTCCTCGGGGGTGCCGCTGCGGGTGTAGAGGCCGCGCAGGATGGCGAAGTCCTCGCCGCTGCGGATGAGCATCTGGTCCGGCGCGCCGGTGAAGCTCTTGGTGAAGCTGAGCATGTGGAGGGCGTCGAGCAGGTTGCTCTTACCCATGCCGTTGTCGCCCAGCAGGCAGTTCACCTTGGGCGAAAATTCCAGGGTGGCGCGGGCGATGTTCTTGAAATTAGTTATGTCAATCCCGTTCAGGATCATTTGCTAAAGGCCTCGTTGAAGAACAGCAGATGATAGAGGATGCTGTTGGCCCAGTACTGATGGCTGTGGCGGCCGGGGCGCTCGGTGTAGTCGTGGGGCACGCCGGCTTCGAGCAAGGCCTGATGGAGGCTGCGGTTCACGCCCGCAAAGAAGTCGTCCACGCCGCAGTCAATGGTGATGTTGAGCGTGCCGGGCTTGAGGGCCGGAAGCAGTGTGGCCACCGTGTGGGAGTTCCACACCTCGGGGTTTTCCTCTAAGCTGCCCAGGCGCTCGGCCATCTTCCACGACTTGGGGAAAGGACGGATATCGACGCCGCCACTCATGGAGCCTGCGCTACCCCATAGATCGGGATGACGCGCCGCCAGAAAGAGGGCACCGTGGCCGCCCATGCTCAGGCCTGTGATGGCGCGCTTGTCGCGCGAGGGTACGGTGGGATATTTACTGTCGATGAAGGGCACGAGCTCGCGGGTGATGAATGATTCCATCTGCATTCCGGGCTGCACGGGGCTGTCCCAGTACCAGGAGTCGCGGCCGTCGGGCATCACGAATATCATGCCGAAGCGGTCGGTGAGCTCGGGGAGGTCGGGGCGTGTGATCTTGAGCCACGATGAGTAGTCGCCGCCGAAGCCGTTGAGGATGTAGACCACGGGCACGGGACGGGCGGGAGAGGCGGCGTCGGGTACGACCACTGCCACTTTCATGGGGGTGTCGAGGAAACGCGCGGGCACCGTCACGGTGTCGACGCGGGCTGCGCGGGCGGCCACAGCCGCGAGCGTGAGAATAAGAATCGCGAATATCTGTCGCATATTGAGGCTTGCTGATGATTGTAGTGCAAAGGTACTACATTGGCGCGAAAAAAACAAGCCGGGCAAGACAGGGCGAAAAGATACAAAATGACAAAAAGAACAAAAGGAACAAAGGTTTTTGTTCCTTCTGTCGATTATTGCTTTTTTTAAAACGAAAACCGGTATTGGACTTTAGAAAACCGGCCCTATATTGGGGAAGGGGTTCTAATTATTCAGTAGATCCTTTGCTTTGTCGGCATCGACGTACTTTTCATTCCATTCTTTCAGAGTGGCAGAGGATACCGATTTTAAATGCACGATGTCGAACGCACCATCGTCATAGGCATGCACAAACCACATATTATCATCGTCTACATCTACGAGCTTGTAGGATCCAAGAATCCGGCAATCGAGCACACCTGTTGTGGCATCGTAGGTGTAGGTGCCGTTTTCGGCACAAAAATATTCATTAGGGTCCTCTATTCCCACCAAGCCCGGCAGCCAGCGATAATAGTTGATATATTGGCCTGCCTTGTTGAAATACAATTTCAAGTCCAAATCGCCGCCCACCCAGTCGCCCAGAAAATCGGTTTCTTCAAAGCGATATACGAAGCCGGACTCACTGGCAGTATATTTACGGTTGATATAGTTCTTCATTAGTTTCCATCCCTTCCCGGATATAGACTTCACTACCGTTTCACGGTCGGGGAATCCACTTGACAAGTCCGCATTGATATGCGCGGCTCCGCTTTCGTCTACCCATAGTTGAAACGGGAAACGCTCATCATAGCTTATGCCTTTTTCAGGAACTTCGTGTTTATCGGCTTCATCGGCACGCGGCTCATCCGTCGACTCCGACGAACATGCACCCAGAGAAACAGCTGCAATCAGTACCAAACTTGCAGTCCAATAAAGTCTTTTAATCATATCGTAATTTCTAATTTTTCTTTTTAATAAAATAAGTCGGTCTCACAATATAGTTGAACTGATAGTCGGGAGACGAATTATATCTCTCCCTGTGCTTCTTGCGCAATTTTCACTACATGTTCATACGCATCATTGAGCGTTGATTCGTGCTGCGTTTCAAGTTCGAAAGCGTCATTAGATGAGCAGGCACTGACAATAAGGATTAACAGGTAGGTAACGTATTTTCGCATAATGCTATTAATTATTTTTGCAAATATATATATAATAGTAATTTAGGCATCTTGTTTAACTGATTTTAACCTTTAATTATCGATATCCAACCGCGAAAGCACTATATGTAATGAATCTCGTCTCCGGCAGCCCCGGAACGTACGGGAAACAAAAGCTACAAAAGGACAAATCAGCAATTTGACATGTGGGAAAACGGGCGTATTGCCTCGGCCTGGTTGTAAAAAGCAAGCCCCGCCGGGAGGGCGGGGCTTGCAGATGGGGTTGTGGCAGTGTTTACTGCTTGGTGACGGTTGCGGTGTAGGGGTGCGAGGAGAAGTTGAGGGTGACCACGTAGGTGCCGGCCTCGTCGGTCACGATGTTGCCGGCGTTGAACTGGAGGTCGGCCGTCGTGCCGCCCCAGTTGTAGTCCCAGCCGTCGTTGGCACGTATCTTCCATTCGCAGCCGGCGGGGAATTCAGTGGCGGGGGAGGTCCACACGAGCATGTCGGCCGAGGGCTGCAGGGCCAGGCTCTCGCCCCAGCCGTTGAAGCCGCCGATGATGCCGAGGGTGCTCAGATATGTGAGCTTGAACTCCTTGGTGCTGTAGTTGAACTCAACGTAGAAGAGGCCCTTGGCGATATCGGTCTTGATGTTGTTGCTGCCCTTTGCCACGCCGGTGAAGGTGATGGTGCCGTCGGCTGCCACGCTCTTCTCGGGAGCGGTCGTCACGCCCACGTCATGGCCGTTCCAGTCGGGATCGGGATTGAACTTGAAGCCGTCGCCGCTCTCGATCACCACCAGGCCCGTGTAGGTCTCGTAGTCGGTGGTGGTGAGGGTCTGCGATGCGCTGCCCACCCAGCCGCAGGAGGTGCCGGGGGTGTACATGCACTCGTAGGCCTGCTTGTATTCGTAGGTGTCGAATTCCATGTCGATAGTCATGAGCAGGGGCGAGCCGCTCACCACCGTGCCGGCGGGAGCGCCCTCCATGAGGTCGCCTGCGGCGTCGGCGGCGCCTGCGGGGCCGTAGACCACGCCGGTGCTCGATACCACGCGCCACTTCAGTCCGGCCTGGAAATCGGCATCGGTGAAGGTGGCCACCACGCTGAAAGCGGGATCGTCGTAGGGGCTGGCGGCGCTGTGGTTGAAGGGGAATGCCTGGGCGGCCGAGAAGTCGTCGCCGGCGGCAAGCTCGAGAGTGTAGCCGTCGGCTATCTCCTTGGAGGCATCAAAGGGCTTCACCTTATAAGCATAGGGGCCGTAGTAGAAATCATCGCCGCCCATGCGCACGAGGGTGGTCTTATTGGCCACGGCAAATGCGGCGTAGCGGATGTAGACGGTGGCCTCGCGGGGGTCCTTGGTGAGCGAACTGTAGATGGTCTGGAGCTCATCGGGAGCGATGGTCACGGTGCCGTCGGCAGTGGTGGTCACGGGCAGCTCCACGGCACCGGCGAAGTCTTCCGTGGTGGTCATCTGGGCCTTGAAGCTGAGGGTGTAGCCGTCGGGAGCTCCGGCGAGAGCCGATGTGGCCAGTGTGGCGGTCGCATTGGCGGCGTCAAGGTCGGCGAGCACGAAGGGGGCGCTGTTGGCGGGAGTCACCGTCACGGCGTCGGTGCCGAAGGGTGCCTCCTGGGGGTTGGACTGCGGCTGGCCGAAGTTCTCCTCCACCTGGTCGCAGGAGGCGAGGGCGAGGCCCAGAGCCATTGCGCAGAATATATGCAGTTTTTTCATCGGATTAGTCATTGATTGTGAATGTTACGGCATTATTGTTGGTGTCGAGGTTCACGGTGACGCTGTGGCCGCCGGCACCGGCCATCACGAAGCAGCCTTCGCCGTCGGTGGTGGGACAGGAGATACCGGAGAAGACGTCGACATTATCGGCGCCGGCCGACCATTCAGCAGGTCCCCAGCCATTCGGGTTCTTGTAGAAGCGGCAGTAGAGCACGTCGCCGTCGCCGTCCTTGATCACGGCGGGCAGGTCGAAAGTGGCGGAGTAGACGCCGCTGCCGTCGCTGTCGGCCAGCTTCCAGTCGGCGTAGGCTTCAGGCGAGGGGGTCTCCCAGCCGCCCTGGTTGCCCACCATGTAGACGTAGTTGGTGACGGCCACTTCGTGCTCGCCTTCGGTGATGGTGATGGTCATGTTGCTTTCCAGACTCATATCCACCACGATGGTCATCATGCCGCCTTCCCAGCCCACGAAGTTGAAGTTGTCTTTCGAGGCCTTGATGCCGTCGGTGAAGATGCCGTCGGTGAACTTGCATTCCACGTTCAGGGCGCCGTTGTCGTCCTCGGTGTTGCCACCGTTGTTGTTGGCGGGGCCGTAGGAGCAGGTGTCCCAGTTGCCGTCGAGCTCGGTGTAGAAGCGGAACATGGCCTGGCCTGCGGGCACGTTGAACACGCCGCTGTAGATCTTGGAGCCGATGGCCTTGTCGTTCTCGTAGAGGCGCCATTTGCGCAGTGTCTCGGTCTCGTTCATGGACCACTCGGAGCATGCGCCCACGAGGTAGATATAGCCGGGAGTGGGGATTGCGAAGTAGCTCTTCACGTTCTTGAGCTCGATCCAGTTGCTCTTCACGAGGCCTGTGCCGTCGTTGAGCAGCTGGGCCACGGCGCGGATGTAGAGAGGCTGATATCCGGGGTCGGTCCAGTCGTCGGAGCTCTCGATGCCGCGCAGCACGCAAAGGCCGGTGGCCACGTCGGCGTCGTTGATGGTGAAGGCGGCGCTGGAGGGATCATTGGAGTTCACGGCATAGGTGTGCTCCTTGTCCAGCGAGATTTCGGCGCTGTAGGTGGCTGCGGCGATGAACCCGTAGTCGGGCTGCGAGCACGTGAGGGTGATTGTGCCGCCCGGAGTGAGGTCGTAGTACTGCTCGGCCGTGGGCGGGGTGTTGAGCGTGAAGCTGTCGGGCGTGTTCACCACGGGGGTGGTGTCGTCCTTGCAGGCCTGGAGGCCGGCTATGGCGAGTACGCCCAGAAGTATGCTAAGTTTTTTCATTGTCGTCTATTGATTAGTAGCCGGGGTTCTGGCCGATTACAGTGATATACGAGTAGGGGATGGCGAATACGTTGCGGTACTCGGGAATGGATGCGCCGCCGGGGAGGCCGCCCTTCCAGCTCCAGAGGTAGCTGCCGCCGGTGAAGAGGCCGAAGCGGATAAGGTCGCTGCGGCGGAAGCCTTCCCAGTAGAGCTCGCACTGGCGCTCGTGGAGCACGTCGCTCAGCGAGTAGCTCGTCACGGCGGGCAGGCCTGCGCGCTCGTGCACCTTGTTGAAGTAGGCCAGGCCGTCGCAGCCGCTCACGCCGCGCTTCTCACACTCGGCCAGCATCAGGTAGGTGTCGGCCAGGCGGAACACGGGATAATCGGCGTCGCACATGCCACCGGTGCTCGACACGGTGGGACCCACGGCGGGATCGTTGTCGTAGTTGTCTTCCATGGTGTAGCGGTACTTGATGCACACGTAGCCCTCGTGCTCGTAGTCATTGAGGTTTTCCACGGAGTTGGTGAAGCCGTCGGTGTAGAAGAGGGCGCGCTTGTCGCCGGGCTCGAAAGCGTTGTAGAGCTCGGGCTTAACCTTAAGGCCGCTCCAGGGAGTGAAGCCGCAGCCCAGCTGGGCGAGCACGTCGGCGGGCATAGCGTCGCAGAAGGCGCCGGCCGTGAGGTAGGTGGTACCGCCCCAGCTCTCCATGGCGCCCACCTGCTGGGGAGCCACCCAGAGGAGCTCGCCGCCGTTGCGGGCATATTTGTCGTTGCTGCCGCAGAAAAGATACTTATACTCGGGAGCGAGCTCGAAGCCGCCCTTGAGCACTTCCTTGCAGGCCTCGGCGCACTTGTCGTACATGGGCGTGCCGGTGTAGACCTCTGCACCCAGATAGAGCTTGGCCAGGAGCATGTAGCCGGCTTCGCGGCTCACGCGGCCGTAGCTCTGCTGCGCTGCGAGGGGCACGGAGGGAAGGGCATCCACCAGGTCGGCCACGGTGGACTCGAAGAGCTGCTTGCGCTCGTAGGTGGGAGGAATCACGCCCGTCTCCTGAGCCTCGGTCACCCACGGACCCAGGCCGAAGAGGTCGATCATGCCATAGTAGGCATAGGCGCGGAGCACGCGGGCTTCGGCAGCGAATGCTGTCTTCTCGGCATCGGTGAGCTTGTCGCCGGCGGTAGCGAGAATATTGATGAAGGTGGAAGCCTTGCGGGCGAGGTCGGCCTCGCGGGCATAGGCCAGATAGATCCAGCCGTTGTTGTCGAGCCAGGTGTGCTCGAAGAGGGCGTGGTAGCCGGGGTCTTCCCATTTGTTCACGATCACGGCCTCGTCGGCGGTGAGTTCCTGGAGGTTCCAGTGGCAGCGCATATACACGCCGTCGCCGTCGTTGTAGCCGGGCCAGGAAATGTTGCCTTCGTAGAGCAGCGCGCCGTAGAGGCTGCCCAGATAGCCGTACCATTCGTCGGTGGTAGAGATCTCAAGCTTGGTCTGGGGGTCGTCGGGCATCACGTCCAGGTCGTTTACGCACGACGTGGTGGCCAGGGCGAGACCGGCGCAGGCAATAGCTGCGAATTTATATAGTTTCATATTGAGAATGAGTCGTTTTTGAAAAAATTAGAAGGATGCCACGAGACCGAGGGTATATGTGGTGGGGCGGGGATATACGCTGGAGTCGATACCGCTGCCCACCTCGGGGTCGATGCCCTTGTAGCGGGTGATCACGAAGGGATTCTGCACGGCACCGTAGAGACGCACGCGCAGCTTGTTGCCCAGGAGTTCGTTCCAGGTGTAGCCCAGGGTGATATTGTCGCAGCGCACGAATGACGCGTTGCGCACGAAGTAGTCGCTGAGCTGCATGGCATCGGTCTTCTTGCTGTGCCACAGGTAGGTATCGGTCATGAGGTTGCCCAGAGGAGCCACGCTGGTGCGGGAGATGAAGGCGTTGTCCACCTCGTTCTTGTTGTACACCCAGTTGCCGATGCTGGAGCGCAGCGTGAAGCCGAAGTCCCAGTTCTTGTAGTTGAAGGTGTTCTGCCAGTTCAGAGTCACGGCAGGATCCTTCGAGTGGTAGAGGTAGCGGTCGTCGCTGGTGATGGCGCCGTCGCCGTTGCGGTCCACGAACACTCCTTCGAGCGGGGTGCCGTCGGCGTTGTACACCTGCTCATACACCCAGAAGGAGAATGCGGGGAAGCCTTCCTGATGCTTCTGGATATCACCGGCGGTGCCGATGTTGCCGGTGGTGGACTCGGCACCTTCGGCCAGGCGGGTCACCTTGTTTTTGTTCCAGGCCACGTTGAAGTTGCTGCTCCAGGTGAATTCCTTGGTCACGACGGGACGCGTCAGGAGGTTGAACTCGATACCGGTGTTCTCCAGGTCGCCCAGGTTCTGCGGGCCGCGGTTGCTCAGGTTGGAGCCCACGGGATAGGTGGCAACGGTGAGCAGGTCCTTGGTCTTGCGCTTGTACCAGTCGAAGCTACCGCTGATGCGGTTGTTGAGGAACGCGAAGTCGAGGCCCACGTTCCAGGTGTGGGTCTCCTCCCACTTGAGGGTGGTGTTGTAGGCGCTGGGCATCACGGTGTAGTGCAGCTTGCCGTCGGGGCCGAGGTACTGCTGGTTCATGTTGGTGCTCTGGTTGAACACGGGCATGTAGAAGTAGAGGTAGTCCTCGCCCAGGTCCTGCTGGCCGGTGATACCCCAGCCGCCGCGGATCTTGAGCTCGTTCATGAACGAGCGGGCGCCCTCCATGAAGCTCTCGTCGAGGAGCTTCCAGCCCAGGGCCACCGAGGGGAAGGAACCCCAGCGGGTGTCTTTGCTGAAGCGGCTGGTTCCGTCGCGGCGCACCGTCACCGTGAGCAGGTAGCGGTCGAGCAGCGTGTAGTTCACGCGGCCGAAGTAGCTGAGCAGCTGATAAGGCTTGCTGTAGTACACGGTGGGCGTGCGCTGGTACCCGTCGAAAGCCTGGCCGGGTGCGTAGTTGGCGCTGTAGTTATTGCCTTCGAGCTTGAAGTGCTGCCAGGAATAACCGGCGGTCACATCCAGCGTGGAATTTATGGCCTTGAAGTCCTTGTTGTAGTTGAGATAGAAGTCGAGCAGCAGGCTGTAGCGCTTCTCGTCTTCATTATAGCGGCTGGAATAGCCGTCGCGCACCACCACGTCGCTGCCTTCCACATAGTGGCCGGCACTCCACGAAGCGGGCGAGAAAGGATCGTTGTAGTTGTAGCACTTGCCGTGGCTGTAGTCGTAGGCAAGGTTCAGGTTGGCGCGCAGCTCGCGCAGGAAAGGCATGCGCAGGTCGAGCATCAGGTTGCCGATGCTCTGCCACACGTCGCTCTTGCAGTGATACTGCTTCAGCTCGGCCACGGGGTTGAGGCTCTCGATGGTGTTGATGCTCGAGCCGGTGTCGCCGCTCAGCAGCGCGCCGCCGCCGGCATAGCTGGTGTAGTTGAGCAGGTTGTTGCCGCCGGGCATGAATATGGGCAGCGTGGGGTTGAAGCTCACGGCGCCGCCCAGCACGCCTTTCTGGTAGTGGTTCGAGATCCATGCGCCCTTAACGTTCAGGTTCACGCTCAGCAGGTCGTCGAAGAACTTGGGAGTGAGGTTGATGCCTGCGGTGGCACGATCCATGGCCGAAGTCTTGATCACGCCGTTGTTGCCGGTGTAGCTCACCGACACACGATAGGGCAGGAAACCGGCAGTGCCGCCCACGCTTAGCGAATAGTCGCTGCTCACGCTGGTGCGGAGCATTTCCTTCTGCCAGTCGGTGTTGTATATCACGCCGTTCACACCCAGGGCAGCAGCCTGAGCGCTCTCGGCGCCGTAGTATTCCGTCACGAAGTTGGCAAACTCGGTGCCGTTCATCATGCTCATCGTCTTGCGCGGAGTGTTGATGTACATATTGGCGGTGAAGTTCACCTGCGGCTTGCCGCTCTGACCCTTCTTCGTGGTGATGATGATCACGCCGTTGCTCGCGCGCGAACCATATATAGCCGTTGCCGAAGCATCCTTCAGGATGGTCATGCTCTCGATATTCTCAGGCGAGATCAGACCCAGAGCATTGCTCGAGCCCTTCACGGTGTTGCCGTCCATAGGCACACCGTCCACCACAATCAGAGGAGCATTGCTCGCAGCAAGCGAAGCACCGCCGCGGATGAGGATGCTGGCGCCGCCTGCGGGATCACCGCCGTTGGTGGTGACAACCACGCCGGGGCTTGCACCCACGAGCATATCCTGAGCCGAAGTGGCAAGGCCGGCCTCGATTTCGTCAGGCTTGACCACGGCCACAGAGCCCGTGGCGTCGCTCTTCTTCACCACGCCGTAGCCCACGACCACCAGCTCGTTCATGGCCACCGAGTTGGTCTCGAGAGTCACGTCGATGGTAGTGCGGCCGTCCACGGCCACCTCCTGGGTGTTGTAGCCGATGTAGGAGAAAACCAGGGTAGCGTTGGAGGGAGCGGAGATGCGATAGTTACCGTCGATATCGGTAGCTACGCCCGTCGTCTGGCCTTTCAGCGTGACGCTGGCGCCGATGGCGGGTTCACCGTCGGGCTCGTACACCGTACCCGTCACGATGACATTTTGCGCCAATGCCGGGAAAGACAGGCACAGCACTGCAGCGAGCACGAGCCAAGCCTTCCGAGTCATTTGAAAACAAATGTTCTTCATGCAGAAAATTTTAGTAAAAGTAGTTATGTATTAATAATCTCTATCCTTATGATGCATCTGCTGCGGCGGTCATGGTTGCCGTCGCACTATTTAGTCTCGCAAATTTAACCAAAATTTCCACCACCCACCCTATATTAATTATTTTTAACAAAATATATCCTGCAAGTAACCATTCAGCGAATAGACGCGCCGTAGAGCGCGTCCCGAGAGTAGCCGCGGCGGTAAGCGCCTGAAAGGCGCGCACCCCGCGGTTTATCAGATACAATGCCACTCCCCCATCCATCGCGGCATCCGTGGATGCCGCGATGGATGGGGGAGTGGTGGAGGACGGGGCTTTTTCCGCGGGGTGCACCACCGCGCCCAAAGGCGCACGGCTTACCCCACGGCTACTCTCGGGGCGCGCTCTACGGCGCGCCAATTTTTCCGGGCTGTTTCTACATAGCTCTATAGGTTGCTGTCTAAACTTACAGCAACCACCCGTCATGCCCTTTGCTTTTCGCTTAGACCCCGTTCCCCAATATTTGTTAAAGCTGGGGAATGGGGTCTTATCTTTTGAATGAGAATTTATGAGTCCCTTCAGATAATTTGCGGAAACCGCCATTCGACGCCGGAACCGAGGCCTCGGTTCCGGGCGGAACGGTGACAGTTCCGGCAATCCGCTCTCCTTTACGGTTTAGGGAAACAGTAATCAAGCCATAATTGGTATCTATAGTGGCCGATGCGTTTTTGAGCCTTCCCATCTGAGGATCAACGGCAAATGTGCGGAATCCCGGAGATGTGGGGGTTATGCCGCATACTTTCTGACTCAGCAGGGTCAGCGGACCGCCGCTCCACGCATGATTGACGGTTCCTCCGCCAAAACCCTCGGCACCGATTCCCCACCCCTCGAAAAGAGTGGTATGATCATCGTAGGAGAGCATTCTGCCGTAACGCTTGTGCATACGGTCGAAAGCACGGTCGGGCTCGTCCATCACAAAAAGGGCCTCGAGCACATATTTCTCCATATAGGGGCTTGCGTGATACTCCGCATCGAGCACCTTTGTCAGTGCCGGATATTTGTCGGGAGAGGCCAGACCCGAGACTACGGCCATCGCCTGGGCGCGGTCGTCGGTTTCGCCCTTGTAATCAGGAGAACGATAAGCCGAACCTGTCCAATACCGCTTGTCGAAATTCTGTTCGATACCCTCCATTATGCCGGTTATCATCTCTACATCTTCATCCCGGGCCAATTGCTCCGCAAATTCGCGCTCGGCCTTCAGCGCAAGGTAATACCAGCAGTTGGTGAGCACACCCAGGTCGATGTTTTCGCCCCAGTCGCCCCAGTCCCATTCACCCTTGCGCGGGATTGCGAGACCATCTTCATCCAGCTGCCATACCTCGTGCAGATACTTCTTCAGACCCGGATAAATGTTCTCCACGAAACTATTGTCGCCGGAATAGAATCCCTGAGTGTAGAAACCGTACCACCCAACGGATGCGAGCATCTGCAACGGCAGCTCCTTATGCCAGTTGCCGGCGGGCACAGGGGAGTAGATGGTGCCGTTCGGTCGCTGCCAGTTCATTAATTCCAGCACACCCTTATGGGCCAGCTTGTGAGCACTCGGCGATAAGGCATAGAAACTTTCCCCGAGTTCATTGACGGCATCACCCCACCATTGCGCGCGTTCGCGGTCCGGGCAATCCATGTAGTTGTCGCGCATCGTTATATAGAGAGTGCGCGCCGAGCGCTTCCAAAGTTCGTTCAGAAATGGATCGTCACACTCAAATGCGCCTGTAAATTCGGTGTCATATCCCGTCTCGCGAAATTTAAGGTCAAGCACCTCAACATCATCCGGGATAACATATAGCACTTCATTACCATTCATCCAGCCCGGGCTTTCATACTCCTGTTCACCATCCTTAGTGATGTATTCGCCTCTCACATTATAGGCTGAGCCACCGTTATAATTGTCGGTAAGCATATCAATCTTTTTCCCGGCACGAGCCTTCACCTTTAAATAAGGGGTGACTTGCGCGTTATAGGGGAGCCTGCAACGCACCGTATCGTTGGCACCCCGGCTTACCGAAAGGTAAGGTTTCAGCCCATAGTCTTTCCACATCGGTATCGGACGTTTCACCAATTTACCGAAAGGCGCATAGCCTGCCTCGGCAATAACGGCAGCGCTGCCGAACTTCCCTGCGTAGCCGGGCATATTCCACCCTTCGGGTGCCTTATTGGCATCATATCTGATATTGGACTCCGAGAGACGGTAGTTGGGGTAAGGGGCATCGGTATCGGAAAACGCATCCATATCCCTGCACGACCAGCTTCCATCCGACCGGATAACGGGAGTGCCGTCGGCTGTGGCATCAAATATCAGGCCGGCGGAACCGCTATTGGAATGAGAGAAACCGTTTTTACCGAAATGCCACAGAAGCACTGCGATCGTGTTGTCGCCCTTCTGAAGATAAGACGCAATTTCAACCTCGTCATAATATCCGTTGCCTGGAGACGGACCCCGTTTAAGTCCGCCCTCGAAAACCACCGGCTCACCGTTGATCCAAAGCCAATACTTAGTGTCGGCTCCGATTTTGGCCACGACAGAAGCCGGAACAGAATCGAGTTTTTGAACTTTACGGAAAGCTATCCAAGTGTTCGGGGTGCTGTTGGTACGGGAGGAGGAGATCCAGGAGCCGTGCCAGTCATCAGCAAAGCAAATTATTGATGAGCAAAGCAGAAGAAACAATGCCGAACGACGAAGCTTCATAATCAACATGGATATTAATCTGAATTAGCTTGATATTAATCTCTATCCTTATGATGCATCTGCGGCGGCGGTCATGCCTGCCGTCACACAATTTCGTCTTGCAAATTTAACCATAATTCCCGCCGCCCCAACTTTGTTAATTATTTTTAACAAGATGAGTTTTAAAATCTCCCCGCACAGCATATTGGAGCCCTAGAGCCTGTCGGGCCTTTAGAAACTCCACCGCAGGCATAAAAAAATCACCTCGGCGGCGGGGCCGTCGAGGTGAGGGGGGTGTATGCGACCCCGTTCGCAATTTCTGTTGAGGTTCGGGGGAATGCGCGGCAGCGTG
>CAMWRI010000016.1 GCA_947176585.1 uncultured Porphyromonadaceae bacterium
GTGGCCGGCGGTGGCTTCGAGGGATAGCTCGTATTTGAGGGATCGGGTGCCGTCGTTCACGGTGTGGGCCAGATGATTGTCGGCTAGCAGGGTGAGCACGCGGAAGATGCCCGAGCGTTCCATTGTGGGGAGGAGTTCTTCGATCTGGGCGAGGGCCAGGGGGGCGCTGGCGGCGGCGAGGGTGTCGACCACGAGCAGGCGGTTCGGGGTGGGGGTGATGCCTGCGGCTTCGAGTATCTGTGCTGCGGTGTTATACAAGGCTGTTGAATGATGCCGGCACGGGGGTGGAGAAGTTCATGTCGCGGCGGGTGACGGGGTGGACGAAGCGGAGGGTGCGCGCGTGGAGGGCGAGGCGGTGGATGGGCGAGGTCTTGGCGCCGTATTTTCGGTCGCCGGCGATGGGGTGGCCCAGCTGCTGCATGTGCACGCGTATCTGGTTTTTGCGGCCGGTGGCGAGCTGTAGCTCGACGAGTGCGTAGGGGCCGCGGGCGGCGAGGGTGGCGTATTCCGTGAGGGCTTCGCGGCCTTGGGCGGGGTCGGTGGTGGTGTAGACCACGTGCTGCGAGTTTTCGGCCAGGAGGCTGCGCACGATGCCTTGGGCGGGGTCGGGGGCTCCGCCTTCCACGACGGCCACGTATCGGCGCTCGAGCACCATGTTGTTCCAGTTGTGCTGCATGGCTTCCTTGGCTTCCGGTGTCTTGGCAAACATCATGAGGCCGGATGTGTGCTGGTCGAGGCGGTGTACGATGAACAGCTTGTTGCGGGGGTCGACTCGCTTCAGGTAGTCGCGCAGGATTGAATATGCCGTGCCGTCGCGCTTGGTGTCGGTGCCCACGGAGAGGAGTCCGTAGCCTTTGTTGACCACGATGATGTGGTCGTCTTCGTAGACTATCTTGAGGCGGGGATTGGAGAGGGTCTGGAATTCGCGCGAGGTGTTGACCTTCACTTCGGTGCCGGGGGTCAGGAGGGTGTCCCACTGTGTGGTGATATTGCCTGCGGCCATCACCTGGCGGTGGCGCAGATAGTCCTTGACGGTGGTGCGCTTGCGGTCGGGCATGGAGGAGAGAAGGAAGTCGAGCAGGCGACATTCCTCCGGTGCTGTGAATGAGAGTATGATATCGGGGCGCGGCTTTGATCGCTCGGCTCCGGGCTTGCATGAGAGGCGGCGTGGCGACATCTTATTTCTTGGCTTTACGGGTGCGTGCGGTTTTTTCGGGCTGCTCGGCGATGATTTTCTTTACTTCGTCGAGGGAGAGCGCGGCGGGGTCGGCCACGTTGCGCGGAATCTTGTAGTTCTTGCCGGCGCTGGCGATGTACACGCCGTAGCGTCCGTTGAGGATCTGCGTGGCGGGGTCGTCGGGGAAGGTCTTCACCACCTTGCGGCTTTCGTCTTCGCGCTTGGCGATGATGAGTTCGATCGCGCGGTCGAGGCTCACGGCTGCGGGCGCCTCGTCCTTGGGGATGCTCACGAATTTGCCTTTGTGGCGCACGTAGGGCCCGAAACGGCCTATGGCCACGGTCACGTCGTCGTCTTCAAAGGTGCCCAGCGTGCGTGGGAATTCAAAGAGCTTGAGGGCTTCGTCGAGGGTGATGGTGTCGACACTCTGGCCTTTGAGAAGGGATGCGAAGCGGGGCTTTGTGTCGGCTTCGCCGTCGCCCACCTGCACCAGGGGGCCGAAGCGGCCAATCTTGACGCTCACGGTCTCGCCTGTGGCTGGATCCTTGCCCAGCACGCGCTCGCCCACCTTGTGTTCGAGCCTCATGCTCATTGCGCTTTCCACCACGGGGTGGAACATGCTGTAGAACTCGCTTATCTCGTCGTTCCATGGGAGGCGTCCTTCGGCGATATCGTCGAAGCGTTCCTCCACGCGTGCGGTGAAGTTGTAGTCGAGGATGTCTGGGAAATACTCGGTGAGGAAGCGGTTGACGACGGTGCCTATGTCGGTGGGCACGAGCTTGCCTTTGTCGCTGCCCACGGCCTCGGTGCGCTCCGTGCGGTGGATCCGGCCGTCTTCGTCGAGGGTGAGGACCACGTAGCTGCGTTCGGTGCCTTCGTGCTCGCCTTTCTCCACGTATTCGCGCTGCTGGATGGTGGAGATGGTGGGGGCGTAGGTGGAGGGGCGTCCGATGCCCAGTTCTTCCATCTTGCGCACGAGTGTGGCCTCGGAGTAGCGTGGCGGCTGCTGCGTGAAGCGCTCGGTGGCGGTCACTCCCAGGGCGGAGAGGGTTTCGCCGCATGTCATGGCGGGGAGCTTTGATGCGTCGCTTTCTTCCTCGCTGCCGTCGTCGGCACCCTGCGAGGCGTAGACGCGCAGGTAGCCGTCGAATTTCACCACTTCGCCGGAAGCGGTGAAGCGGTCCACTCCTCCGCGGGCTTCCACCTCCACTGTGGTTTTTTCAATCTGGGCGTCGGCCATCTGCGATGCCAGGGCGCGACGGCGGATGAGGGCGTAGAGGCGCTTTTCCTGGGCTGTGCCGTCGATGGTGGGGCGGTCGATATATGCAGGGCGGATTGCCTCGTGGGCTTCCTGTGCACCCTTGCTGCTGGTGTGGTAGCGGCGCACGTGCAGGTATTCGGGGCCAATCTTTTCGTTGATTTCGGCAGAAATGGCGGCGAGTGCTTCTTCGCTGAGGTTCACGCTGTCGGTACGCATGTAGGTGATGTGTCCGGCTTCATACAGGCGCTGCGCCACCATCATCGTCTGCGCCACGGTGAATCCCAGGCGGCGCGATGCCTCCTGCTGGAGCGTGGAGGTGGTGAATGGAGGCGCGGGTGCCTTGGCGTGGGGCTTCACGGCCACGTCTACCACTTCGAAGGCGGCTCCGGCACAGCGCTCGAGCAGCTCGCGCCCGGCCTCCTCGGTGGGCAGGCGGTGGTTGAGCTCGGCGTTGAAGGTGGAGCCGTCGGGCGTGGCGAAGGTGGCGTTCACGCGCCAGTAGGGCTCGCTGACGAAGTTCTTGATCTCCTCCTCGCGCTCCACGATGAGGCGCACGGCCACGCTCTGCACGCGGCCTGCCGAGAGTGCGGGCTTGATTTTCTTCCACAGCACGGGCGAGAGCTCGAATCCCACGATGCGGTCGAGCACGCGGCGCGCCTGCTGGGCGTCCACGCGGTTGAGGTCGATGCCGCGGGGATTGGCTATGGCGTTGAGGATGGCCTTCTTGGTGATTTCATGAAACACGATGCGGCGTGTGGTCTCGGGCTTGAGGCCCAGCACTTCGTAGAGGTGCCATGCGATGGCTTCTCCCTCGCGGTCTTCATCGGAAGCGAGCCACACGGTCTCGGCCTCGGCGGCAGCCTTGCGCAGCTCGGCCACCAGTGGTTCTTTCTCTTCCGGAATCTCGTAGACGGGCGCGAAGCCGTGGTCTACGTCGATACTGAAGTTTTTGCGCCGGAGGTCGCGCACATGTCCGTAGCTCGACATCACTTTATAGTCCTTTCCCAGGAATTTTTCGATGGTCTTCGCCTTGGCAGGAGACTCCACTATTACTAAGTTTTTCAGCATCGTATTTATGAATAAAAATATACTATGTGTATTTGGCTTTCGGTTTCAGCCTGCAAAATTATGAAAAAGAAACGAACCGCGGGCATAAAAAGTGCGACGAAATGATTTTTTTGCGGTTTTTTCACACCTGCCACAAATTCTCGGCACGGTGTAGGGCCGTTTGAAAACTTTTGCGTAACTTCGCCGTGCGGCAGCCTGAAGCATTGCTCGGGCAGTTTCCTCACCCTTTCTTTTTCAACGGATTTCCCAAGCACCTATGCGGTCATGATATTGAATTCATTCGGTTTTATCGTGGTATTGCCAGTGGTTTTGTTGCTGTACGTGGCGATACTCGCGTTTTGCCGTAACTCCCGGTATATGAACATGGTGTCGGCGGCGTTGCTCACGGCGCTGTCGTATTCTTTCTTTATCACGTATCAGCCTGCGGGGGCTTTGATTCTTTTTGCCGTGACGGCGGTCACCTACACCTTCGGGCTGATAATGGCCCGGCGCCGCGAGCGGGGCCGCAACAGCGCCTGGCTTATCGCGGCCGCGGTGCTGATAGTGGCGGCTCCGCTGGTGATTTTCAAATATTCCGGCTTCATCAGTGCCACGGTGCACTCGCTGCTCGGGCTGCCGGCGCCGGAGGCTGCCGATGCGCTCACCCGCTTGTTCATTCCGCTGGGTATCTCGTTTTTTACGTTTCAGAGCCTGGGGTATATGTGGGATGTGTACCGCGGGAAAATCAGTGCGGAGAAGAATTTCCTGTACTACATGCTTTTCGTGGGCTTCTTTCCGCAGATAGCTTCCGGCCCCATCAGCAGGGCCGACGAACTGCTGCCGCAGATCCGCGGGGGCAGGAGCGTGGGGGCCGAGGACCTGAGCGAGGGTGTGCGCCTGATGCTCTGGGGATTCTTTCTGAAGGCGGTGGTGGCCGACAGGGTGGCCACGTTCGTGAATCCGGTGTATGCCGATTATCAGAACTTCTCGGGCGCCACATGCTTCCTGGCATCGCTGTTCTATTCCATTCAGATCTACGGCGATTTTGCCGGCTACTCCCTGATAGCCATAGGCGTGGGAAGGCTTTTCGGCTTCAGGCTGGTGAATAATTTCAACAGGCCCTACTTCAGCTACAGCATCACCGATTTCTGGCGGCGATGGCACATATCGCTGTCGCGCTGGCTGCGCGATTATGTGTATATTCCGCTGGGCGGCAACCGCAAGGGCAGGGGGCGCACATATACGAACATCCTGGCCACGTTCGTGGTGAGCGGAATATGGCATGGCGCCAATCTCACGTTTGTGGTGTGGGGCTTCCTCCACGGGGCCGTTCAGGCCGTGGAGAAGTTCTTCGGGCTCAACGCGGAGCCTAAATCCAAATTTGCGGCAGCGTTGCGGATAACGTGCACCTTTCTGATCGCCAACTTCGCGTGGATATTCTTCAGGATGCCCACGCTGAGGGACGCGTGCGGCGTGCTGGGGCGGATTTTCACCCTGGCTCCCGGCATGCCGTTGCCGCTGTCGAAGACCAATACCGTGCTGATGGCCATAGCGGTGGTGTCGCTCGTGGTGGTGGAGGTGTTGCAGGAGTATTTCCGGAAGGTGAGTTTCCTGCGCCATCCGCGTGCGGCGGTGCGGTGCGTGGCCATCGTGGCCCTGCTGGTGGCCATAATGACGCTGGGTGTGCTTGACGCCGGACAGTTCATATACGTTAAATTCTAAGCTATGAAGAGGTTATGCAAATGGGCGGTCGCGACAGTGGCGGCGTTTCTTGCGGTGGATTTCGCTTTCGGGCTGGTGATGAGCTGGGTGATGGATCATGCCAAGGGAGGCGACACCTACAAGATCAACTATATCAACCGGCGGTTCGACGATTCGCTGGCCGTAATGGGCTCCTCGCGCGCCAATCACCATTACGTGAGCACCCTGCTCGAAGACAGCCTGGGCCTCACGGTGTATAACTGCGGCGTGGACGGCAACGGCATCTTTCTGGCCTATTGCTTCCTGAACAATATCCTTGCACAAGGACGGCAGCCGGCGGTGATCGTGTATGATTTCCTGCCGTCGTTTGATCTCTATGAGGCCGACGACCGGCAGAAGCCGCTCTCGCGCATCAAGCCCTTCTACGACATCGAGGGGATGAAAGAGATTCTCGACGACCTTTCTGAAAACGAGTATCTCAAACTGCATCTGGCCACCTATCGCTATAATTCGGAATTCCTTCAGATGCTGGGCGATGCCTTCTCTCCCCAGCAGCACGTGATAAGGGGCTACAAACCCTCGGAGGGAACCATCACCACCGATTTCGCGCCGCCGGCCGATGAATCAGGCCGCCGCATCGACCCGCTGAAGGCGGAATATATGAAGAAGTTCGCGGATCTGTGCCGGCGTCGGGGGATAGACCTCGTGTTCGTGACTTCGCCGATGTTTTTCGAGCCTCACGAAAACGACAACTTCGCGGAGCTGCTGCGGCGATACGGCGGCAGCGACCTGAAGCTGCTGGACTTCCGCCGCGACAGCCTCTTTACGGGCCGCAAGGAGCTCTTTGCCGATCCCATGCACATGAATAATGCCGGGGCCACGCTCTTCTCGTCGATGCTCGCCGATTCTCTCCGCAGCCTTGCGGCAGCGCGTGGTGCGGAGTGATTTCACACCTTTTACGCTCAATATTTTTCAGATTAGAGGGAAATAGATTATCTTTGTAGGCATAAAACCAACACCCGTTATATGAAGTTGCACCACTACTATCTGCCCGCTGTGCTTGCAGCGCTCGCAGCAGCGGCCTGGGGATGTGTCGACGACAAGTACGACCTTTCTGACATCGACACCACGTCTAAATTCACAGTGAAAGACCTTGTGCTCCCTGCCAATATCGATCCCGTGAAGCTGGGCACGATCATCACCTACGACGACAACAGCAAGATCAAGCCCATCGAGATAGACGGCGAGGAGTTCTACGCCCTGAGCGAGGGGGGAGAATTTTCGTCGGACCGCATCTATGTGGAGTCCTTCACCTGCCCCAGCCCCGAGCTGGGCTACTCCACTTCGGTGCTGGAGATGGCCACCGGCCAGGGCGCTCCGCTGCGCGCGGCAGGTCCCACGGTGTGCTACACCATAGGCGAGATGGGCCACGACATCAGCTACGAGGCCGAGGGTGTGGACCCTTCCATCGAATCTATCGAGTCCATCACCACGGAACCCATGGAGTTCAAGGTGTCGATGCGGCTTATCGACGTGAAAGTGAATGTGAAGTCCGTGTATCTCGAAGATATGGTGCTCCAGATGCCCAAGGGCCTGGTGGTGGACCCCGAGGCCAACGAAGGCAGCTACGATCCCGCCACCGGCCTGTGGACCATCGCCCGCAAGGAAGTGGAGAGCGGCATCACACGTCCGGAAATGACCCTTACCTCCACCGGCATCGACTTCGTGACCGCCGGCTGCGACATCACCTCCGAGCGCACCTTCACCTACGACGGCGCGTTCAAGGTGCTCTCCGGCAAGATCTACGTGACCCCCGACCTTGACGGAGCCACCACAGGCTCGCTCACTCAGAAAGTGGAATTCCGCGTGGACTACAGCCTGAGCGACATCAAGGCCCGCACCTTCACCGGCCGCGTGAAATACAGCTTCGACGGTATGGCCATCGACCCCGTGGACATCACCGGCATACCCGACTTCCTCTCCGAACCCGGGACCGACATATATCTGGCCAATCCGCAGATCTATCTCCAGGTGGACAACCCCGTGGGCAACTATGGCCTCACCTATCAGGCCGGCTTCACCCTCACGGCCATGCGCGACAACGCACCCGACGTGACCTTCACCCCGGACGGCGGCGGAATCACCGTGGGAGCTGCCCACGGCACGGCAGGCCCCTACAACTTCGTGCTCTCGCCCTCGGACCGCGGCCTGGCGGTGCCCGCCGGCTACGGCACTAACCTCGAGCACGTGGCATTCTCCGGCCTGGGCGGCCTGCTGGCGGCTCCCGCCGGCAGCGAAGGCAGCCTGCCCAAGCGCATAGGCATCGACGTGGAGAATCCCGGAATCCCCTCGCAGCACGTCTCGGACTTCGTGCTCAACACATATATAGAGGGTGTCACGGGCAAGTATCAGCTGGTGGCTCCGCTGGCGCTCACCGGCAACACCGACATCGTGTACTCCGACAAGACCGACGGCTGGTTCGGCGAAGACTCCGACGACGTGCTGGCCATCGAGGCTCTCGAGGTGACGGCCACCGCCGACAACGGCGCTCCCGCCACCGTTACCCTCACGGCATATCCCCTCGACCGGCAGGGCCGCGATATCTCCGGCGCCGTGATCACCAGCACCGTGCTCGAGCCCTCCAAGGCCGGACAGAAGGTGGTGATCAGGATGGAGATGAAGGAAGCCGTCACGGGCGTGGACGGCGTGCGCTTCGAGGCCCGCATCGGAGGAGGCGACGGCGCGGCGCTCTCGCCCTCGCAGACCATTGTGCTCAACGATATCAAGGCTCGCGTAAGCGGCTATTACATCACAAAATTCTGAACATGAAAAAGATAGCTCGCTATATAGCCTGTGCCACGGTGGCTGCTTGCGCCATGGCCGCAACGGGCCAGAACACCAACTCGGCCTACTTCCTCGACAACTACACCTACCGCTATCAGCTCAACCCCGCGATGGGCAACGACAAGGGGTTCGTGGCCATGCCCGGCCTGGGCAACCTCAACGTGGCCATGCGCGGCAACCTGCACCTGCGCGACGTGCTCTACAACGTGGACGGCCGCACATGCCTCTTCACCAATCCGGGCGTGGGCGTGCAGGAGGCCATGGCCGGATTCTCCAATAAGAACCGCCTGGGCGTGGACCTGCGCGAGAATATCATCTCCGTGGGATTCAAGGCCTTCAAGGGCTACAACACCGTGACGCTGGGCGCACGCGCCGGAGCTGACGTGGTGGTGCCGCGCGCTCTCTTCTCGCTGGCCAAGGAAGGCGCCACCAACGACACCTACGACATCCACAACCTGGGCGCCGCCGCCACCGGCTATGCCGAGCTCGCCCTCAACCACTCCCACGACATCAAGGCCGTGCCCGGCCTACGCGTGGGCGCGTCCATGAAGTTCCTGCTTCCGTTTGCGGGAGTGGACGCACGCTTCAACAAGGCCGAGCTGGCCCTGGGCGAAAACAGCTGGACGGCAGTGACGAATGCGGATGTGTACGTGAATCTGCCCGACTTTCAGTTTGAGACGGACCGCAACAAGCAGGGTCGCGAATACGTGTCGGGCCTCAACTTCGACGGCACAGGCGGCGTGAAGCCGCAGGGCTTCGGCATGGCGTTCGACCTGGGTGCCACCTACAAGTGGCGCGACTTCACCTTCTCGGCAGCCTTGCTCGACCTGGGCTGGATGGGCTACACCGGCAGCCGCTACGCCTCGACGCAGGGCGACCGCACCGTCGACACCGACGCCTTTACTTTCGACACCTCCGGCGACGCCCCCAACTCCTTCTCGAAGGAATGGGACCGCCTCGTGGACAATATCGAGGATCTTTACCAGATGAGCGACCTGGGCGACGGCCACTCGCGCACGACAGCTATGCACGCCACCCTCAACCTGGGCGCCGACTACGAGCTGCCGGCCTACCGCAAGCTGCACTTCGGCCTGCTATCGTCCACCCGCCTGGCCGGACGCTATACCTGGACCGAAATGCGCCTCTCGGCCAATGTGCACCCTGTCAAGTGCTTCTCGGCAGGCATAAACCTTGCCGCCGGCACATTCGGGGCATCTTTCGGCTGGATCGCCAATGTGCACCTCACCGGCTTCAACTTCTTCGTGGGCATGGACCACGTGCCCGGCAAGGTGGCCAAGCAGGGCGCACCGCTCAGCTCCAACGCTTCGTTCAACCTGGGCATGAACTTCCCTTTCTGAAATGAAACTGCGCGTCTCTCTCCTCCTTATGTGTGCCGCACCGGCCCTGATGCCGGCAGCGGCGCTCGACGTGGCCCTATCCACTCCCGGCACTCTGGCCGCGGCGGTGGAAGAGCCCGCCGGCGTGACGTCGCTCGCCGTGAGCGGCAGCGTCGATGCCGCCGATTTTCAATTCATGGCCACCGGGATGCCGGACCTCACGTCACTCGACCTCAGCCGCGCCACAGTGGCGGCGTATAGCGGGCCGGCCATAAACGGGCTGCGCAGCTATCCCGCCGATGTGCTGCCCGCCATGATTCTGGCAGGCACGGGCATTGAATCAATCGCCTTCCCCGAGGGCCTCACGGCCATAGGCGACGGAGCCCTTGCGGGCACGCGCTTGCGGCAGGTGGATGTGCCTGCGGGCGTGACCTCCACCGGCGAGGGCGCCTTTGCAGGCTGCTCCGCCCTGGAGCGGGCCTCTGTGGCCGCGGGCACGCTCGCCCCCGGAGCATTCGCCGGCTGCCCGGCACTGCGCCGCGTGGCCATTCCCGCAGGCGTGGCCATTCCCGCGCGCTGCTTTTCCGGCGATTCGCTGCTTGAGGCAGTGGACGGCTTCGACACGGCCGTGGCCGTGGGCGACCGCGCGTTCACATCCTGTGCATCGCTTGAAGCGCTCCCCTTCGGCAGCAAGCTCCGCAGCATCGGCACCGGTGCCTTCAGCGGCAGCGCGCTGCGCGAGGCCGATCTGAGCGGCTGTGCCTCTCTTTCGGCCGTGGGCGAGGGTGCATTCTCGGGCTGCCCCTCTCTGGAGCGCCTGGAGATTCCCGAGGGCTGCGAGGCAGCCATGGCCCTGGCCATGAATACTCCCGCGCTGAGGATTGCCGTGCTGATGGCTGCGGATGTGCCTGCCTTTGCCTTCGCGGGCGATTCGCTGGTCGATATCAGCACCGCCGTGGCCGCGGCAACGGCAGTGGGCGACTACGCCTTTAAAGGCGTCACGCACGCCGGTGCGGTAGTGCTTCCTGCATCTCTCGAATATTTAGGCACGGGAGCCATGGAGGGCGTCACTGGCCTGGAGTCGATTGACGCATCGCTGCTTGAGGCCGTACCGGAGCTGGGTAAGTATGTGTGGGCCGGAGTGGATCAGCCCTCGGTGGTGCTTTACGCATCCCGGGAAGTGGCCGACGCATTCGCAGCGGCACCGCAGTGGCGCGACTTCGACGTGCAGCTGAAGTATATGGATGGCATAGCCGATGCTACCGCCTCCGACACCGCCGGGCTGCGGGCAGCTTTCAGCGGCACTGTGCTGCTCGTGGATTGCGGCGATTTCGCGGGATCTGTCACCGTCACGGATGTGTGGGGCCGCCTGCTGGCCATCCTGCACCCCGACTCCGAAGGCCGCGCCATGCTCGACACGGCCCGCTGGACCACCGACATTTACCTGCTGGGCGCAAGCTCCGGCCAATCAATAAAAATTGCAAGATAATGGGTAAGAACAAGCTGCGCAAGTTCGACGAACTCAGCCACATCGACTTCGTGTTTCAATATCCTTTCGCGCGCCTGCGCGACGAGGGCTTTCCCCTGCGCGGACGCTGGAGCGAGCACTTCGGCAACGACCGCCCCATCGTGCTCGAACTGGGCTGCGGCAAGGGCGAATACACCGTGGGGCTGGCCCGCCGCGACCCGTCGCGCAACTTCATAGGCATCGACATCAAGGGCGCGCGCATGCACAGCGGAGCCACCGCAGCGCAGCGCGAGGGGCTGCCGAACGTGGCCTTTATCCGCACGAGCATAGAGCTCCTGGAGCACTTCTTCGCTCCGGGCGAGGTGGCCGAGATATGGGTGACGTTTCCCGACCCCCAGATGCAGAAAGCCAATAAGCGCCTCACGGGCACGCGGTTCTGCTCTATGTATCGCCGCGTGGCCGCCCACGGCTGCCGCCTGCGCCTCAAGACCGACAGCCCCTTCCTCTACGCCTACACCTCGCGCATGGCGGCGCTCAACGCGCTGCCCGTGGCAGCCTCCACGGGCGATCTCTACGCTCCCTCATGCACCGTGGGCGCCGGCGAGCCCTGGCGCGAGATACGCACCCACTACGAGCAGCAGTGGCTCGACCGCGGCCTCACCATCAAATACCTCGAATTCGGCCTCGACGGAGCCGCCGCCCTCGCCGAACCCGCCGTGGACGACATACCCCTCGACACCTACCGCAGCTACTCCCGCGGCTATATCCAGATGCCGCAGCTCCTGGAAGAAGAGAAAAAGACCCCGACTGATCCCGAATAATCCGGATTTCTCCCGATTGATCATAAAAAATCCCCCATCCTCCATCATAAAATGCAGAATCCCCTATATCCCGCCCAGATAATCGACGCCCTGCGCACCGTGCGCTACCCCGGCTCCGGCAAAGACATCGTGTCGCTCGAAATGGTCGAAGACGACATGCGCATCGACGGCCGCAAAGTGAGCTTCTCGCTCATCTTCGACAAACCCACCGACCCCTTCGCCCGCTCTGTGGTGAAAGCCGCCGAGGCAGCCCTGCGCACGTTCGTGGCAGAAGACATCGAGCCCTCCATCGCCATCAAGAGCCGCCGCCCTGCCCCCGCTCCCGCAGCCCCCGTGCTGCCCGGCGTGGCCAATATCGTGGCAGTGTCATCCGGCAAGGGCGGCGTGGGCAAGAGCACGGTGGCCGCCAATCTCGCCGTGAGCCTCGCCGCCGAGGGCTTCCGCGTGGGACTGCTCGACGCCGACATCTTCGGCCCCTCCGTGCCCAAAATCTTCGGCATCGAGGATGCCGAGCTCTACATGCACGAGGTGGACGGCAAGAACCTTATCATCCCCGCCGAGAAATATGGCGTGAAGCTGCTCTCGATAGGCCTGCTCATCGATCGCAACAGCGCCGCCGTGTGGCGCGGCACCATGGCCTCCAACGCCCTCAAACAGCTCATTGAGCAGGCCGACTGGGGCACCCTCGACTACTTCCTAATCGACCTCCCCCCGGGCACCAGCGACATCCACCTGACCCTGGTGCAGATCCTGGGCATCACCGGCGCCCTCGTGGTCACCACCCCGCAGCAGGTGGCCCTGGCCGACGCCCGCAAGGGTATAGCCATGTTCCGCGATCCCAAGATCAACGTGCCCGTGCTCGGCCTCGTCGACAATATGGCATGGTTCACTCCCGAGAAGCACCCCGACGAGCGCTACTACATCTTCGGCGCCGCCGACGGTGTGGAAGCCATGGCCCGGGAGCTCGACATCCCCGTGCTCGCCGAGATTCCTCTGGTGGCAGCCGTGGGCGACCACAACGACGCAGGCACCCCCATCGCCCTGGGCGACACCATCAGCGCCCAGTACTTCATGCACCTGGCCCACATGACCATCGACGCCATCGAGCGCCGCAACGCCACGCTGCCTCCCACCACCGCCGTAAACGTACACAAGAAAACCGATGCCTGAAATACTCATAATCAACGGCCCCAACCTTAACCTCACGGGGCGCCGCGAGCCCGACGTGTACGGCACCCGCAGCATGGACGAGATAATAGCAAACGTGCGTGCCCACTTTGAAGGACACGCCACCATCAGCTACTTCCAGAGCAACCACGAAGGCCACATCATCGACCGCCTGCACGCCGCCGGATTCGGCGCCGTGCAGGGCATCGTGCTCAACGCCGGCGCCTACACCCACACCTCCCTGGCCATCGCCGATGCCATCGCCGCCATCGCCACCCCCGTGGTGGAAGTGCACATGAGCAACGTGGCCGCCCGCGAGCCCATACGCCGCACATCGCTCATAGCCCCAGTGTGCCGCGGCACCATCACCGGCCTCGGCCCCGCCGTCTATTCCCTCGCCGTGGCGGCGCTGCTCGAGCCCGAGCTGTGAGCCGGGCCGGAATTATAAGATTTATAAGACTTATAAGTTTTATAAGATTTATAGCTTGCGGGTGGCCGTGCGTGGGGCCGTTTTTCGGTGATAAATTTTTTATTTTGGAAAAATGTAGCTATCTTTGCGGCGTAATCAAGCACTCGCAGGGACTCAGCCGTTTCAGGGCCGGGTTTCTCTTTTTTATTGTAAATCCTCTTAAAACCTCAAAAACACCCAAGCCATGGCTATTACCTACATGACCAAGGATGGTTATAAAAAGAAAATGGAAGAGATCGCGTATCTCGAAAATGTGAAGCGCCCGGAAATCTCGCGCGCTATCGCGGAGGCCCGCGACAAGGGCGACCTCAGCGAAAATGCGGAGTACGACGCCGCCAAGGAGGCACAGGGCATGCTGGAGATGAAGATCTCGCAGCTCAAAGACCTGGTGGCCAACGCGCGCATCATCGACGACAGCAAGCTCAATACCGAGGAGGTGCAGATCCTCAATAAGGTGAAAATCAAGAATGTGGCCAACGGTCAGACGATGGAATACACCATCGTGGCCGACAGCGAGGCCAACCTTCGCGAGAAGAAGATCGCTTCTTCCACGCCCATCGCGCAGGGCCTTCTGGGCCACCGCATCGGCGAGGTGGTGGAGATTCGCGTGCCCTCGGGTCTCATGAAATTTGAAATCGTAGAAATATCCTTCTGATGGCAACCATATTCTCACGCATCGCAGCAGGCGAAATCCCCAGCTACAAGGTGGCCGAGGACGACCGCCACTTCGCTTTCCTCGACATCAACCCGGTGGCTCCGGGCCATGTGCTGGTGATTCCCCGCCGCGAGGAAGGCTATATCTTCAATCTGAGCGACGAGGAAACGGCCGCTCTCCACATATTCGCCCGCAAGGTGGCGCGCGCCCTGGGCGCAGCTATGCCCTGCAAGCGCGTGGGCATGACGGTGATAGGCCTGGAAGTGCCCCACGCCCATATCCACCTCATCCCCATCAACGAGGAAAACGACATGAACTTCGCCAAGGGCAAGCTCACGCTGCCCGAGGCCGAAATGCAGCACATAGCAGCTTCAATCGCGCAGGAATTCGACAAGTTATGAAGATCAGACAACTCCTTATACCCGCACTGGCGGCTCTCGCTGCGGCCTGCGCGGGCAATCACGGCTGGGGCATCCACGGAACGGTGGAGGGCGCCGAAGGCCGCAAAATGGCCATCGAGGGCTTCAATGCCGGCCACTGGTATGTGATAGACAGCGTGGAGGTGGGTGCCGGCGGCAAGTTCGGCTACGACGCTGCTGCCCCCGCAGCAGTGCCCGAGGTGCTCCGCATCACCCTGGACGGCCGCTCGATCTACTTCCCCGTGGATAGCGTGGACCGCCTGGAGCTGCAGGCCAAGGCCGACGGTTTCGGCACCGACTATACCCTCGCCGGCACTCCCGCCGCCGAGAAAATCGTGGCCATCGACCGCATGATAGCCCAGTGCGTAGCTCAGCGCGGAGCGCAGGCTGCTGCCACGGACAGCCTGCTGAAGGACGGCCTGAACCGCATCGCCCTCTCCGACTCCACGTGCATAGCCGCCTACTATATCATCAATAAGAAAATCGACGGCAAGCCCATCTACGATCTCACGGTCAAGCGCGACCTGGGCATCGTGGGCGCCGTGGCCCAGCGCTTCTCCGACCTGCGTCCCGACGATCCCCGCACGCAGTGGCTCACGGGCCTCTACATGACTGCCCGCCGCGCGCTCAACCCCGCAGGCACGGGTCGCCCCGTGAGCATGGAGGCGCAGGAAAGCGGCCTTATCGACATCGTGCGCTTCGACAACCGCGGCACCAGTCGCAGCCTGGCCGAGGTGGCCGGCAAGGGCGGCGTGACGCTCCTGAGCTTCACCACCTACGATGCCGAGCAGTCGCCGGCCTACAATGTGCTGCTGGCCGACCTCTACAAGCGCTATTCCGCGCAGGGCTTCGAGATCTATCAGATAGCTTTCGACGCCGACGAGGTGGAGTGGAAGCTGAAGGCCGACAATCTGCCGTGGATCACGGTGTGGAACTCGCCCGTCGACGGTGCCGACGTGCTGATGCACTACAATGTGGGCGCGCTGCCCCTGGCCTACGTGATAGGCCGCGACGGCGTGATAGCCGAGCGCATCACCGACCCCGACCGTCTGGCAGCCGCCGTGGCCCGCGCGATGTAAATCGCTACTGCCCAAAGCAGTAGGGGCGCTTTTCATAAGATAGATACAAAAGGACAAAAGCGACAGAAGGAACAAAAATCTTTTTGTCGCTTGTGTTTTTTTTAGGGGGGCTCGCGCAGAGCCGCAGAGGATAAATTAAGAGGTTGCATATCAGTGCGGTAGGGACGCTTTTTAAAGCGTCCGCAGTAGGCGGTGTAGCACGACATCATCGCTTCGCGACTCACAGTGCTATGGGATGCAGCCCCGCACTCCCTGCGGTCATGCGGGGTTAACTACAACGGCGTCGCTTCGCGACTCGCTGTCTTGTTGATGGTTAATTAATGTTAAATAAGAGGACGGGGTGTTGCGGGATACTTGACGGAGTATTATATTTGCGGCGAATTTGGATTAGAAGAATTAAAAAACACATATCCTTATATATTTAGCATGAAAATGATAAGCAGATTCTGCCGCCGCGCTGTGCTCGCGGCAGTCGTAGCAGCCACCGCCGCAGGCTTCACTTCCTGCGCCGACCACGACATCAAGGGTGGCAACAACAATGGCAACGGCAACATCAACGGCCCCCTCGACCCCGTCGAGGCCTATACTCGTGCCTTCGTGAAAGAATTCGGCGAGTTCAAGGCTCAGAAGTGGAGCGATGGTGTGGACGGTGTTATTTCCATCCGCACCTCCAAGCCCACGCAAATCAATGTCTTCGCCGACGTAGACGGTCAGCGTTTCCTCTTTGCCTCGCTCGGCAGCGTTTATGGCACGCAGCCCGTGGTGTGTCATATCCCCGACTGTGTGGAAGAGTTCATCGTATCGGCGGACGGTAAGGAATATAAGGCTCCTCTTGGCAAACTGCTTGACCTCTCGGATGGCAGCCGCTACGGCTTCACGCCAACGTACGCTACGGAATTACCCCATTTCGGCAATCTTACCGTGACTCCCCGCCCGGATATGTATCGCGAAATCGAGCTCACCGGCTCAAAGTTCAAAAAGTATGTGATGGAAAAAAATTCATTCCAACTTTTTGATAGCGACTTTAATTTTAAGACACCTCTTAAAAACCCGTTAATCAATAAAATATTTGTAAACGGTCGCTTCGCTCCGGCGTCAAGCAAGTCGGATGTTGCGTATACTGTGTACCCATTGTATTGGCGAGAAAACATATATGGCGAAAGTGATTATATGCTGGGTATATACTATTATGAAGAAGCAACGCACATGGATTATGATCCGGAAAACAATCACTCCGAGCTCATATATGATTACCATAAAATCAAAATGATTGATCTGGAGGATTTCGATATAAAGCAGGCTATCACTTTCAAGAAAAACGGAGGCAACGAGTTCGTTGTGAGCGGCACCGCTACGTCGTCCCTGGATACTAAAAAACTCAATAATTTCGACAATCTGCGCATAATGGGGCGTCATATCCTTGTTGAAAATATGCAGGGAAATCCGAACCCACAATTTGGTTTCTATATAAAATCAGGTCTTAAGGACGGCTATACCGAGGGCAAAGGACGTAACTACACCCACATTACCTTCCAGAGCGCGATGTTTAATGCGTATGAATGGGGTGACAACTACTGGGACGTTCCCTATGAGGATATAAATTATTCTTATGTAGGTGCGGCATTCGGCACTACAACTATGATAGAATACACCAGAGACAGGCCGGTACGCGCAGATGGTTTGACAGCGGCAGAAACCGGCGTAAACCAGGATCTTTTATTTCCCATAGGATTCATGTCGCAACCCAACGGCCCGGCATCCAATGCAGACCCTGATTTTTGCGATGTAGTAATAGCTTTAGCGGAGAGCGGAGATGATGCGAATGGTTCTGTCGGTCAAAAAGGCAAAGGAGAGACGTTCGGCACTTTCCCGTGGATCCTTGCTGCAGAAGACCTTGGAAGCACCGACGACTGGGACTTCAATGACCTCGTGGTGAATATCTACGACCTCACGACCGATCTTTCCCGTCCGTTTACTGCGACGGCAGGTCGTTATCCCACACCTAATATCCTCGCACGCCGCATAACCGTTGTGCCCAAGGCAGCCGGTGGCACGATGCCCTTGTATCTCATGTATGAAGGAGAGGTGAGCGAAGCACCCACCGACGAGACGTTGCTTTCCGCTATCAACTCCAACTTCAAGAAGGGTACTTATGTGGTGGGCACCGAGCTTCATGCCTGGCTTGGCGAACCGGACTATACAAAGATGCTCAATACCGGCCTCAACGATGGTTATGACGGTTGTGGCGTGAGCTTCTGCGTGCCGGTAATACAAACAAGTGGATCTCTTGATTTCGACATCCAGTTCCCGCCGCAGACCATTCCCGGCGATAATCAGCCCATTCGTGGCTTCTGGGTGCTTGTGGATAAGGAAGATAATATGCGCGCCGAGCTGGAAAACACGGCTTTTGATGTAAGGCCTATGGAGCCGGAATATGGAGATGCCGGCAAAATCACCCGACACCTCTCGCAGACGAAGAACGTGCTGAAAGAGTTCAGCGGCAAGTTGGGAGAAGGCGCCTACCGTGTAAGGCAGCCCGGAAAAAACGGTGACTATGCCCCGCAGATGCTCATGACAGCCTACAACTGGAGATGGCTCAAGGAAAGAGCCAATATAGGTAAAACCTACTATAATTTTCCTGACTGGGTGGCCGGTCGCTTAAATACGTGGTACAACGTTACGAGTGAAGGCCAAAGCAATGGCTACTACAATCCCACCATGGTATGCGACAACACACCGGTGGCTTGGATGCAATAACGAATATATAAGGATAAAGGATAAATATGTGAAGGGGCGCTCATCGAGAGGATGGGCGCCTTTTTTCGTCGCCTGGCGCGGACGCTTTGAAAAGCGTCCCTACCACGTTGATTCAAAACTCTTTATATTCTCTGCGGCTCTGCGCGAGTTTTCCTCACCGAATAAAAACCTTATGTTTCTTATGTCGCTTTTGTCCTTTTGTGTCTATTTTATGAGAAGCGGACGCTTTGAAAAGCGTCCCTACTGCATGATTATCAATGTTTTATTCTCTCTGCGGCTCTGCGCGAGGGTTTGTCAATTTGGGGAGAAGTGATTTTTTTGGCAGGATGGCACAATTATTTCGCATTTTTGGCTATATTTGCAGTGTCATGAAAAACTTTGCACGCTATATTGTGGCCATCGCAGTCTGGGGCTGTGCGGCCACGGTGGCCGCCGAGATCCCGGCGGGCTATTACTCGTCGCTCGACGGCAAGGCTGAGGGCGAACTTAAGACGGCTATTTTCAATCGCATACATGATTTCCGCACGGTGTCGAGCTACAGCAATCTGCCGCAGTATTTCCGCGTGACAGACGTGCATCCGGAGAGCAACCGCTGGTGGGACATGTACAGCGATATTCCACTCTACGCTCCGAGCTTCAGCGGACTCAACCGCGAGCACAGCTTCCCGAAATCGTGGTGGAAGCAGAACGGCAGCGTGGATTATACGAGCGCTTATGTGGATCTGTATCATCTCTATCCCTCGGAAGCTGCGGCGAATATGGCCAAGAGCAATTATCCGCTGGGCGAGGTGGACACGTCGTCGCCGGTGCAGTTCGACAACGGCATGACGCGCGTGGGCTATCCCGTGCAGGGCCAGGGCGGTGGCAGCACCAAGGTGTTTGAGCCGGACGATGAGTATAAGGGCGACTTCGCGCGCACGTATTTCTATATGGCCACGTGTTATCAGAATCTCACCTGGGCGGTGACGTATATGGTGAACAACAACGTTTATCCCACGCTCAATGCCTGGAGCGTGCGGCTGCTGATGGACTGGCATCATGCCGATCCCGTGAGCCAGAAGGAGCTGGACCGCAACGAGGCGGTGTACAGCTTCCAGGGCAACCGCAATCCCTTTATCGACTATCCCGAGCTGGCGGATTATCTGTGGGGCGACCTTGCAGGCCAGGCGTTTCATCCCGGCACGTCGCCGGAGCCCGTGGGCGATGCCGAGCTGACGTCGCCCGACAACGGCACGGTGCTGGAGTTCGGCCAGGTGGCCGAGGGCTCGACAGCTACTGCGCGGCTTTTCTTCCGTGGCAACAACGTGCGCAAGGCGCTGTCGCTCTCGGTGTATCGCGGCGACAAGGCAATGTTTTCGCTGCCGGTGACCACGGTGAGCGCGGCTGATGTGAACAGCGAGGCCGGCAAGTGGATCACGGTGACTTACCGCCCCACCGAGCTGGGCAGCCACACGGCGCGCCTGCTCATCTCCGGCACGGGCCCCGACGGCAACGGCACGCGCGGCGTGGAGCTGCGGGGCGAGTGCCTGCCGGTGCCTGTGCTCTCGGCTCCCACGGCACTGCCGGCGTCGAATGTGACGGTCACGAGCTATATGGCCAACTGGACGGTGCCCGATGGCGAGACGGTGGACTACTTCGTGGTGACGCGCACGCGCTACAACGCGGGCCTGCCCACGGTGGAGACCGTGCTGGCCGAGGCGAGCGGCGAGCTCATGGAGGATTTTGACCTGAGCGACAGCGAGAGCTATACGGTGCACTCGGTGCGCCTGGGCGTGGAGAGCCCGGAGAGCAACGTGGTGTTTGTGGACCACAGCGGCATCACCGACGCTGCCGCCGACACGCCCCTGGAGGTGCTCACGGAGCCCGGGCTGCTGGCCGTGCGCTGCGCTGCCCCGACGGCGCTGCTGCGCGTGTTTGACGTTACGGGCCGCGAGGTGGCGCGCGCCGAGGGCGTGCAGGCCGGCATCACGGAGTTCTACCTGCCGGCCGGCGTGTATATCGTGGCCGCAGGAAGCGGCACGGCTCCGGTGAAGGTGACGGTGCAGTGAGGCTATGGAGCAGACGCTGAATTTCGATATCATTTCGCGCATCCGCGAGCTGGTGCCGAACTGTGCGGCGCTTGACAACGCCTATCTGGTGGCGCACCTCGACAGCACCACGGGGGGCCTCCCGGGGCGTCAGGCCGACACGATACGCATGGACGGCATGACGGTGCTGTTCGTGAAAAGCGGCACGGCGGATATAGAAGTGAACCTGGAGCGCTTCGAGGCCACAGGGCCCTGCGCCTGCGTGCTGCACCACGGCAGCCGCGTGCAGTTCACGCCCCGCGGGGGAGCCGAGCCGGAGATGTATGTGCTGTTCATGAGCACGGAGTTTCTGCAGAGCATCAACCTCAACATGACGGCCTTCAACCTGCCGGCCATCGTGGCCGAGAAGCCGTCGCCGGTGGCGGAGCTGTCGGCCGACGACTTCGACACCATGGAGCGCTATCTCTACCTGCTGCGGACCAACGCGAGCGTGCAGAGCACGCCTCAGCTCAGCCTCAACATAGGCGCAAACCTTGTGGCTGCCATCATCTACGAACTGGCGCGGCAGCAGTACAGGCGCACATCGGCCCTGGAGGGCCACAACAGCCACGCCCGCACCACGCGCGTGACCTATGTGCACGACTTCGTGAAGCTCGTGCGCGCCCATTACACCATGGAGCGCTCCGTGGCTTTCTATGCCGAGAAGCTGTGCATCTCGCCCAAGTATCTCTCGCTGATCGTGAAGCAGGCCACGGGCCGCAGCGCGGCCCGCTGGATAGACGAATTCGTGCTGATGGAGGCGAAGAACATGCTGCGCTACTCCGGCAAGAATATCCAGCAGATAGCATATGCGCTGAACTTCTCGAACCAGTCGAGCTTCGGCAAATATTTCAAGCATCTCACGGGCATGTCGCCCACCGAATATCAAAAATCATGACACGAAAATACGATTTTCTCGTTATTGGCTCCGGCATAGCCGGCATGAGCTTCGCGCTGAAGGTGGCCTCCAAGGGCCGCGTGGCGCTCGTGTGCAAGACCTCGCTGGACGAGGCTAATACAGCCCTGGCGCAGGGCGGAGTGGCATCTGTGACGAATCTTGCCGTGGACGATTTCGACAAGCATATCCACGACACAATGGTGGCCGGCGACTGGCTGAGCGACCCGGCGGCCGTGGAGCAGGTGGTGAAGGGCGCTCCGGAGCAGATACGCAGGCTGGTGGAGTGGGGCGTGGACTTCGACAAGACGCCCGAGGGCACCTTCGACCTGCATCGCGAGGGAGGTCACTCGGAATTCCGCATCCTGCACCATGCCGACAACACGGGCTATGAGATCCAGCAGAGCCTCATCGCCGCCGTGCGGGCATGCCCGGGCATCGACATCTACGAGCACCACTTCGCCATCGAGATCATCACGCAGCACCACCTGGGGCGCATCGTCACGCGGCGCACGCCCGATATCGACTGCTACGGCGCCTATGTGCTGGACACCGCCACGGGCACGGTGGACACCTTCCTGGCCAAGACCACGGTGATGGCCACGGGCGGCGTGGGAGCCGTCTACACCACCACCACGAATCCCCTGGTGGCCACGGGCGACGGCATAGCCATGGTGTATCGCGCCAAGGGCACCGTGCGCGACATGGAGTTCATACAGTTCCACCCCACGGCTCTCTATCATCCCGGCGACCGCCCCAGCTTCCTGATCACGGAGGCCATGCGCGGCTACGGCGCCGTGCTGCGCAACCTGCGCGGCGAGGAGTTCATGCACAAGTACGACCCGCGCCTGAGCCTCGCGCCGCGCGATATCGTGGCCCGCGCCATCGACAGCGAGATGAAGCAGAACGGCGACGACCACGTGTATCTCGACGTGACCCACAAGGACCCCGAGGAGACGCGCCGCCACTTCCCCAATATCTACGCCAAGTGTCTGAGCCTGGGCATCGACATCACCAAGGACTACATACCGGTGGCCCCGGCCGCCCACTATCTGTGCGGCGGCATCAAGGTGGATCTCAACGGTTGCAGCAGCATAGGCCATCTCTATGCCCTGGGCGAGTGCTCGTGCACGGGCCTTCACGGCGGCAACCGCCTGGCCTCCAATTCGCTGATCGAGGCTGTGGTCTACGCCGACGCAGCCGCACGCCATGCCTGTGAGGCCATCGCCCACACCGACTGGCGCAACGATGTGCCGGAATGGAACGACGAGGGCACGCGCCACCCCGAGGAGATGGTGCTCATCACGCAGAGCATCCGCGAGGTGAACCAGATAATGAGCACCTACGTGGGCATCGTGCGCACCAATCTGCGCCTCGACCGCGCCTGGAACCGCCTCGACATCCTATATGAGGAGACCGAGCGCCTCTTCAAGAGCTCGAAAGCATCGCGCGAAATATGCGAGCTGCGCAATATCATCAACGTGGGCTATCTGATCATGCGCCAGGCCAAGGAGCGCCACGAGAGCCGCGGCCTCCACTACAGTCTGGACTATCCGCCGGCTCCCAGGGAGATAGATTAGCTGAAAGCTAAATCAGCTACTTTTCGCAAAGGCCGGCTGCAATGATATTGATGAGCGGAGCGTGCCTGTCGCGGAAAAATGCGCGTCCCATGGCCTGATAGCCTTCGGGCCCCACCACTATATCCTTTACTCTGACGTGGGGGATGTCGGAACGGCGCCTGTACAGTTTGTCGAACAGCTCCCAGCGGAAGTCCTGCGGCAATATATGGGGATGATTAGTGTCGAGATCGTCGGTGGAGCAGATGAAAGTGAACACCGCATTTTCGCGCTGGTCGAACTCCCTGAGCAGCCACGAGCTCATCCTGAAAAACACGCTGTGGTGCACAGGCTTTTCCACATAAGCCTTGGTGATGCTTATATCCACCACTTCTACATCGTTGTACTCTTCCGGAATCCTGAGCACGCCCTGCTTGTAATCATCATCACAAAAAGAAAGGGCCACCAATAAATGATTGCCCTCTTTATCGGAGAATTTGTGCTCTATCGACAACATTAAGCCTTGGGAGATTGAGTGCTTATGAAGCGTTCACGCATCATTTTCAGCCTCTCTTTCTTCATTTGCTGCGCTTTCTCTATGAAAGCGACTAATTCCTTTGAAGGATTAGGAATCCGGATTGTATCTGTCGTTTCCATATCGGTGGTGATTAAATGATTTTTGCAAAGGTATAATAATTCCTCCATAAATGCAATTTTTGGCTCATTCACGACGGAATTATTTGAATTATTAACAATTACGTTCCGGGCCGGGTTCAACTTCCGGGGCGGTAGTGGCTCTTGCGGAAGATGCTGTCCCATTTGAGGCGGATCACGCCGAAGACGGCTTCGCCGAAGATGGAGGAGTTCATCTTGGAGGTGCCCAGCACGCGGTTGACGAACACTATGGGCACTTCCACCACGCGGAATCCCATCTTGTGGGCCGTGAATTTCATTTCGATCTGGAAGGCGTAGCCCTTGAAGCGGATGGAGTCGAGGTCGAAGGCCTCGAGCACGCGGCGGCGGTAGCACACGAATCCGGCAGTGGTGTCGTGCACGGGCAGGCCGGTGACCAGGCGCACGTATTTTGACGCGAAGAACGACATTAGCACGCGTCCCATGGGCCAGTTCACCACGTTGACGCCCGTGACGTAGCGCGAGCCCACGGCCACGTCGGCGCCTTCCTCGGCGCATGCCTTGCGCAGTCGTTCCAGATCGGCGGGGTTGTGGCTGAAATCGGCGTCCATCTCGAAAATATAGTCATATCCCAGTTCGAGGGCGCGGCGGAAGCCCTCGATATATGCGGTGCCCAGGCCCAGCTTGCCGGGGCGCTCGGTGATGAGCACGCGGCCGGGGTACTGCTGCATCTTGGTGTGCACGATGGCGGCGGTGCCGTCGGGCGAGTTGTCGTCGATCACGAGCACGTCGAAGCCGTGGTCCAGGGCCATCACCGCGTCGATGATGGCTGCGGCGTTTTCGCGCTCGTTGTACATGGGTATGATCACTAAGCAGTCGTTCTGTGGCATCTCGTTAAGGTTTTATTGGCAAAGATAGGAATAAATTTCTAAATTTGCAGTCATGAATCACGAAGAACTGCTCGACGATTATATTTCGGCCCATATCGATGCCGAACCGGAGGCTCTGCACCGGCTGTGGCGGCGCACCTACAGCCGCCATGTGTATCCGCGCATGTGCTCGGGCCATGTGCAGGGGCGACTGTTGGCGATGCTGGCGGCCATCGTGCGGCCGCGCAGGGTGGTGGAGCTGGGCACTTTCACGGGCTACTCGGCGCTGTGCCTGGCTGAAGGGATGCCGCCCGGCGGCGAATTGCACACCATAGAAATAGACGACGAGATGGAGCCGGAGCTGCTGGAACTATTCGCGCAGCCGCATCCCGGAGCGCCTGTGACGCTCCACACCGGCGATGCGCTCGAGATTCTGCCGCAACTGCCGGGCACGTGGGATATGGCCTTTATCGACGCCAACAAACGGCTCTACACCGAGTACTACGAGCTGCTCGTGCCGCGCATGAACCCAGGCGGCATAATCCTGGCCGACAACACGCTGTGGAGCGGCAAGGTGCCCGATCCCGAGGCTCACGACACGCAGACGGAGGCCCTGCGGCGCTTCAACGACCGCGTGGCGGCCGATCCGCGCGTGAGCAAGGTGATACTGCCCGTGCGCGACGGCCTCACGGTGATAAGGGTGCTCTGAGCAAACTGCTAAGATTGCTATATTTAGGTAAACATCGCGCAGAAACACAGAGGATAATATATTGATTGACAATATATTACTATAAATCTCTGCGCCTCTGCGCGATGTTTGCCCAATGGGCCTCCGCTCAGTGCTTGTGGCGGGCGAGGATTTCGGCCAGGATGGGGCGGAGCTTGTCGGCGTAGTGGCGGAAGCCCAGGTCGGTGAGGTGTATGCCGTCGACGGTGCCGTCGTCCTCAACGCCGTCGAGATTGTCGCAGGTCACGTAGTAGATGCCCTCGGGGCGCTCGGCTGCCAGGCGCTCGTAGTTGCGGCGCAGGGCGGCGTTCTTGCGCGGGAGGTAGTTGCCGAAGTAGCTGTCGTAGCGCGAATAGGGATACATGGGGCCTTCCACGATCACCACGGGCACATCGGGGCGCGCGTCGCGCAGTATCTTCACGAAGTCGTAGGTGAGCGTGTCGCACATCATTTCGGTGCAGTTGGGCACCGGGTCGAGCAGAAACATATCTGCATCCTCGATCTGCGCCATGGCGCGTGCCATGCATTGGTCTAGCTTGCCCTCGCCGCTGATGCCTATGTTGACCACCTCGCAGTTGAGCTCGCGCGAGAGGATGTTGGTGGCCACCATGCCGGGGCGCGAGGCGCATCCGCCCTGGAGGATGCTCGTGCCGTAGGCGATGATTTTAGTGTTCGGGTCGATGAGGTCGGGACGGCCGGTGGTGATTGTGGCGCCGCTGTCGATCTTGATCCACAGCTCCTCAACGCCGTCGTAGAGAGGCAGATCCACGAGGTATTCGTGCATCTTGCCGTCGAGGTTGCTCACGTAGGTGAATTCGCACAGCTTCTCCTCCTTGTTGTTCACGTAGGGGCGGTTAGTGTTGACGTGGCGCCATGCGCTGTCGCCCTCGAGGATGTACAGGTCGGTGCCCTTCAGGCCGGTGTCGGCCATGTGGATGAGGTGTGTGTCCCAGAGCAGTCGGTATTTCACGCCTATGCGCTTGGAATCCGTGGCGAAGCGCACACCGATGCCCGACGAGCACTGCGAGCGCTCCCAGAGCGTCTCTCGCACGCTGTCTTCGAGATAGGCGGGTATGCGGGTGTAAGGGCGTGCGGTGTTGTCCCATCCCTTGTTGATTATTCGCAGATCCTGCGCGTCTACGTACTGCCAGGGTTCTTCCGGCTTTTCCTGAGCTGTGGCGGCCACGGCTGCGAGGGCCATTGCCGCTATGAGTGATAATTTCTTCATGGTTGAAATGTGTGGTCTATATTCCGCCTGCAAATATACGATTTTTTGCGCTAATCACGCAATGCGCCTATGGGAACTACGAGCACGCCGTCTTCCGGGCGCCTATAGGCGTACTGTCCCACGCCGGTGATGATCATCAGGAACGAGGGGGGCGGCATGCGGGTGGTGTCGATTTTATCGGCGAGCTTGCGCAGGTTCTCAGCTCCTTCGTTTATCAGTTTCTCGCCTCCGAGTTTTATCTCCACGAGGCCGTATTTGCCGTTTTTAAGATGAATAACGGCGTCACATTCCAGACCGTTCTTATCCCGGTAGTGGTATATCGTGCCGCGCAGTGGCTCGGCATATATCCTGATGTCGCGGACGCACATCGTCTCAAGCACGAGCCCTAATGTGGCGAGGTCGTTTATCAGGTCGTCGGGTCCGATACCCAGCGCTGCTGTGGCAATAGAGGGGTCGGAGAAGTAGCGTGTGTCGGATGTGCGTACGGCCGTGCGGCTACGCAGATTGGGATTCCAGGCTATTGAATCCTCAATCACGAAAATGCTCTTGAGGGCATTTATATAAGAATTCACCGTGGGGACGGATATTACCGAATTTCCATTGCCCGCTATATCCTGCACCAAGGTGCTTATAGGGGTCTGATATCCTTGATTGCGTGCCAGCGTGCGCATCAGGCGGCGAGCCAGTTCCGGGTTGCGGGTCGTGTTGTCGGCCCTTGAGATGTCGCTTCTCACCACGGCCTCAAAATATTCTTCGGCCTGCATCAGTGCCGACGATTCATTGGTTTTCATGACGGCCTTGGGCCAGCCTCCGCGGCAGATGATGAAGGCGAGACGGTCGATGTCGAGATGTGCCTCGCCGTCTATTTCGGCCGAATTGCGAAACAATTTCGACAGGCTCACGTGGCCCGTGGATTCCCCTGATTCCCAAAGGCTCATGGTGCGTAGTCTGAGCCACGACATTCGCCCTGCTCCGGAATGAAAAATTTCGCTTGAATCCGGCGGAACGGCCGATCCAGTGAGTATGAACTGCCCGTCGGCATTGCGGCGGTCCACCTCTTTGCGCACGGCGTCCCATATCTGCGGGGCGAGCTGCCATTCGTCAATCAGCCGTGGAGTCGCTCCCTGAAGCAGTCTCGAAATATTAGTCTGGGCCATGATGATATTCTGAGCTCTTGTGTCGGGGTCCGACATGTAGAGCACGCTCCCGGCATGGCGTTTGGCGAGGGTGGTCTTGCCGCAATATTTCGGGCCTTCTATCAGCACGCAGCCCATTGCGTCAAGTTTGTCAGTCAGGGTTTGGTCGGCGATTCTCGGCTTATAATCTTCCATTTTTCAGATAGTAAATAAGATTGGTGCAAATGTAATGATAAAATCCTTATCTACAAATAAAAAACGGATTCTATTTTATGATTTGGCCGATTTTCATTTTATGATTTGGCCGGATTTTGTTTTATGATTTGGCCGATTTTCATTTTATGATTTGGCCGAAAAGCCGGGGGTGGAGCGCACGGCGGCGATGATTTTTTCTTTCTGGGGGGTGGAGAATGTGCAGGGGTAGCTGGGGAG
>CAMWRI010000017.1 GCA_947176585.1 uncultured Porphyromonadaceae bacterium
ATCGTCAAATACGACGCTGCCGACAATAAGCGTCCGGGCTTCAAGTTTGCCGACTACGAGCTCAAGGGTGTGCCAGTGCGTCTCGCTATCGGAGCCCGCGACCTTGAGAACGGCACCGTGGAGCTCATGCGCCGCGACACTCTCGAGAAAGAGACCATGCCCCTGGCCGGAATAGCAGAGCACGTGGCCGGACTGCTCGAAGACATACAGAACAACATCTACGCAAAGGCCCTGAAGATGCGCAACGAGCGCACCTACGTGTGCGACAGCTACGACGACTTCAAGGCCCGCATCGATGGCGGCGGCTTCTTCCTGTGTCACTGGGACGGCACCACCGAGACCGAAGAGCGCATCAAGGAAGAGACCAAGGCCACGATCCGTTGCATTCCTCTGGATCAGCCCGACGAGCCCGGAGTGTGCATGGTCACCGGAAAGCCCAGCGCCCGCCGCGTGATTATTGCCCGCAACTATTGATTATCTGCCGGTTGCAATGTCAACACCTCCCCGCATAGCTATCGTGCTCCCCTGCTACAACGAGCAGGAGGTGCTGCCGTCAACGGCCGGGACACTGCTCGAGCTCCTCGACAGATTCACTGCCGAGGGACTCGTGGCACCGGACAGCTACATCATGTGCAGCAACGACGGTAGCCGCGACGCCACAGCATCCATCATAGCGGAGCTGCATGTCGCCGACACGCGGGTGAAGGGTATCAACCTGGCCCACAACCGCGGCCAGCAGGCGGCGTTGCTTGCGGGCCTCATGACCGTGCGCGAGCGATGCGACGCAGCCATCACAATCGATGCCGACCTCCAGGACAACCCAGAGATGATGCGCGACATGATAAAGCTTTTCCGCGACGGCACGGACATCGTGTTCGGCGTCCGGGCATCGCGTGACACGGATTCGCGTTTCAAGCGCTGGTCGGCCCAGACGTTCTATCGCTTCCAGAACGCGATGGGACTATCCACGGTCTACAACCACGCCGACTACCGCCTGATGAGCCGCCGGGCTCTCGACATCCTCGCGCAGTATGGCGAGAGCAATATCTACCTGCGTGGAATAATGCCCGACATAGGCCTGAAGACCGCTGTGGTTGAATACGCCCGCACTGAACGCACCGCCGGCGAAAGCAAATACCCGCTCGGCAAGATGCTGTCGCTGGGTATCGACGGCATCACGTCCTTCACGGCCAAACCCATGCGCATGATATTCCTCGTGGGGCTCGCTCTCCTCATAATAGATATTATTGTGGCAATATGGGTGCTGTCGGCCTATCTCGCCGGACACACCGTATCGGGCTGGTCGTCGCTCATGCTCTCCGTGTGGTTTCTGGGAAGCATCATCCTCATGGCCATCGGTATCGTGGGAGAATATATCGGCAAGATTTTCGTGGAAGTGAAGCACAGGCCACGCTATAATATTATGGAGGAAATTTTCTGATGTCCGACAAAGAAGTAAATCTCGACATCATCGTGCCCGACCTCACGTCGAGCATGCCTCTGCCATATGCCGATAGCGGCGTACAGGCCGGATTCCCCTCGCCTGCCTCGGATTATGTTCCCGAGTCGTTCGACCTCAACCGCGAGATAGTGCGACACCCGGCCGCCACTTTCTATGCCCGCGTGCATGGCGACTCGATGATAGGCGAAGGTATCACCGACGGCGACCTGATAGTGGTTGACCGCTCGCTCGAACCCAAGGACGGAGATCTGGTGGTTTGCGCCGTGGACGGCGAGTTCACGCTGAAGCGCATCCAATTCCGCCCGGGAGCAGTATGGCTTATCCCCAGCAACGAGCAGTTCGACCCTATCCTCGTAACGCCCGACAAGCAGTTTGAAGTATGGGGAGTGGTTACCCACACAATTCGGCGTACCGACCACCGATAGTAATAATTATTTGCAAATTTGCTGCAAAATACTTATTTTTGCAAGCAAATTTCAATTAATACCAACAACTATGAACCGCCAACAGTTCGACAAGCTCGATTTGAGCATCCTATCGATGCTCTCCAGCAATGCCCGCAAGCCTTATCTTGAAATCGCACGTGAGTGTGGTGTGAGCGGTGCTGCCGTGCACCAGCGCATCCAGCGCCTCACGGCCTCCGGCGTAATTCAAGGCTCGGAGTGCATAGTCAACCCCGCGGCGGTGGGCTACGAAACATGTGCTTATGTGGGGTTCTATCTGCGCGATCCCTCACAATTCAACCATGTGATTTCAGAGCTGAGTAAGATCCCGGAGGTAGTGGAATGTCATTTCACCACCGGCCAATACGATATTTTCGTTAAACTCTACGCCCACAACAACGACCACCTGCTTACAATCCTGCAAGACCAGATACAGTCGCTGGGACTTGCCCGCACCGAGACGATGATCAGCTTTAAGGAAGCCTTCAGACGCCAGGTGCCCGTGGGCTGCGACAAGCCTGACGACGAATGAATCTTCAACCTTTTCTCGACGAATTTATCCCCAAGCCATACATTATAGCCGGACCATGTAGCGCCGAGACCGCCGGGCAGATGCTCGATGCGGCGCGCGGCGTGGCCGCTGCGGGTGCATCCGTGCTCCGGGCAGGCGCATGGAAGCCGCGCACCAAGCCCGGAGGCTTTGAGGGCTACGGCGCGGAAGCACTCCCCTGGATAGTGGATGCGGCCAGTGCATGCGGGCTGCTGTCGTGCACGGAGGTAGCCACTTCGAGTCATGTGCACAAAGCTCTTGATGCGGGCATCGACATGCTATGGATAGGAGCGCGCACCACGGCTAATCCGTTTGCCGTGCAGGAGATAGCAGATACTCTTGCCGCCCTGAATGCCGATGTGCCGGTTCTGGTCAAGAACCCCGTGAGCCCGGACATCGAACTGTGGATAGGTGCGCTGGAGCGCATCAACGCCGCCGGCATAACGAAAGTGGCGGCCGTGCACCGCGGGTTCAGCACCTACGGCGACACATATTACCGCAACAGTCCGCAATGGCGCGTGCCCATAGAGCTGCACCGCCGCCTGCCCGGCCTTCCTCTGATATGCGATCCCAGCCACATTGCCGGGCGTGCCGAGATAGTGGACAAAGTGGCCCAGCAGGCTCTCGATCTGGGCTTCGACGGGCTCATGATAGAAGCGCATTGCCATCCCGCACAGGCTATGAGCGATGCCCGCCAGCAACTCACGCCGGCTCAGCTACGCGATATGCTGTCGGCCCTGCGCTTGTGCCGAACAAAGGATTCCGGCTCCGAGCGCCTTGCAAGCCTGCGCGCGGAAATAGACAATATCGACGACCGCCTGCTCTCGCTACTGGCTGAACGAATGGCCGTGACCGACGAAGTGGGGCGCCTAAAGCAGCGCGAAGGTATGCCCGTGGTGCAGCCTGAGCGCTACAACGCTCTTATGGGCCTGCGCAGCGAAGAAGCTGCCGCCCGGGGGCTCGACCCCGCGTTCGTGCGTTCGGTGCTCGCCGCCATTCATGAAGAAAGTGTGCGCCGCCAGCTGGATATTGTGAATAGATAGCATTTTTCGTATCTTTGCAGCATGATTTCGATTAATAATCTTTCGGTGGAGTTTTCCGCCAAATCGCTTTTCGACAATATCAGCTACGTTATAAACCCGCGCGACAAAATAGCCCTCGTGGGAAAAAACGGGGCCGGAAAGAGCACCATGCTCAAGATAATCGCCGGGCTGCAGCGTCCAACCTCAGGCACGGTGGCCGTGCCCCAGGACGTGACTGTGGGCTACCTGCCCCAGCAGATGGTGCTTGAAGACACCCTCACCGTTAAGGAAGAGGTGCGCAAGGCTTTCTCCCATATCGACGACATGCAGGCGCGCCTCGACACCATGAATCAGCAACTGGCCGAGCGCACAGACTACGACTCGCCTTCCTACAACGAGCTGATCGAGCGAATGACGGCCCTCACCGAAGAGCTTGCCATGAGCGGCAGCGACAATTGCGAGGCCGAGATGGAGAAAACACTCATGGGTCTGGGCTTTATGCGCACGGACTTCGACCGTCCAACCTCGGAATTTTCCGGCGGCTGGCGAATGCGCATAGAGCTGGCCAAGCTGCTGCTGCGCCGCCCCGACGTGCTGCTGCTCGACGAACCCACGAACCATCTAGACATCGAGTCTATACAATGGCTCGAAAACTTCCTTGCCACCAAGGCTAAAGCTGTGGTGCTCGTGAGCCACGACCGCGCATTCATCGACAACGTGACGAACCGCACCATTGAGATTTCGCTGGGAAAAATCTACGACTACGCCGTGAACTACAGTCACTTCGTGGAACTGCGCCGCGAACGCATCGAGCAACAGATGCGCGCATATCAGAACCAGCAGAAGCAGATTGCCGATACGGAGCAGTTCATCGAGCGCTTCCGCTACAAGGCCACCAAGGCCGTGCAGGTGCAGAGCCGCATGAAGCAACTTGCAAAAATTGAGCGTATCGAGGTGGATGAAGTAGATACAGCCCACCTCAACCTGCGCTTCCCTCCGGCACCGCGCTCGGGCGACTTTCCACTGATTCTTGAAGACGTGGGCAAAGCATACGGCGAGCATCAGGTGTTCGACGGTTGTACTTTTACGATACGTCGCGGCGAGAAAGTGGCTTTTGTGGGCAAGAACGGCGAGGGAAAATCCACGCTCGTGAAGTGCATAATGGGAGAAATTCCCTTCACCGGTCATCTTAAGGTGGGCCACAACGTAAAGATCGGCTACTTCGCGCAGAACCAGGCTCAGCTGCTTGATGGTGAGATAAGTGTATTCGACACCATCGACCGTGTGGCCGTGGGTGATATACGCCTGAAGATACGCGACATACTGGGCGCGTTCATGTTTGGCGGCGAGGCTTCCGACAAGAAAGTGAAGGTGCTGAGCGGCGGCGAGAAAACTCGCCTTGCCATGATACGCCTGCTCCTCGAACCGGTGAACCTGCTCATCCTCGACGAGCCCACCAATCATTTGGATATGGCCACGAAAGATATTCTCAAGCAGGCTATCCGCGACTTCGACGGCACTGTGATAGTGGTGAGCCACGACCGTGAGTTCCTCGACGGCCTGGTATCGAAAGTGTATGAATTCGGAGGCGGCAAAGTGCGCGAATGTCTCGGAGGCATATATGAGTTCCTCGAAAAAAAGCGTATAGCCTCCCTTCAGGAGCTCGAGCGTAATAAGCCTGTGCAACCGGCCGTCACCACCGCCGCACCCAAGGCGTCGAAAGCCGCACCCGAGCAGAAACAGCCTCAACAAGCCGCTCCGCGCCTGAGCTACGCCGAACAGCGCGAGCGCGAAAAGGCTGTCAAGCGTGCGGCAAAACGCGTGGAAGATGCCGAGACACAAATAGCATCCATCGAAGAACGCATTGCCGCAATCGAGGCCGAAATTGCTGCCGGCAACCCTCCTGCCGACATCTACGACCGCCACGCCGCCACCACCAAAGAACTTGAAAACGCCATGAGTCTGTGGGAACTGGCTGGAATGGAGCTCGAAGAACTCAAGGAGCGCTACGGGATGTAGGCCCCTGACTTTGATTTTCCGCCAAAAATCCTTATATTTGCAAGGTTTTTCGCATAGCACAACACCATGTTTGGAATCAAGCGATTATATACGTTCATGTTGCAGCGGTTTCTGCCGGTGTTCACCATGACATTCTTTATATCGCTCTTCGTGGTGCTCATGCAATTCCTGTGGCGTACCATCGACGATCTCGTGGGCAAAGGCCTCTCGGTGGAAGTGTTGGGCGAGCTGTTTTTCTACGCCGCCCTCACAATGGTGCCCACGGCTCTCCCTCTGGCCGTGCTGTTGGCCTCGCTCATGACGTTCGGCAATCTGGGCGAGCGCTTCGAGCTCACGGCCATGAAAGCCTCGGGTGTGTCGCTGTTCAAGATCATGCGGCCGCTAATCATTCTCATGATTTTCATCAGCGTGGGAGCATTTTTCTTCCAGAACAACCTGCTGCCCGTAGCGCAGACGAAGATGTGGACGCTCCTGTTCAGCGTGCGTCAGAAATCGCCAGAGATGGAAATCCCGGAGCGCTCCTTCTATGATCAGATTCCCAACATGAATCTATATATCGAGCGCAAGAATCCCGACACGGGCATGCTCTACGATATGATTATCTACGATGTAACGAACGGCATGGACAACTCTCGCGTGATTCTGGCCGACAGCGGCAAATTCAGCTTCACCGAGGATAAGACACGCCTGTTTCTTCACCTCTACAGCGGCGAGATGTTCGAGAACCTGCGCGACAACTCGATGGGCGCCGCCTCCAAGCGCTACATGCCTTTCCGCCGTGAAAATTTCGCCGACAAGCAGATATACTTTGCTTTCGACGCCAACTTCAACCGCATGGACGAAGGCGGCATGCGCAGCCAGTACATAGGCCAGAACATCAGCCAGCTTCGCCACAGCATCGACAGTATCGGCCAGCAGGTAGACAGCGTGGGCCATATATATGCCGAGGAGCTGCGCAGCCAAAGCGTACTGGGAATAGGCACGGGAAGACACATGTACGGCCACTCTCCCTCCGGGCCTGCGCGCCAGCATCTGAGGCATCAGGTGCGTGCAGAGGAGATTGACATTGATTCAGTGTTCAACGCACCCACCCCCGCAATGGGCAAGACCTATCTTACGCAGGCGCTCAACTCGGCCCGCCGCCACCGCCAGGAATACGAGTTCAAGAGCGTGTCGCTGAGCGACCAGGCACGTCTCATGCGCCGCCACGATATCGAGATGCAGAAGAAGTTCACACTTTCCTTCGCCTGCATCATCTTCTTCTTCATCGGCGCACCGCTTGGCGCCATAATCAAGAAAGGAGGCCTGGGCACTCCGCTGGTTGTGAGCGTGTTGCTCTTTATCTTCTACTTCATTATCGACAATGCCGGCTACAAGATGGCCCGCGACGGCAAGGTGGCCGTGTGGGAAGGCATCTGGCTCAGTTCGATTGTGCTCCTGCCTCTGGGTGTGTTCTTCACCTACAAGGCCGTGGGCGACAGTGCCGTATTCAATACCGATGCATACATGAACCTCCTGCGCAGGCTCACAGGCCGCGAGCTGCCACGCTCTCTCGAGCCCAAGGAAATGGTGATGAACGACATCGAGCCCGACCGCGCTCTGGAGATGCTGATCGACTTCCGGCAGCGGGTGTCCCACACCGCTGCGGCTGTGAAGCACAGCCCGCTTGCCAAGCTGCCTTTCTCAAGAAAGACCGCAGCTCTCGATCCGGCTATGAACTCGCTCGTTGAATACCTTTCAGACACCCGCGACAAGCAGCTCGTGGCACTACTCAACCGATATCCATTCCGCGCCACACCACGTCGCCTCCACAGTATCGAGGAAACGACCGACGCGCTAATAGAATACATAAGCAAAAATGGAACAGAAAATAAAGCTTGACAATATAGCCGACGCCATAGCCGACATTCGCGAAGGCAAAATGGTGATCGTGGTTGACGATGAAGACCGCGAGAACGAAGGCGACTTCATCATTGCCGCCGAAAAGATCACTCCCGAGCAGGTGAATTTCATGCTCAAAAACGCACGCGGAGTGCTGTGCGCGCCCATCACAACCGACCGTGCCGAGGAACTCGACCTGCCGCATCAGGTGCACAACAACACCTCTGTGCTGGGCACGCCGTTCACCGTGACCGTCGATAAGCTCGAGGGTTGTACCACGGGAGTGAGCGCACACGACCGCTGCGCAACTATCCGCGCACTCGCAGATCCCAAGTCCACGCCCGACACCTTCGGCCGACCGGGCCATATCAACCCTCTGTACGCCCAACCCCAGGGAGTGCTCAAGCGTGCGGGCCACACCGAGGCGGCTGTAGATCTCGCGCGCCTCGCGGGTCTGTCGCCTGCGGCTGCACTGATGGAAATCATGGCCGACGACGGCAGCATGATGCGCCTGCCTGAGCTGCGCAGCTGCGCCGACCGCTGGGGCATGAAACTGATATCCATCCGCGACCTCATTGCCTACCGCCTCTACACCGAGCAACTCGTGGAGGAAGGCGTGGAAGTGGATATGCCCACCTGCTACGGCCATTTCCGACTCATTCCTTTCCGCCAGAAAAGTAACGGACTGGAGCACATAGCGATAATAAAAGGCGACCTGCGCAACGGCGAGCCCGCACTCGTGCGCGTTCACTCGTCGTGCGCCACGGGCGACATCTTCGGTTCAAAGCGTTGCGACTGCGGCGAGCAACTCCACCGCGCGCTCGAAATGATTGAGAAAGAAGGCCGCGGAGCCGTCGTGTACCTGAATCAGGAAGGGCGAGGTATCGGACTGATGGATAAAATCCGTGCCTATAAGCTTCAGGAGCAAGGTCTCGACACCGTGGAGGCCAATATCCATCTGGGCCACGATGCCGATGAACGCGACTACGGAGTTGGCGCCCAGATTTTAAATCTTCTGGGCATACGCAAGATGCGCCTGCTCACCAACAACCCCATCAAGCGCATTGGTCTCGAGGGCTACGGCCTCGAAGTGGTGGAGAACGTGCCCATAGAAGTGGCGCCAAATCCCTACAACCTGCGCTACATGCACACCAAAAAGGAGCGCATGGGCCACGACCTCAATGAGGTTTAATGGTCTAAAAACGACATAAATTGCACTTTTCAGCTGCTTTATATAGACTATTCGGAATTTTTTTGCCAATTTTGCACAAAATTTGTGTACAAGCCGGTTGCAACATTTGATATGAAATTTACGGCAAGCCAAATAGCCGCCGCCACAGGCGGACACATCGAGGGAAATGAGAATGCCGCTGTGGGCTCTTTCGCCAAGATAGAAGAAGCGCACGAGGGGGATCTCACATTCCTCGCCAACCCCAAATACACCCACTACATCTACACCACCGGTGCATCGATAGTGCTGGTGAGCGACGATTTCAAGCCAGAACATCCTGTATCCGCCACCCTCATCCGCGTGCCTGATCCCTACGCCACCCTCTCACGCCTGATGCAGATGGTGGATGCCGCGCTGAACACCCACCCCTGCGGCATCGAGCAGCCATGCCATGTGGCCGAGGACGTGGAAGTTCCGGAAGGGTGCTATGTGGGTGCTTTCGCCTATGTGGGCGAAGGAGTGCGTCTGGGTAGAAACGTGAAAATATATCCCCAGGCCTATGTAGGCCGCGGAGCCGTTGTGGGCGACGACACCGTGATCTATCCCGGAGCGCGTATCTACCACGGATGCCGCGTGGGCGCACGCTGCGTAATCCATGCCGGAGCGGTGATCGGTGCCGACGGATTCGGATTCGCCCCCACTCCAGACGGGTCCTACAGCAAGATACCACAGCTTGGAGCCGTGGAGATAGCCGACGACGTGGAAGTGGGAGCCAACACCACTATTGACCGCGCCACAATGGGCATCACGCGTGTGGGACGGGGCACAAAGCTCGACAACCTCATCCAGCTGGCTCATAACACCGAGGTGGGCGAAAACACCGTGATCGCCGCTCAGGCCGGAGTGGCCGGAAGCACCCATATAGGCAGCAACTGCATGATAGGCGGCCAGGTGGGCTTCGCCGGCCATATACACGTGGGCGACCGCACTGTGATTGGTGCCCAGAGCGGCATACCCAACGACGTGGCTCCGGACAGCCGCCTCATGGGCTATCCCGCCGTGCCAGCTGGCGACTTCGCGCGCCGCGCAGTATTTCTCAAGCGGCTCCCCGAGCTCTTCAACCGGGTGGCTGCCCTCGAAAAAGATAAAAAATAAAACCCAATATACGATGAAACAACTCACACTCAGCAACCCCTTCACCCTCACGGGAAAAGGACTGCACACTGGTGCCACGGTGGAAGCCACCGTGATGCCCGCACCCGAAGGCCACGGCTACAAATTCCAGCGTATCGATCTTGAGGGCGCTCCCACGGTGGATGCCGTGGCTGAAAACGTGGTGAGCACGGAGCGTGGCACCGTTCTGGGCAAAGGTGATGTAACTGTAAGCACCATCGAGCACCTCATGGCAGCTCTCTACGCTTGCGGCATCGACAATGCGCTCATTGCCGTGAATGCGCCTGAGGTTCCCATCCTCGACGGCAGCGCCAAGCCCTGGCTCGACGCCATCGTGGCAGCCGGTACCGTCGAGCAGAAAGCCGACAAGGACTTTTACGTGGTCAAGCACAAACTCGAAGTTGCCGATGAGGCCACCGGCTCCAAGATACTGATTCTTCCCGACGACGAGTTCAGCGTGGAGGTGAAAGTGAATTTCGAATCGCCCGTACTGTCCAATCAGTATGCCTCCATGGAGCACATCGACGAATTTGCCGGCGAGATCGCCTCGGCCCGCACGTTCGTGTTTGTGCGCGAGATTGAGCCGCTTGTCAACGCCGGCTACATCAAGGGCGGCGACCTTGACAATGCCATCGTGATCTACGACAGCCCCATGAGCCAGGAGAGCCTCGACAAGATCGCCGACACCATGGGCGTGGCACGCCGCACCGTCGACGGCTTCGGCTACATCAACGCCACCCCGCTCACACATGACAACGAACCCGCGCGCCACAAGCTGCTCGACATTGTGGGCGATATCGCACTCATAGGCCGTCCGCTCAAGGGTAAGGTTATAGCCACAAAGCCCGGCCACGCTATCAACACCCGCATGGCCAAGGACATCCGTCGCGACATCAAGCGCCAGGATATCCAGGCACCCGTCTACGATCCCAACGCCACCCCGCTGATGGACAACAACACCATCCGCAAGCACCTGCCCCACCGCTATCCCTTCCTGCTCGTAGACAAAATCATCGAGCAGGGCGAAAGCTACATAGTGGGTGTAAAGAACGTGACCACCAACGAGCCTTTCTTCCTTGGTCACTTCCCGCAGGAACCCGTGATGCCCGGTGTGCTTCTCGTAGAAGCAATGGCGCAGACCGGCGGTCTGCTGGTTCTCGGCACCGTGGACGAGCCGGAGCGCTATTCCACCTACTTCATGAAGATCGACAACGTGAAGTTCCGCCAGAAAGTGGTGCCCGGCGACACTCTCATCTTCCATGTGTCGTTCATGACCGAACTGCGCCGCGGCATGGCCGTGATGAAAGGCCGCGCGTTCGTGGGCGACAAGATTGTGTGTGAGTGCGAATTCATGGCACAAATTATCAAAAACAAGTAATTCCGACCTATGAAACAACCCTTAGCCTACGTGCACCCTGCCGCCAAGATCGCCCCAAGCGTGGTGATTGATCCCTTCGTCACTATCGACGCCAATGTGGAAATCGGCGAAGGCACCCGCATCTGCAGTAATGTCACCATTCTGGAGGGCGCCCGCATCGGTAGAAACTGCACGATATTCCCCGGAGCTGTGATTGGCGCCATTCCGCAGGACCTGAAGTTCCGCGGAGAAGATACCCTCGCCATCATCGGCGACAACACCACAATCCGCGAGTGTGTGACCGTGAACCGCGGCACCGCTGCACGCGGACGCACTGTCGTGGGCAACAACTGCCTTATAATGGCCTACTGCCACGTGGCGCACGACTGCACCGTGGGCGACAATGTGATCATCAGCAACGCCACACAGCTCGCCGGTGAAGTAGTGGTCGACAACTACGCCGTGATCGGCGGAGGCACCCTGGTGCACCAGTTCTGCCACATAGGCCCGCACGTGATGATTCAGGGCGGCGCACTCGTCAACAAGGACATACCTCCCTACGTCAAGGCTGCACGTGAGCCCATAAGCTACGCCGGTATCAACAGCATCGGCCTGCGCCGCCGCAACTTCAGCAACGACACTATACGCGATATTCAGGAAATCTACAGATATCTGTATCTCTCGGGGCTCAACGTGAGCGATGCCATCGAGCGCATCGAGGCAGAACTGCCTGCCACGAAAGAGCGCGACGAGATTATATTATTTGTGCGAAACGCCAAGCGCGGCATCATCCGCGGCTACGTATAAGTATAGTGACGGCTCCTGCGGGCCCGGGATGGCGGGTCCGTCGCTTCCGCACGTATGAGGCGGAAGAGGAAAGTCCGGGCAACACAGAGCACCGCACTCCCTTCGGGGAGCCATCGGCAACGGTAGAGCAAGTGTGACAGAAAACAACCGCCCAAGCGGCCTCCGGGCCGACGGCAAGGGTGAAAAGGCGGGGTAAGAGCCCACCGGACGCCACAGCGATATGGCGTGCCGCACATCTTGCGGGTTGCAAGGTCAAGTACACCGGCAGGGGACTCCGGTCCCGACGGGCTGCTCGCCCGGTGCCGGGGGGTAGACTGCTCAGATAAATGACGGACGGAACGGTCAGGCTCCGCATAGCGCGACAGCAGGCCGACCACATAACCCGGCTTATACGCCGTCCCGCGAGCCCGCAGGCTCCGACACTTTTTATTTGAATTAAACTAAAATGCAAGACTGGTGGACAGCCCCGGCCGAGGCGCCGGACAATCAGACAGTGATGGTGACGGGAAGGCGCGATGTGAGCTCTTTCCGCGACAATCCGCGCTTCAGCATCCGTGTGACCATTTCATGGAAATACGCCGCGGAGGGTATGCCCTCCGATGCCGACGCTGAAATCATGGGCGCGGCCACCGAAGCGCTCCAGGCGCAGTTTGAAGCCGATCCCGTGGCCGTGCTCACGGGTATCTACACCGGTGCCGGTGAGCGCACGTGGGTGTTCTACACTCTCAGTACCCACATATTCAACAAGAAGCTCAACGCTGCTCTCGCTCCCCTGCCCCTGCTGCCCCTGGAAATCAGTGCAGAGAATGATCCGGAGTGGGAAGAATACGCCGAGATGTGCGAATGTGAAATCCAAGCCAATGACTGAAATGAAACACGCCGAAACAAACAAGCAGTTCGATGCGGCCCTCGCCGTGTGCCGCGACATATTCAGCCGCAAACTGTTCGACTACGGCGCCTCATGGCGCATGCTTCGCCCGCAGGCTGTCACGGATCAGCTGTTCATAAAGGCCAAGCGCATCCGCACGCTGGAAACCACAGGCAAGACGGCCGTGGGTGAAGGCATCCTCCCGGAGTTTATCGCCATTGTCAACTACTCTATCGTGGGCATCATCCAGCTCACATACGGCTATGCCGATTCCAAGGACATGACTCCCGAGCAGGCACTCGCACTCTACGACGAAGTGGCCGCACGCGCCCGTGCCCTTATGGTAGCGAAGAACCACGACTACGACGAGGCCTGGCGCATGATGCGCGTACTCAGCTACACTGACCTGATTCTCACCAAGATAGAGCGGACCAAGGAGATTGAAGACCACCACGGTGTCACCACCGTGAGCGAAGGTATCGACGCCAACTACATGGATATGCTCAACTATGCCGTTTTCGGAATTATCAAGCTATCGGAGCAGGGCGTGGGCTGAAATATCTCAGCGCACCACAATTGCCACCATGTTCACGTGGCTGTGCCGCATCATAGTGGGTTCGGCCTTTATCTTGGGGGGCTGGGCCAAGTGCGTCGATCCTTACGGCACACTCTATAAAATGCTCGAGTACATTCACGCATGGGGTATGTACACGATGCCCCGCGAGCCGGTGGTGATGGCAGCTGTGGCTCTGGGCGTGGCGGAACTCACCATAGGTGTGTGCTGTATCACCGGCGTATTGCGCCACAGCGCGGCTGTAGCCGCCACGGCAGTAATGTGCTTCATGCTGCCTCTCACGGGATATATAGCCATCGCCAATCCGGTGAGCGATTGCGGATGCTTCGGCGACCTGCTGATTCTGAGCAACACAGCCACATTCATTAAAAACATTGTACTTATGGCGGCATGCGTGTGGCTGCTGCTTCGCAACAACTGCTGCCACGGTCTGTTCATGCGCCAGCTTCAATGGCTTCCGCTCGTTGCCACGGCGGTGTATGCTCTCGTGCTCGCAGCCATAGGCTACAATGTGCAGCCTGTTGTGGACTTCCGTCCCTACCCCGTGGGCACGGTCATGACGCACTCCGGCGACGATGAAATCACTGCTCTTGAATATTCCAGGGACGGTGTAACGCGCACTTTCGATATCGACGAACTTCCTGACAGCACGTGGTCCTATCTGGGCCCGGTCGTGGAGCCGGGAGAAGGTGAATCCGGCATCGCCGTATTCGACAGCGAGGGCGAGGAAGCTGATATTTTCGAGACCGAAGGTACGCAACTGATATTTGTGGTGCCCGATCCGGGTGAGCACTTTCTCACCCGTGCAAGATTCGCCAACGAGCTCGCGCGCTATGCCTCGCTTCATGGAGTGGAATCGGCGGCTATCGTGGGCACCAGTGCTTCCGGAATCAGAGAATGGTCGCTGCTGGCGGCCCCTGAGTTCGATGTGTACTCGGCAGACGACACGGATCTGAAAACTCTTGTGCGCGGAGATATCGCCGCAGTTTATCTACACGACGGAAAAATCGTGTGGAAGCGAAATTTGGCATCACTCGACACGGATATAGCTGATTACGCAGCGCCCGATGTGAACGCGCTCGATATGCTTGACGTGCCGGACAACGGCACGCTCGCAACCGTCATCACGGCTGTCTATATCGTTGTGCTGATGGTAGGAATAGTGGTGACAGCCACCGCGCGGATTATGCGCCGGCGACAGTGAAGCACATATATGCCACGTAGATTACCACAAGCAGGCCACCCTCTGCTCGATTTATCGTACTGTTGCCCCATACCCGTGCCACAAGCCAGAAAAGCACGCTCACTCCGGCAAGCAGCAGCAGATCTGCCATCCCTATGCCTGCAAAAGGCAGGCTGCGTACGGTGGCAGATGCACCCAGAACCATAAAAATATTGAAAATATTGGAGCCTATGACGTTGCCCACGGCAATGCCGGTGCGCCCCTTCAGCGCTGCTGTCACAGACGTGGCGAGCTCGGGCAAGGAAGTGCCGGCGGCCACTATGGTGAGGCCAATCACCGCATCGCTTATTCCCAGCGATGATGCAATACCCGATGCGGAATCCACAAATTTGTCGCCACCCCATATCAAGGCAGCGAGACCAAGCACGGTCAGCAACACGGCGCGCCACACGGGCATCGCAGCATCGTTGCTGCCGTCGTTCTCCGCAGGCTCACTCTTTGCCGATGCAAAGACATAACGCATGAACACCGCGAAGAACAGCAGCAAAATCAAGCCGTCAACCCTCGTGAGCACAGCCTGCGAAACACCGTCGAGCCACACACCGCATCCCATCACGAGAAGCACAAGCGACGAAAGCACCACCAGAGGAATCTCGTTGCTCATCAGTGTGCGCTCCACATGCACGGGCTTGATGAGTGCCGTGACACCGATTATCATGCATATATTGAATATATTGCTACCCACGATATTGCCTACGGCGAGACCGGCGTTACCGTCCAGCGCGCTCATCACGCTGATAGTAAGCTCCGGAGCGGAAGTACCGAAACTCACCACCGTAAGCCCCACGATCAAATCGCTCACACCCATGCGGCGGGCAATCGACGAAGCTCCGTCCGTGAGCGCCGAAGCTCCCCACAGAATAAGCCCGAGGCCCACAATGAGAAAGATGATGTTCAGGAACATGAGCCGGAAATTGCCTGTAAGAATTCGGCACGAAGCACAGAATCGGCGGCAAATCGGCCCTCGGCGTGCGACGTAACCGTCACCGCATTCTGCTTCTCGACGCCACGCATCTGCATGCACAAGTGGCGGGCACGGCACACCACCATTACCCCGGCTGCATCAAGCTCTTTCATCACCGTGCGGCATAGCTCGGCCGTGATGCGCTCCTGCACCTGGAGCTTGCGCGCCACAGCCTCCACACACCGTGCGAGCTTGCTAAGTCCTACTATCCTGCCCTGAGGCAGATAACCTATGGACACCGTACCGAAAAAAGGCAGCACATGGTGCTCACAGAGCGAATAAAACTCGATGTCGCGCACCACTATCATCTGCGAACCGTCGTGGGCAAACAGGGCCTGCTGCATCACCTGAGATGCATCCGTGCGATAGCCCGAAGTGAGATACCACAAAGCTTTTGCGGCGCGCACAGGCGTTTTCACAAGGCCCTCGCGGGATGTGTCGTCGCCCAGCAGACCTATGATGGCTTCCATGTGGGCGGCAATACGCTCTATCCGCTCGTCGTCGCTTAGTTTTTCTATATCGTTCATCTTTAAATTCAATCTGCTACATTAATGTGATCACGCACAAGACGCATGTGGCCGCGCAGATGCGGGAATGCGTCGCACATCTCTTCAAGCACCGCCTCAGCCTCCGAACGCGAACGGAAATCGCCGGCCTTCACCCGCCAGTATGGCGAATTAAACTGCACATAAGTGCGCAGATGCGGGAAACGCGACTCCACCATATGCTTGCGGCTCTGAGCCTCGGCACGTGCGGTGCGTGGATTATTATCATCGAACACCTGAATACGGTAGCCCACCTTTCCATGGGTGGCCTTATGCTCTCCCGTTTCGCCGGCATCGCCCTGTGCAGCAGGTTCCGTACACAGTCTCTCGCCCAGCGCTGCTGGCTGCTTCACCTCAACATTTCCTGTGGCGTTGATGCGTGCCACTATATCACGGGCCTCGTTCTCGGCGGGCTCCTGAGCCACGGCGGAAACAGCGATGCAGAGCATCCACACGGCTATCGTAAGTATCTTTTTCATATGCATACGTATCAGACTGCAAAGATAGTACTTTTCCGCCACAATACAAAAAAGCCGCTTCGCCACAATGTGGCAAAGCGGCTCCGATAGAATGCTAAAGAAAGATCAGTTGAATGCCTCAACGATGCCCATGAAGTCGGCGCACTTGAGTGCGGCGCCACCGATGAGACCGCCATCCACATCGGGCTTGGCAAAAATCTCGCGGGCGTTGGAGGGCTTGCAGCTGCCGCCGTAGAGGATGCTGGTGTTGTCGGCCACTTCCTTGCCGTACTTGTCGGCGATCACCTTGCGGATGTGGGCGTGCATGTCCTGAGCCTGCTCGGCGGTAGCGGTCTTGCCGGTGCCGATAGCCCATACGGGCTCGTAGGCGAGGATCACGTTGGCGAACTCTTCGGGAGTGAGCTGGAAGAGGCCTTCCTCCACCTGAGCCTTAACAACGTCGTTGTAGCTGCCGTCTTCGCGCTGCTCCAGAACCTCACCTACGCAGAAAATGGGCTTAAGGCCGTTGGCAAGAGCGAGGGCGAGTTTGTCGCGCAGGATAGCGGAAGTCTCGCCGTAGTACTGGCGACGCTCGCTGTGGCCGAGAATCACGTACTTGGCACCGGTGGAAGCTACCATGGGAGCGCTCACTTCGCCGGTATAGGCACCCTTCTCGTGATCGGCGCAGTTCTCGGCACCAAGACCAAGCTCGGAATCGATCACGGCATTCACGGAAGCCAGATGCGTGAAGGGCACGCAGATGATAACGTCGCACTTGGCATCGGCGCCTTTGAGAGCGTCGTTCACTTCCTTGGCCAGAGCCACGCCTTCAGGCAGGGTGGTGTTCATCTTCCAGTTGCCTGCTACAATATTCTTTCTCATTATATTAAAGATTTATTTTTTGTTTGCTGCTGCAAAGTTACAAAAAATTAAGCGAAATTTGCGTACCTTTGTGCAGATATGGCACCTTACGATATAATTTTCCGGTATTTTCCGGACATGACCGAGCGCCAGCGCGAGCAGATAGCCGCGCTTGAGCAGCTCTATACGGAATGGAACACGCGAATCAACGTGATATCGCGGCGCGACATCGACAATCTCTATACCGCTCACATCCTGCACAGCCTCTCGATTGCGGCCTTTCTGGGGCCGCTGGAGCCGGGAACTGCGTTCCTCGACATGGGAACTGGCGGCGGCCTGCCGGGTATCCCCCTGGCCATCGCCTACCCCGAATGTTCTTTCCATCTTATCGACCGAATTGGTAAGAAGATTCGGGTGGCCGGCGAAATCGCATCGGCCATTGGACTAACCAACGTGACATTCCAGCATGGCGACATAGGCGAGTGCCGCAAGCGCTATAATTATGTGGTGAGCCGCGCCGTGATGGCTCTCGACGCTCTCGTGCCCCTTATCACTAAAAATGTGGAGAAAGGCACCCGCGGATCGAACCGATATGCCGACGGGCTTGTTTGTCTGAAAGGCGGCGACCTCGAAGACGAGACATCGGCCACCAAGCGCCCCGTACTTGAATACGACCTGCAGGAATTCGTGCCCGAACCCTGCTTCGACACCAAGAAACTGATTTACGTACCATTCTGATATATCCCCCATGCTCAACATCAAGACCTTCGTTTTCAATCCTTTTCAGGAAAACACATACGTGGTGTGCGACACGGATTCACGCGACGCCATCGTGGTAGATCCCGGAATGATCACTCCCAGGGAATGCAGCCAAATCGAAGACTACATCGCAGGCAACCGCTTGAATGTAAAGATGATTGTGCTCACCCACATGCATCTCGACCACTGCGTGGGAGCCAATGCGCTGAGCCGCCTCTACGACGCGCCCATAGCTGCATCGGCAGCGGATGCCATTCTGGGTGTGTCGATAGTGGGTCAGGCCACTCGATTCGGCATCTATCTGCCCGAAAGTGAGGCCGTACGTGCAAGCATCGACCTTACCGACGGCTATAAAATCATGGTGGGCGAATATGAGTTCACCGTCATCACCGTGCCCGGCCACAGCCCGGGCGGTATAGCTCTTTATTGCTCGCAGGAGAATATAGTGCTCACCGGCGACAGTCTTTTCCGCAGCTCTATCGGGCGCACAGATCTGCCCGGCGGCAACTCCCGGCAGCTCGTTGAAAACGTGCGCAACAAGCTGCTCACACTCCCCGCCGATACGCTGGTACTACCCGGCCACGGCCCATCCACCACTGTGGGCGAAGAATGTGCTACGAATCCTTTCGTAATGTGAAATAATCCCAAAGGTAGAACCACAGGGGCGGCTGCCGCGTTGATGCTGTAGAAAATGACTAAAGCATAAAGTTATGGACAGCAAACTCGAAAACAACACCCCCATGGACCTTGCACGTAAGGTCGACTACAGTAAAGATCAGATCAACAGCCTGCAGGTTGTGAACAATGCCAACGGCTCAATCACCGTGCTTGCTCTTGACAAGGAAGTAGTGATTGCAGAGCATAAAGCTCCCGACGATGTGCTCGTGCAGGTTCTCGAAGGCGCAGTGGTATTCAAGGTTGAAGGCACTGACCATCGCCTCGAAGCCGGCCAGTTCATCCGCATGACACCAAATACGGTGCACGCAGTGTACGCTCCCGAATGCACAAAGCTCCTGCTCACGAAAATCAACGCCTGATTTTGATCTGAAGACTACGCGGGCCGCATCACCTGAATGTGTTGCGGCCCGCGTTGCGTAAGCGTGCTTTTGACTTATCTTGCCAGAATCAGAGCCGAGACCGGCGCTACCTCAAGATTGCCTCCGCACGAGGTTCCGAGGCCGGCAGCCTTTAGCTCTCCGTCGCGTGCTATAACGGTCCAGTTGCCGCGGGGCACCTTCACGGCGGCAGCTTCGTCGCTGCCGTTGAATATGAGCTTGATCTCACTCCATTCATCACCGTTGGCGTGATTGAGGATGGAATAGCTTATGAGATTGGGCTGCTCCACCTTGTCGAACACGATATTGCGTGCAATCTCGGCCGCATCGGTCATACGGAAAGCCGGATGAGCTTTGCGCAGGGCTATGAGCTCGCGGTAATAATCGAACTGCGCGCGGTTTTCGTGCTTGAGGTTCCAGTCGATGGCGTTGATACTGTCTGGCGACTTGTAGGAGTTGTGCACACCTTTTTTATCGCGGAAAATCTCCTCCCCGCTCCAGAGGAATGGCGTACCCTGAGAGGTAAATACTATTGTCTGGGCCAGGCGTGCGGCGCGCTTCCGCTGCTCCGGAGTGCTGCCGGGCATGGATGCGGCCAGCTTATCCGTGAGCATCAAATCGTCGTGGCACGACACATAGTTGATAATCTGCGCAGGCGAGGATGCGTAGGCAAATCGCGAGTTGTTGCCTTTGCTATAATCCACTTGGGGATGGGCTGTGGATCCCACGATGCCGATCTTCACCGTTTCCTCATTACCGGGCTTGCCGGTGGCGAACCCGCGGTCGGCGGCGTTGCTGTAATGGCCTTTAACGGCATCGCGGATATCGTCGGAGAACACAGCCACGCCCTCCATCCGGGCCACGTTTTCTTTGAGGGCGCGTCTTTCGGCATCGAGAGGCGAAGAGCCCGCCGTCCAACCCTCGCCGTATACGAATATGGAGGGATTGATTTTCTTGAGTTCCGCCGCAACGCGGTTCATGGTCTCAATGTCGTGAATAGCCATCAGGTCAAAACGGAAACCGTCGATATGGTATTCCTTTGCCCAGTATTTCACGGAGTTCACGATAAAATCGCTCATCTGCTTACGATCCGAGGCCGTTTCGTTGCCACATCCGCTGGCATCGCTATAGCTGCCGTCTGGATTGTGGCGGTAGTAATAGCCGGGAGCGGTAAGTGAAAAGTTGGAGCCGTCGTTCTCGGCCGTGTGGTTATACACCACATCCATCACCACGCCTATCCCGGCATCATGCAGCGCCTTGATCATGCGCTTCATCTCGCTGATGCGGGCAGCGGGATCGGCGGGATCGGTGCTGTAGCTGCCCTCGGGAGCGTTGTAGTTCTGAGGATCATAACCCCAGTTGTAGGTATTAGCAGGCAGATTCGCCTCGTCCACGCTGTTATAATCGTAGCTGGGGAGAATGTGCACATGGGTCACGCCCAACTCCTTGAGGTGATCTATACCGGTGGTTTCACCCTGAGGCGACTTTGTGCCCTGCTCCGTAAGAGCCAGGAATTTACCCTTGCGCACTATACCGGAGGACGGGTGCATGCTCATGTCGCGGTGATGCATTTCATAGATCACGGCATCAGTGATATTGTCGAGAGCCGGACCACGGTCGGCACCCCACCCCTCGGGATTTGTGGCTGCAAGGTCAATGATCGCGGCGCGCTTACCGTTGGTTCCAACCGCCTTCGCCCACACACCGGGTGTTTCATCGAGCCAGATACCGTCATGAAGGATGGAAAATGTGTAGAACTTACCATAAAGCTGTCCGGGCACTGATGCGCGCCAAGTGCCGCGATCGCCGCGAGCCATGTCGAGGGTGTCGAATGGAGCACTGTTCCGGTCGGTATTGTAGAGATACACTCGGGCGGCCTGAGCCTCGGGCGACCAAAGCGTGAAATGCGTGCCGGCAGCGTCCACTTTAAGCTCAAGGTCGTCGCCGTCGTATGTTGGGAAAGTATCGAAGCGAGCTTCCTGAGCAGCCCATGCCGCAGTAGCCGCTAAGGCGCTGATGCAGGCGGTGAGAATACGATGTTTCATATGTTCGGAAAGGAATGATAAGTATGATATGTATGATATAATGCGGTATCACAAGGTGTTGGCGCCTTCGCTGGAAGTGAACGATGTCAGACGATGCTCAAGCTCGGTGGAGCTGAGGCGCGTCTGGAGCTGCCCGCGATGCGCCACGGATATATAGCCCGTTTCTTCACTCACCACAATGGCCATTGCATCAGTGGCTTGGGCTATACCCAGCGCCGAGCGGTGGCGCAGACCCAGCGAACGGGGCACATCGCTGTCGTGGCTCACGGGCAGAATGCATCCGGCCGCTTCTATGCGGTGGCCGGCCACGATCATGGCGCCGTCGTGCAGCGGCGAGTTCTTGAAAAATATGTTTTCGATAAGGCGGGTATTGATGCGGGCGTCGATTATATCGCCAGTCTTGGCATACTCCTCCAGCGGCATCGCGCCCTGCACCACGATGAGTGCGCCGGTCTTGCTCTTTGCCATGCTCATGCAGGCATATACCACGGCGAGCACACGGCGGTGCGTGGCCTCGCTGTCGGCTCCGTCGGAGTCAACTGTGTGGTGGAAAATCCGGCGCAGGAACTGGAAATTGCGGTGGCTGCCCAGCTGCACGAGGAAGCGCTTGATCTGGTCTTGAAACAATATCACGAGGATGAGCAGACCAATGCTCATGAACTTGTCGAGAATCGTGCCCGTAAGCCGCATGCCGATAATCTCCGACGCTATCACCCACACCACGATGAAAGCCATCACGCCGTAGAAAATATTGAGCGTGCCGCTCTCTTTCATGAGCTTGTAAATGTAATAGAGCAGCGATGCCACTATCACGATGTCGAATATGTCCTTTATTCCAAAGTCGGGCATACGGATGTATTTTTCAGGGTATCAAACATTTTCACAACCTGCACGGCCTCGGCCACGTCGTGCACGCGCAGAATCGACGCGCCGCGCTCCAGAGCGGCCATATTGAGCGCCGCGGTGGCGGGCAAAGCATCTTCGGCGGGGATGCCCAGCAGGCGGGTGATCATCGACTTGCGCGAAAGGCCGGCGAGCACGGGGCGCCCCAGTGCTTCAACAAAAGCCGGGAGAGCCGCAAGCAAAGCATAATTCTGCTCCATAGTCTTGGCGAAACCGAAGCCCGGATCCACAACCACGTCGGCCACGCCGGCGAGTGTGAGGCGGTCGAGAGTAGCGGCAAGCTCACGGAGCACCACGGCAGCCACGCCGTCTGGGCCATACTCGGTGAAGTGCTGCATAGTGGCAGGAGTACCGCGCATGTGGGTGAGCACATAAGGCACACGAAGATCGGCCACAGTATCGATCATTTCAGGGTCGAGCATGGCTCCCGCAACATCGTTCACCATATCGGCCATACCCGTCTCAACAGCGCTACGCGCCACTGAAGCACGGAATGTGTCGACACTCACAACGGCTTCCGCGCCCACGGCATACCTTACTTGCTCGAGTACCGGCCGGAGGCGCCCCCACTCTTCCGCCGCGTCCGGCACTTCTGCACCGGGGCGAGTGGAGCATGCTCCTATATCAATTATGTCCGCTCCCTGCTCAAGCATCCTGAGAGCCATATGCGCCGCATCTGCCGGCACCACTCCGCGGGCACCGGCATAGAAGGAGTCTGGCGAGGCATTGATAATGCCCATCACCACCGGGCGATTATACTCCACGATGCGTCCTCTGTAGCAGATGCTGAACATGTGGCCGGAACGGTTGTTGCTTATCGATTGGCGCGCTTGCGCTCGAGCTCGTCGAGAATAATCTTGCGCAGGCGCAGATGATGGGGCGTCACCTCAACATACTCGTCCTCCTTGATATATTCGAGGGCTTCTTCAAGGCTGAACACAACGGGAGGCACGATGCGGGCCTTGTCGTCGGCGCCGCTGGCGCGCATATTGGTGAGCTTCTTGCTCTTTGTCACGTTCACCACGATATCGTTGTCCTTGGCATTCTCGCCCACAACCTGTCCGGCATAAACCTCTTCCTGCGGGAAGATGAAGAAGCGGCCGCGGTCCTGCAGCTTGTCGATGGCATAGGCATAGGCCGTGCCTGCTTCCATGGCGATGAGCGAACCGTTTGTGCGACGCTCGATATCGCCCTTCCAAGGCTGATATTCAAGGAAGCGGTGGGCCATGATAGCCTCGCCGGCCGAAGCCGTGAGCACGTTGTTGCGTAATCCGATGATACCGCGCGATGGAATGTGGAATTCGATGTGCACGCGGTCGCCTTGTGCGGTCATGCTCACCATATCGCCCTTACGGCGCGTGACCATATCGATTATCTTCGAGGCGTACTCCTCAGTGACATTGATCGTGAGTAGCTCCACGGGCTCGCATTTCACTCCGTCGATTTCCTTGACAATCACCTGCGGCTGACCCACCTGGAGCTCGTAGCCCTCGCGGCGCATTGTCTCGATGAGCACCGAGAGATGAAGCACACCGCGGCCCGAGACGGTCCAGATATCCTCGTGATCGGCCTTCCTGACGCGGAGAGCGAGATTGCGGTCGAGCTCGCGAGTCAGGCGGTCGCCTATATGGCGGGAGGTCACATACTTGCCGTCGCGCCCGAAGAAGGGGCTGTCGTTGATAGTGAAGGTCATCGACATAGTAGGCTCGTCGATAGCGATTCGGGGGAGCGGCTCGGGATTGGCCGCATCAGCCACGGTGTCGCCGATTTCAAAGCCTTCGATGCCAACGAGGGCGCAGATATCGCCGGAGCTCACGCTCTCCACGCGCTTGCGGCCCATGCCCTCGAAGGTGTGCAGTTCCTTGATGCGCTGCTTCACCACACTGCCATCGCGCTTGCACAGTGCTATTTCCTGGCCTTCGCGCAGGGTGCCGCGATGCACACGGCCAATAGCGATTCGGCCCACATAATTGGAGAAATCAAGCGAAGTGATGAGCATCTGGGCGTCGCCCTCGAGCACCTTTGGCTCGGGGATGTATTCTATGATAGCGTCGAGCAGAGGCAGGATATTGTCGGTGGGCTTGTCGTGCGAGGTGCTCATCCAGCCGTTCTTGGCCGAGCCGAAGAGCGTGGGAAAATTGAGCTGGTCTTCCGTGGCGTCGAGGCTGAACATGAGGTCGAAAACCATTTCCTGCACTTCTTCCGGGCGGCAGTTGGGCTTGTCCACCTTGTTGACCACCACCACGGGCTTGAGGCCTATCTGGATGGCCTTCTGGAGCACGAAGCGTGTCTGAGGCATGGGGCCCTCGAAGGCATCCACCAGTAGCAGACAGCCGTCGGCCATATTGAGCACACGCTCCACCTCGCCGCCGAAGTCGGCGTGTCCGGGGGTATCTATAATATTGATTTTGTAGTCTTTGTAGTTAATGGAAACATTCTTTGAAAGGATCGTTATACCGCGCTCGCGCTCAAGATCATTGTTGTCGAGGATGAGTTCGCCGGCATTCTGGTTCTCACGAAAAAGATGGCCGGCAAGCAGCATTTTGTCCACGAGTGTGGTCTTGCCATGGTCGACGTGCGCGATAATGGCTATGTTCCTGATTTTCTGCATACGCTATTGGATTTTCTTTCAATGTGCAAAGTTACGCAATTCGCAGCAAATAAACAAAATCGCCCCCGCTAAAAATAGCGGGGGCGATAATAGGATAATTTGCTGTGATGCGGATTATTCGGCGGTTTCGCCGGCTACACCCCACTGCTCGCGTGCGAGACGGCAGTAGTTGTTGTAGCGCCACTGGGCGTTGGCCTTGGCGGCGGCGAAGAGCTCGGCAGCCTCGGCGGGATACATCTTCTGAACCGAAGCATAGCGCACCTCGCCCTTGAGGAAGTCGTCGAACTTGCTCCAGTCGGGCTGCTTGCTGTCGAGGGTGAAGGGGTTCTTGCCTTCTTCTTCGAGAGCGGGATTGTAGCGCCAGAGGTGCCAGTAACCGCAGGCAACTGCCTTTTCTTCCTCGGCCTGCGAGTGGCCCATGCCGGCTTTCAGGCCATGGGCGATACAGGGAGCGTAGGCGATGATCAGCGAAGGACCGTCGTAGGCCTCTGCCTCGCGGATAGCCTTGAGGGTCTGGGCCTGGTCGGCACCCATGGCCACCTGAGCCACATACACGTAGCCGTAGGTGGAGGCGATGAGGCCGAGGTCTTTCTTGCGCACGCGCTTGCCCGCGGCGGCAAACTTGGCGATAGCACCCATGGGCGTGGACTTGGAGGCCTGGCCGCCGGTGTTGGAGTACACCTCGGTGTCGACAACGAGCACATTCACGTTCTTGCCGGAAGCGAGCACGTGGTCAAGGCCGCCGAAGCCGATGTCGTAGGCGGCACCGTCGCCGGCGATAATCCACTGCGAGCGGGCCACGAGATAGCCCTTGAGGTCGAGCAGAGCCTTGCACAGATCGCAGCCGCATGCCTCGCAGAGGGGCACGAGCTTGTCGGCCACCTCGCGGGTAACTGTAGCGCTGTCGGGACTGGAGAGCCACTGCGCGGCGAGAGCCTTGATTTCGTCGCTGCAGCAGTCGCAGCTCTGCATCTGCGTCATGATGTCGGCAAGACGTCCACGCATCTTCTCGGTGGCAATCTTCATACCCAGACCGAACTCGGCGAAGTCCTCGAAGAGCGAGTTTGCCCATGCGGGACCATGACCGGTAGCGTCCTTGGTGTAGGGCGTGGAGGGTACGGAGCCGGAGTAGATCGACGAGCAACCGGTAGCGTTGGCCACCATTTCGTGGTCGCCGAAGAGCTGGGATATAAGTTTCACGTAGGGAGTTTCGCCGCAGCCCGAGCAAGCGCCGGAGAATTCAAACAGCGGGGTGGCGAACTGGCTGTTCTTAACCATCTGCTTGATGTCGACGAGGTTCTGCTTGCTGGCAACGTGGGCCACGCAGTAATCCCAGTCCTTCTGCACGTCGAGCTGAGTTTCGAGAGGCTTCATTTCGAGAGCCTTCACGCCCTTCTTGCCGGGGCAAACGTCCACGCAGTTGCCGCAGCCGAGACAGTCGAGCACATCGACGGCCTGGATGAAGCGGAGGCCCTTGAGAGCGGGGCCCATGGCTGCCTGAGTCTTATCTTCGGCGAAGGGAGCACCGGCCATTTCCTTCTCGTCGAGCAGGAAGGGACGGATGGCGGCGTGGGGGCAAACGTAGGCACACTTGTTGCACTGGATACAGTTCTCTTCGAGCCATTCGGGCACGAAAGCTGCCACGCCGCGCTTCTCATAAGCTGCGGTGCCCTGCTGCCACGTGCCGTCGGGATTGGCGATGAAGTCCTTCACAGTGAGAAGGTCGCCGTCCTGTGCGTTGATGGGGCGAACAACGCGGCTGATGAATTCGGGCTCGTCCACATGGGGCTTGGGATCGTCGGGGAGCTCGGCCCATGCGGGGTCGATGTCGAGTTTCTTGTACTCGCCGCCGCGGTCCACGGCCTGATAGTTCATGTTCACGATGTTCTCGCCCTTCTTGGCGTAGCTCTTCACGATGAATTTCTTCATCTGCTCCACAGCCAGATCAACGGGGATAACCTCGGTGATGCGGAAGAAGGCGCTCTGCAGGATGGTGTTGGTGCGGTTGCCCAGACCGATTTCCTGAGCGATCTTGGTGGCGTTGATATAGTAGAGCGTGATGTTGTGCTTGGCGAAGTAGCGCTTAACCTTGTTGGGCAGGTTCTTGGCCAGTTCCTCGCCCTCCCAGATGGTGTTGAGCAGGAATGTGCCGCCGTCGCGCAGGCCGCGGGTCACGTCGTAGAGGTGCAGATATGCCTGAACGTGGCAAGCCACGAAGTTAGGCGTGTTCACCAGATAGGTGGAGCGGATGGGCTCATCGCCGAAGCGCAGGTGCGAGCATGTGAAACCGCCGCTCTTCTTGGAGTCGTACGAGAAGTAGGCCTGGCAATACTTGTTGGTGTTGTCGCCGATAATCTTCACGGAGTTCTTGTTGGCACCTACGGTACCGTCGGCACCGAGGCCGTAGA